>CAYQFJ010000295.1:0-1513 GCA_964416715.1 uncultured Actinotalea sp. | reverse complement strand
GTTTCCACTGACGCAGGGTCTTGCCGAGCCGGGCGATCTCGGGGATCGGGCACGAGGCGAAGGTCGCGACGATCTGCTCGGCGATCTTCTTCCCGGCGGCCAGGTCCGGGGCGGCGTAGGCGGCGCGGACCTGTTGATAGCACTGCCAGGCCAGGAACACTTCGCTGTCGGGGTCACCCCGGCCCAAGCACTCCGAGAGCCGGTTCCACTGCCGCTCGGTGAGGTGGTGCGCGGCGGCGCGCAGGATGTTGCGGATCCGGTAGAGCGGGTCGTTCTTGTGGCCCCGGTGCCCGAGGGTGTCCTGCTGGACGCGGCGGCGAACCTCGTCCATGGCTTGTCCGGCGAGCTTGACGACGTGGAACGCGTCCAGCACGGGGGTGGCCTCGGCCAACTCGTCGCGCAGCGCGTTGGCATACCCGCGGAACGGGTCCAGGGTGGCGACCTGCACCCCATCGCGGAAGCAGTCGGTGCGGGCCTTGAGCCAGGCCGCGAACACGGTCCCGGACCGGCCCGGAACCAGGTCCAGCAGCCGGGCGTGCACCACCCCGTCGGCGTCGCGGGTCAGGTCGACCATCCCGGTCAGCATCGTCGGGCCCTTGGTCGCGGCCTTGTGCGGGGTGTGGTGCCACACGTGCTCATCGACCCCCAGCGAGACCACCCCGGCCAGGCGGGACTCGTCGTCGGCGAGCTCGACCAGGCGGGGCTTGACCGCCCGCCACAGCGTCTTCCACGACGTGCCGAGCTGACGGGACAGGCCCTGGATCGTGGCGTGCTCGTGACGCAGCTGACTGATGGCCCAGATCACCGCCCGACCGGTCAGCGACCCGCGCGGGTGCACCAGGGTCGGCAGCTGCTCAACGAACATCCCCACCCCGCACCCGGCGTCCGGACACCGCCACGTCCGCTGGCGCCACCGGACGATCACCGGCACCTGGCCGGGGACGTCGTGCAGGACCCGGACCCGCCGGCCGCGACCGGCGGCCACCACCCCGCACGCCGGGCAGCCCATCAACGCCCACGGCGTGGAGACCGTCACCGTCAGCGACGTCGGCCCGCGCTCGACGTGCTCAACATGGACACCATCCAGGCCGAGCAGCACGTCGCAGCGCGAGCAGGGATCAGTCGTGGGCGCACCGGCGCACCCCGTAGCGTTGGACACCGTCGAGGTCCTCGAAGTTGATCAGTGGTTGGCGCTTCTGATCATCGAGGACCTCGACCCCTTCACCCCCGCACCCAGCTCACCGGCGCGCCCTCACCCCCACCACAAGTCCGAAGAGCCCGTTAACCGGACGTCGTCCCGGACCGCTCGGGGCCTAACTGGGTCGCTCGCAAGGTCGCCACCAACAAGATCGTCTGCGTGTCCTGGCAACAGGTCTCTGTCGTGGTCCACCGCGCCGGCGAACGCTGCGACGTCCTGGTCGGACCCGAGACCCTGCAGTTCTGGATCGGCAACGAACTCCTGCGCACCGGCGTACGCACCAGCACCGGCCCCGTCCGCAACAAGCGAGCCCCA
>CAYQFJ010000294.1:0-1532 GCA_964416715.1 uncultured Actinotalea sp. | reverse complement strand
GCGTGAGTTCGCGCCGCTACCCCCACCCCGACGACGAGTTCGACGCACTCGCGGCCGAGGGCGGGCCCCGCGGCGTCCACCGCAGACCCCGGTCCGCGTGGGCCCGGTGGCGACCGTTCGTCGTCGTGCTGGTGGTCTTCCCGCTGCTGGCCTTCGGGCTGGTGACCTGGGTCTCCCAGTGGGACGGGCTCAGCGGGATCGAGCTCCCGGCGTTCACCGACACGTCCGACGACGCCGGCGGCGGTGACGCCCCCGGTGACGACGGCGCCGACGACTCCGGCGGCGCGACGCCCCCGCCGGATGAGACGGCGACCGACGAGCCGACCTCCGAGCCGCCGCCCGAGCCCGAGCCGGTCGCCGACCTCGCCCGCACGGTCCTGGTGCTCAACTCCACCCGGATCAACGGTCTGGCGGCCGGTGCCGCGGAGAAGCTCGAGACCGCCGGGTTCACCGACCTCTCGACCGGCAACTGGTCCGGCGACGACGTCGCGGCGTCCGTCGTGTACTACCAGCTCGCCGACGACGTCGCGACGGCCGAGCAGGTCGCCGCGACGCTCGGTCTGAGCACCGTCGAGCTCTCGCCGGAGGTGGCGACCGACGGCATCGTCGTGGTCCTCGCGCAGGACTACCAGGCCTGACACTCGGCCGTCGGCCCGGTCGGTGCCGACCCGCGCGACGGGGTCTCCCCAGCGTCGGCCGTCCGCACTAGGCTCGCCTGCACGTCCGCACCCCGCGAACAGGAGCAGGCATGGCACAGGGCACCGTCAAGTGGTTCAACGCCGAGAAGGGCTACGGGTTCATCACCCAGGCGGACGGGGGACCCGACGTCTTCGTCCACTTCAGCGCCATCCAGGCGGACGGTTACCGGTCCCTCGACGAGGGCCAGGAGGTCGAGTACACCGTCGGCCAGGGCCCCAAGGGGCCACAGGCGGAGCAGGTCCGCGCGCTCTGAGCCGCCGAGCGGCTCCCGCTCTTCGCGGCCCGGCCGTCAGCGCCGCACCGACGCCGCGCGGACGGGCCGTGTCCGCGCTTGCACTCTCATGGGTCGAGTGCCAATAATGAGTTAGCACTCTCGGCCTGAGAGTGACAGAAAAGCACCTGGGCTGGTGAGGTGCGGTAGTCGGCGGGACGTGACCGTCGGGTGCCGTTCCGTCCGTCGCGGGCACCACGGCCAGGTCCCACACGCCACAACCGGAGGACCATCCGAATGGCCAAGATCATCGCCTTCGACGAGGAGGCCCGTCGCGGTATGGAGCGCGGGATGAACACCCTCGCCGACACCGTCAAGGTCACCCTCGGCCCGAAGGGCCGCAACGTCGTGCTGGAGAAGAAGTGGGGAGCCCCCACGATCACCAACGACGGTGTCTCCATCGCCAAGGAGATCGAGCTCGACGACCCGTTCGAGAAGATCGGCGCGGAGCTCGTCAAGGAAGTTGCCAAGAAGACCGACGACATCGCCGGTGACGGCACCACCACCGCCACCGTGCTCGCCCAGGCGCTCGTGCGCGAGGGTCTGCGCAACGTCGCCGCCG
>CAYQFJ010000293.1:0-1533 GCA_964416715.1 uncultured Actinotalea sp. | reverse complement strand
CTTCGAGAAGATGCTCTACGACAACGCGCTCCTGCTGCGGGTCTACCTGCGCTGGTGGCTCACCGAGCGCGACCCGCTGGCCCGGCGCGTGGTCACCGAGACCGCCGAGTGGATGCTGCGCGAGCTGCGCACCGCCGAGGGTGGCCTCGCCTCCTCGCTGGACGCGGACAGCCAGGGTCCCGACGGGCGCCTCCACGAGGGCGCGTTCTACGCGTGGACCCCGGCGCAGCTCGCCGAGGCCCTCGGGCCCGACGACGGCGCGTGGGCGGCCGAGGTCTGGACCGTCACCGAGGAGGGCACGTTCGAGCGCGGTTCCTCGGTGCTCCAGCTGCGCACCGACGCCGAGGACGCCGAGCGCTACGCGGGCATCCGTCAGCGGCTTCTGGCCACCCGTGAGGAACGGCCCCGTCCCGCGCGGGACGACAAGGTCGTCACCGGGTGGAACGGCCTCGCGCTGGCGGCCCTCGCCGAGGCCGGTGCGGTGCTCGAACGTCCCGACTGGGTCGACGCCGCGACGACCACCGCCGAGCTGCTCGTCACCCGGCACCTCGCACCGGGCGGCCGGCTCGTGCGCGCCTCGCGGGACGGCGTCGTCGGCCACGCGCCCGGCGTCCTGGAGGACTACGCGTACCTCGCCGAGGGCCTGCTCGCCCTGCACCGGGCGACCGGGCAGGACCGCTGGGTGCGTACGGCCGGCGTCCTGCTCGACGACGTCCTGGCGCGGTTCGGCGACGGTGGCGGTGGGTTCTTCGACACGGCCGAGGACCAGACCGACCCGGTCCTCGCGGCGATACGTCGGCCGCGTGACCTCGCCGACGGTCCCACCCCGTCGGGACAGGCGGCGACGGCCGACGCCCTGCTCTCCTACGCCGCGCTGACCGGATCACACCGCCATCGCCAGGCCGCCGAGGCCGCGCTCGACGAGCCGTTGACCGTCGCGGGCCGGTACCCGCGCGCGGCCGGCTGGGCCCTCGCGGTGGCCGAGGCGCTGCTGGACGGACCGCGCGAGGTGGCCGTCGTCGGCCCTCCGGACCACCCGGCGACGCAGGAGCTGCGACGCGTCGCCCTCCACGCCACCGCCCCCGGCGCCGTCCTCGCCGTCGCGTCCGGCGCCACCCAGCCCGCCGAGGCACCCGCCCACGACGTGAAGGATCCCGCTCAACAGGCGACGGAGATCCTTCACGATCCCGTTGGCTCGGGGGTGGCGCTGCTGGAGGGGCGGGGGATGGTTGGGGGCACGCCGACGGCCTACGTCTGCCGGGGGTTCGTCTGCGAGCTCCCCACCACCGACCCCGCCGAGCTCGCCGCCCAGCTGGCGACGTAGACGCTTACGTCCGCTCGCACGCCGACGAGACGGTGTGGAGCGCTTGCGCGGGACACGCCCGCGTGTCGCCACCCGAACGCTCCACCTCGAGGTGCCCGGTGTGTCATACGTCCTATGAATCTCCGGCACGGAGCGGGACGATGGTCGCGGTCGCCCCCGCGCCGGACCGACGCCATGCTGGGAGCGCGAACGGTGGAGCACCGGGAGGA
>CAYQFJ010000292.1:0-1565 GCA_964416715.1 uncultured Actinotalea sp. | reverse complement strand
TCCACCACCTGGAAGGAAGTAGTCGCAATGACCATGCTGGCAGACATCACCCCGGTCGTCATCGGGGTCGACACCCACGCCCGGACCCACACCCTGGCCGCGGTCACCGCGGTCGGTGGGGTGCTGGGTCACCGACAGTTCCCCACCACCGTGGCCGGGACCCGCCGGGCGTTGGCCTGGGCCGACACCCAGGTCGCCGGCGGTCCCCGGGTGCTGGCCGTCGAAGGCACCCGCTCCTACGGGATCGGACTGACCCGGGCCGCGACCGCCGACCGGTGGCAGGTCGTCGAGGTCGAACAACCGGTCGCCCGGTCCCGGCCAGGCACCGGCAAGTCCGACCCGATCGACGCGGTCACCGCCGCGCGCACCGCCCTGGCCACCGACACCGGTCGGCTCGGTGCACCCCGGGCCGACGGGACCCGGGAAGGGCTGCGGATCCTGTGCCAGGCCCGCGAGCAGATGACCACCGAACGCACCGCGAAGAACAACGCCCTGATCGCGCTGCTACGCACCGGGGACCCCGACCAGCACACCCTGGCCCGGACCCGGCTGACCACCCCCACCCTGACCACCTTGGCCCGCGCCCGGGCCAAGGCCACCGAGTCCCTCGAGGCCCGCATCCGCCGGACCGAGATCACCCGCCTGGCCAAGCAGGTCCTGACCCTGGACGGCGACCTGAAGACCAACCACACCCAGATCACCGACCTGGTCAACCAGGCCGCGCCCACCTTGACCCAGGCCGTCGGCATCGGCCCGATCTGCGCCGCGACCATCCTGATCGCCTACTCCCACCCCGGACGCATCCACTCCGAAGCCGCCTTCGCCCGCCTGGCCGGTGCCGCCCCCATCCCCGCCTCCTCCGGCATGACCACCCGCCACCGCCTGGACCGCGGCGGCGACCGACAGCTCAACCGCGCCCTGCACACCATCACCATGACCCGCCTCCGGGTCGACCCCACCACCCGCGCCTTCGCCGCCCGCCGCCGCACCGAAGACCAGACCGACCGCGACATCCGCCGCACCCTCAAGCGCTACATCGCCCGCCAGATCTACCGCACCCTCAACAACACCCTTGACAACACATAGAAGCGTCACCGCTGAGTTGCATGATCAACGCCGAATTCCATGATCACTGCTGGGTTGCATGATCAACGCGGAGTTGCATGATCACGGGGGATGGGCTGGGTCAGGGTGTGCTCGGGACCGCTTCTCCGCGCTTGGCGCGCTGGATCTGCTCGTAGACCCGGGTGCGCAGCTCGGTGAAGCGCGGCAGCGCGCGGGTGGTGAGCTGGTCACGGTCGTCGGGCAGGTCGATCGCCAGGTCCTCCTGGACCACGGTGGGCGAGTTGGACAGCATCAGCACCCGTTCGCCGAGGTAGACCGACTCGTCGATGTCGTGCGTGACGAACAGCACCGTGACACCGAGATCCCGCCACACCCGTCGTACGAGGTCCTCGAGGTCGGCACGCGTCTGGGCGTCCACCGCGGCGAACGGCTCGTCCATGACGAGCACCTCGGGCTGGTACGCGACCGCGCGCGCGATCGCCACCCGCTGCTGCATGCCG
>CAYQFJ010000291.1:0-1576 GCA_964416715.1 uncultured Actinotalea sp. | reverse complement strand
GGCGAGCTCGGCGCGCATCTGCTCCCGGGTGCAGTAGATGTGGGCGTCGTCCTGGGTGAAGCCGCGGGCGCGGGTGAGCCCGTGCACCACGCCGGACTTCTCGTAGCGGTAGACCGTGCCGAACTCGAACAGCCGCATCGGCAGCTCGCGGTAGGACCGTCCCCGCGAGGAGTAGATCAGGTTGTGCATCGGGCAGTTCATCGGCTTGAGGTAGTAGTCCTGCCCCGGCTTGCGGACGTGCCCGGAGTCGTCGAGCTCGGCGTCCACGTGGATCGGCGGGTACATCCCGTCCGCGTACCAGTCCAGGTGCCGGGAGGTCTCGAAGAGCTTCGCCTTGGTGATGTGCGGGGTGTTCACGAAGGAGTACCCGGCCTCGACGTGACGGCGTCGGGAGTACTCCTCCATCTCCATCCGGATGATGCCGCCCTTGGCGTGGAAGACCGGCAGACCCGAGCCGATCTCGTCCGGGAAGGAGAACAGGTCGAGCTCGGCCCCGAGCCTGCGGTGGTCGCGTCGCTCCGCCTCCGCGAGCCGCTCGAGGTGGGCGCGCAGCTCGTCCTTGGTCGGCCACGCGGTGCCGTAGACGCGCTGGAGCTGGGGGTTCTTCTCCGAGCCACGCCAGTAGGCCGCCGCCGAGCGGGTCAGCGAGAACCCGTTGCCGATCAGCCGGGTGCTGGGCAGGTGCGGCCCGCGGCACAGGTCCTGCCAGGCGACCGAGCCGTCACGGCGGAGGTTCTGGTAGATCGTCAGTCCGCCGAGACCGACCTCGACGGCCGCACCCTCGGCGGCCCCGGCCGCGTCCCCCTTGAGCCCGATGAGCTCCAGCTTGTACGGCTCGGCCGCGAGCTCGCTGCGGGCCTCGTCCTCGCTGACCTCGCGGCGGTGGAAGGTCTGCCCCTCCTTGACGATGCGCTGCATCGCCTTCTCCAGCGCCTTGAGGTCCTCCGGGGTGAACGGCGTCTCGACGTCGAAGTCGTAGTAGAAGCCGTCGGTGATCGGTGGTCCGATCCCCAACCGTGCGTCCGGGTTCACCTGCTGCACCGCCTGGGCCAGCACGTGCGCGGTCGAGTGGCGCAGGACGTCGAGCCCGTCCGGGGAGTCGATGGCCACCGCCTCGACGTTCGCCTGGTCGGGCAGCGGTGCCGCCAGGTCGCGCAGCTCGCCGTCCACGCGCACCACGACGACCTCCCGCCGGTCCCCGAAGAGGTCCGCACCGGTGGTGCCGTCGTCGACCTGACGTGGCTGTCCGTCGACGTTCACGGTGATCTGTGGCACGGGTGGTTCTCCTCGAGGTGGTCGGCGCGTCGATGCTATCGAGAGCCCGGTGTTCCGAGACACGAGACGGCACCTGGCGGACGGTTGCGCCGGACGGGTGATGTAGCGGGTGAGACGCACGACGTGGCCGGACCGGCAGCGCACCGGCCCGATGCCGCTGACCAGGAAAGTCACGGGGAGTCACAGGGTCCTGTGGCTCTGACCGGCGGGTGAACCCCGAGATGGGGGCTGAACTGCGCAGACGGGGTGGGCGATACTGGGTTCGAACCAGTGACCTCCTCGGTGTGAACGAGGCGCTCTA
>CAYQFJ010000290.1:0-1580 GCA_964416715.1 uncultured Actinotalea sp. | reverse complement strand
GATGTCAAGCACCGGTACCCGCCTGACACTTCGGCCCCGGTACCTGCCTGACACTCGGTCGAGGGTTAGGCGGCGTTGATCCGGTTCGGTCTTCCGCCGGGGTTGGCGAGCGCGCCGTGCTCGCGGGTGCGGTCGTGGCGCACCGCGTGGGAGCGGATGAGCTCGGTCCCGACCGAGATCTCGACGGTGTCACCCACGACCGCGACCTGGACTTGGCGACGCCGGAACTTCGAGCCCACCCGGTAGGTCGTGCCGGCGAAGCACACGTTGCCGGACGAGTCGACCTTGCGGGTCACCGACGCCGCGGTCACCTTCGACGGTGCCGGTGGGAGCCGGCGGCCACGTTCGAGGCCGGCGATCTCGCGCTCGACGGGGTGCCGGCGGGCGTGGGTTGCGATCAGGGTGCCGCGGTGCGACAGGTGCACGAGCCCGTGCTCGCACACCACTTCCACGGTCTGGCCGGCGAGCCACCGCCCGGCCTTGTACGTCGCGGTGGCGAAGCTGATCGTGCCGCCCGCCGACACCCGCCGGGTCGTCACCGCGTCGACGGCCACCGGCGCTTCGTCGGTGTGCTCGACCGGGCCGGGCTTGGAACCGGCGAGACGGAACCGCTCGATCGGGGCGACGTTGCCGATCGACTGGTGCGGGCGCACGTGGTTGTAGTGGTGCACCCAGGCGTCGAGCTTCGCCTGGGCGTCGTCGATCGAGGCGAAGACCTTGCCGTTGAGGAACTCACGGCGCATGGTCTTGTGCCACCGCTCGACCTTGCCCGTCGTGGTCGGCGACCGGGGTGCAGTGAGGATGTGGCGGATGCCGTTCTCAGCGCAGATCCGATCGAAGCGCACCGGCCCCGGCCCGGGACCGAACCGGGCGGTGAAGACCTTGCCGTTGTCAGTCAGGATCTGATCGGGCACCCCATGAGTCGCCATCGCCAGCTCGAGCGCGTCGCACACCGGCACCGCCGTCGCCCGAGCGACGACCTTGGCCGAGATCACGAACCGGGAGTGGTCATCGATCCCGGACACGACCTTGGCTTCCGTGCCGTCGGCCAGGCAGACGCCTCCGACGATGTCCATCTGCCACAGCTCCATCGCCCGGCTGCGTTCCCAACGCTTGTAGTCCGACCGCTTCCGACGCCGGGCCTGCGGGGTGATCAACCCATGGCGGACCAGGCACCGATCGATCGACGTCCGACCCGGCAACGGGACCCAGCCCTCCCGGGCGAGCCACGTCAGGATCGTTCGCGACCCCCAGCCGGGGTGCTCGCGGCGCATGGCCACGATCCGCGCTTCGACCGTCGGGTCCATCTGATGGGGGCACGACTGCGGCCTCGAGCTGTGATCGGCCAACCCTCGAAGCCCGTCGGCCGCGTACGCCCGCAACCACGCGTACACGGTCTGTCGGGCGACCCCGTGACGGCGGGCCACATCGGTGACCGTCGCCCCGTCGTTGAGCACTTCCAGCACGGCCTGATAGCGCTGTTCCACCAGTCCCAGCTCCACGAGCATCGCCGGCCTCCCTCGCTCCTGCAGTCATCTACGACCACAGCGAAGAAGGCGGCACCGACCAGCTGGTGGATA
>CAYQFJ010000289.1:0-1587 GCA_964416715.1 uncultured Actinotalea sp. | reverse complement strand
AATTCCCTGGGCCACCACCCATGCACGCCTGTTGATGCGACAGTTCGCCTGGTGGTGTCCTCGCCCGCCCCGCCGCGCCTGAACGGGTACGGCTCAGCGCAGGCCGGCAGCGTTCACCGCGGCCACGGCGATGCCGACCGCGATGAGCAGCGGCCCGATCGCCCACATCTGCAGGCGATGCACACCGAGCCGTTCGGCGCTCGCCTCGGGCCGGGCGGGATCGTAGATCACCGTGACAGGCTTTCCCGGCTTCGGACCCGGAAAGGAGTACAGCGAGCTCGATGCCTCGATCTGCTGTCCCTGCGCGGTGGTGAACTCGAACCGGCCGACCCGACTCCTGGTGCTCGCGCCACCAGGCCCGAGTACGTCGTCCCGGCCGACGAACACGCCGTCCGCGCGGAGCATGCGCCGAGTCAAGCGCACCCGGGTGACCACCTCGTAGCCGCCGCCGCAGCAGATCGCCACCCCGAGAATGACGCCGAGCATGTGGCCCATCGGTTCTCCTTCGTCACCGGCCGTGCGGCAGGGAGCAGTCCGAGATCATGCCATCTCGGGACAGCCTTCGACGTCCGCGGACAGAAGCGGGCCGTGTCCTGGTGATTCAGGCGGTGCCGGTTCTGACCTGGCGAGAGCCTCTCGATCCGGCCAGGCCGAGTGCGACCATGCCAACGGCCAGCGCGAAGTGTAGCCAGTTGTCGGCATCGTTGAGCGGGACGAAGTTGGCGTCACTGCCGCTGTCGATGATCAACCCGTAGATCCACAGCACCGCATAGATGAGCCCGCCACCGATGAGGTAGATGACCGACAGCCGCGCCGTGCGCGCCATCGCCAGGCCCGCCACCCCGAACAGCAGGTGCACGATGTTGTGCAAGATCGACACTTGGAACAGTCCCAGCAGCTCGGCCCCGCTCGAATGGCCGGCGAACTCCAAGTCGTCGACATTGGTGGTGATTCCGGGGATGAAGCCCGCGACACCGACTACCACGAAGACCGCGCCCACGGCCATGGCCACTTGCTGAACGAACACCTTGGAGCGCCCCGCGGAAGCGGGCTGCGACGAGGCCATCACGATCGTCTCCTCTCGATCGTCACGGTAGACAGTTCGAGCCCGGCCGCTCCCCGGTGCCGACTGTCGGCGCGGGCCTTCGGCGGCCGATCTAGCAGCTCTGTTCGAATCGGTACCCCGATCCCGGCCGGGGATGCAGCCATCGGCCGGCGGTGCATGAGGCGAATCGGGTTCGGGTACTTGCCAGCTGAACATCCGCCGAGCGAGGAGAACTCATGACCACCGTTGAACAGTCCATCGACGTCGACGTCCCCGTGCAGGTGGCGTACAACCAGTGGACGCAGTTCGAGTCGTTCCCAGAGTTCATGGACGGTGTCGAGTCCATCACGCAGGTCGACGACACCCATACGCATTGGGTCACCGACATCGCCGGGGTCACCCGTGAGTTCGACGCCGAGATCACCGAACAGCATCCTGACGAGCGCATCGCATGGACGTCCACTGACGGGACCAGTCACGCCGGCGTCGTGACCTTTCACAAACTGACCGACACCTCGTCGCGGGTCAGGGTTCAGCTGGAC
>CAYQFJ010000288.1:0-1600 GCA_964416715.1 uncultured Actinotalea sp. | reverse complement strand
CCACCTCGAAACCGAGGCAGGCGGTGAAGTCCTCCTCGTTGCCGATCATCACGTCGATGTGCCGGGCGATCTCCCGGTTGACCTCCTGGGCCCGCGCCTTCCCGCCGATCGAGCGCCACAGGCTCGGCCGGTAGTTCAGGTCGTAGGAGACGACGGTGCCGTGCCGCTCGGCGGCGGTCACCGCCTCGACCACCGTCCGGGCCGTGGTGTCGGACAGCGCGGCGAAGATGCCGCCGGTGTGCAGCCACCGCACCCCGAGGTCACCGAAGAGGTGGTCCCAGTCGACGTCCCCCGGCGCGAGCTGCGAGGCCGCGGTGTGCCCGCGGTCGGACACCCCGACGGCGCCGCGCACGCCGAACCCGCGCTCGGTGAAGTTCAGCACGTTGCGGACCTCGCGGCCGATCCCGTCGTACGGCCGCCAGGTGATCCACGAGGGGTCCACACCACCGGTCAGGACGAGGTCCTCGACCAGGCGCCCGATCTCGTTGTCGGCCAGCGCGGTCACGACCGCGGCGCGCAGCCCGAAGGCCCGTCGCAGGCCGCGGGCGACGTTGTACTCGCCGCCGCCCTCCCAGGCCCGGAAGCTGCGGGTGGTGCGGATCCGCCCCTCCCCGGGGTCCAGCCGGAGCATCACCTCACCCAGCGACACGATGTCGTAGCGGCACTCCTGCGCCGGACGGATGGTCAGCTCGCTCACGGGTGGGCTCCGTTCTTCTGGTCGGGCCGGGCGAGCGCCACGGCCTCAGCGGTGAGTCGGGTCACGGTCGCGACGTCGCGTGCGGCGACCCGGTCCCGTGGGACCATCCACGAGCCACCGACCGCACGCACGGCAGGGACGGCCAGGTAGTCCGAGAGGTTCGCCGGCCCGACACCGCCGGTCGGCACGAACCCGACGTCGCCGAACGGGGCGGACAGCGCCTTGATCGCCGCCGGTCCGCCCGAGGTCCCCGCCGGGAAGAACTTCACCGTCGTCAGCCCGAGCTCGAGGGCGGCCTGCACCTCGGTCGCTGTGACGGCACCGGGCAGGGCGAGCACGTCGAGCTCCGCACAGCGCTCGACGACCGCTCTGCTCAGACCGGGCGACACGACGTAGCGCGCACCGGCGGCGACCGCGCGGTCCACCTGGTCCACGGTCAGCACGGTCCCGGCGCCCACCAGGATGTCGCCGCGCCCGGCCATCGTCGCGATGGCCTCCGCGGCGGCCGGCGTGCGGAACGTCACCTCCGCCACCGGCAGACCGCCCGCCACCAGGGCGTCGCCCAACGGGCCGGCGTCGGACGCGTCGTCCACGACGACGACGGGTACCAGCCTCAGCTCGGTGAGACGCTTCAGCACGTCCATCGGGCATCCATTCCGCTAGTCGGATCGTATGTCACGTTCTCCGGAATCATTGTGCCACGGGTCGTGGGGTGGCGGGGCTGTGTGCGCCGCGCACGCAGCGGGGGGCACTGTGCGTCGCGCACGCAGCCGGGCCCTGCGCGAGGATGGACCAACTGTCCCCCGACGAGAGCGGATCGATGACCGTCACACCGCTGGTCTGGGCCCTCACCGTGCTGGCGATCGTCGGCCTGCTGCTCTTCGACTTCTTCTTCCAAGTGCG
>CAYQFJ010000287.1:0-1657 GCA_964416715.1 uncultured Actinotalea sp. | reverse complement strand
AGCACCTGGTAGTAGTCGCTGCTCACGTGTCGCTCTCTGCCGTCCCGTTCGGGTCGTCTGTGGGTCGTTCGGTCTCGGGTGCGCCGGTGGCCGCGGTCATCCCGCCAGGATCCGCGACAGGTAGCGCGCCACGGCACGGACGGACGCGATGGTCGCCTCGTAGTCCATCCTGGTCGGGCCGAGGGAGCCGAGCCGTGCCAGCGGCTCGCCCTGCGCCCCGTAGCCGGCGGCCACCACCGACGTCTCCGCCAGCCCGGCGTGCATGTTCTCACGTCCGATCCGCACCGCCACCCCGGCGGAGTCCTCGGCCATCTCGGTCAGCAGCCGCATCAGCACCACCTGCTCCTCGAGGGCCTCGAGGACCGGGTGGATGGTCTGGGTGAAGTCCGTGCCGCTGCGGGCCAGGTTCGCCGTGCCGGCCATGACGACGCGTTCCTCGGTGGACTCCGCCAGCGCGTCCTCGAGCACCCCGACCACCCGCCCGACCAGCGCCTGGTCCGGGACCGGGAAGGCCGCGGCGACCTGGTCCAGCGGATCGGCTACCTCCGCCAGCCGCCGGCCGGCCACCGCGACGTTCAGCCGGGCACGCAGCTCGGGGATCACGTGCTCCGGCATCGGGGTGTCCACCTCGAGCGTGCGCTGCTCGACCCGGCCGGTGTCGGTGATGATCACCACGAGCAGGCGGGTCTCGCTCAGCGGCACGAGCTCCAGGTGCCGCAGCGCGGAGCGCCGCAGCGACGGGTACTGCACGACGGCGACCTGCTGGGTGAGCTGGGCCAGCAGCCGCACCGCACGGTCCACCACGTCGTCCAGGTCGACCGCGTCCTCCAGGAAGGTCTGGATCGCCTTGCGCTCCGGGGTGGACAGCGGCTTGACCGCCGAGAGCCGGTCCACGAAGAGCCGGTACCCCTTGTCGGTCGGGATGCGCCCGGCCGACGTGTGCGGCTGGGCGATGTAGCCGGCCTCCTCCAGCGCCGCCATGTCGTTGCGGATCGTCGCCGGGGAGACGCCGAGCGAGTGCCGCTCGACGAGCACGCGCGAGCCGACGGGCTCGCGCGTCTGCACGTAGTCCTGGACGATCGCCCGCAGCACGTCCAACCGCCGGTCCTCGCTCATCGTTCCTCCCCTCGGGTAGCGCCTCGCGGTCGACGGGTGGCACTCTCCGTCATCGAGTGCCAATCCTACGCCGGAACCGCCCACGTCCGACTTCCGCGAGGATGCCGGTATGAACGACAGGTACCCACGCGACGTCCTCGCCGAGCAGACACCACCGGCTTCCGTCCCGACACCCGCCCGGACCGGACTCGTGGTCGAGGAGGTGACCACGGGCTGGGTCGGTGCCGTCGTGCGGGTGGAGGTGTCCGGCGGGATGCGGGTCGTCGTGCTGGAGGACCGCCACGGACGCACCCGCTCGTTCCCGCTCGGCCCGGGCTTCTGGGTGGACGGAAAGCCGGTGGAGCTCACGCCGCCCGGGCGTCCCGCGGCCTCGGGCGAGCCGCGCCGCACCGCCTCCGGGTCGCTCCCGGTGGACGACGCCCGGGCACGGGTCGCTCGAGCGGGACGGATCTGGGTCGAGGGCCGCCACGACGCCGAGCTGGTCGAGAAGGTCTGGGGAGACGACCTGCGCGTCGAGGGCCTGGTCGTCGAGCTGCTCGAC
>CAYQFJ010000286.1:0-1662 GCA_964416715.1 uncultured Actinotalea sp. | reverse complement strand
GCGCCGGGCAGATCCGGCCGGTGAACTCCGGGAAGTTGTTGGTCGCGTGCAGCCGGTCGCTGGCCTCCTCCCACTGGCCCTTCCACACCAGGTCGTTCCACTCCGGGATGAGGTTTCCCAGCGGGCAGCCCTGGTGGCAGAACGGCACGCCGCAGTCCATGCAGCGGCCGGCCTGCTCGTGCAGCCGGACCAGGTTCGCCTCGGTGCCCTGGACGTGCTCGCTGACCTCCTTCCAGTCCATCAGCCGCACGGGGACCGGCCGCCTCGGCGGGAGCTCCCGCTCACGCACCTTGAGGAAGCCTCGGACGTCAGCCACGGGACACCTCCAGGATGTGGTCCCAGACGCCGGGGGCCGCGGGGTCGAGCCCCTGGTCCGAGGCGTGCGCGAGGGTGCTCAGCATCCGCGCGTACTCGGTGGGCACGATCTGCGTGATCCTTTCCAGCGTGCCGGGCAGGTCGGCGAGCAGCTCGGCGGTGCGCGGCGAGCCGGTGTGCTCGTGGTGCGCCCGCATCAGCGCCTCGACCCGCGGCGCGTCGTCGGGCCCCACCGCTGCGAGGGTCAGCTCCCCCCGGGCCAGGGCCGGCTGGTTGACCGCCTCGGGGCGCAGGTCCAGCACGAAGGCGTTGCCCCCGGACATCCCCGCGCCCAGGTTTCGGCCGGTGCGACCGAGAATCAGCACCGTCCCGCCGGTCATGTACTCGCAGGCGTGGTCGCCGACCCCCTCCACGACGAGGGTCGCCCCGGAGTTGCGGACCGCGAAGCGCTCGCCGACGACGCCGCGCAGGTAGATCTCCCCGGCCGTCGCGCCGTACCCGATGACGTTCCCGGCGATCACGTCCAGCGCGCCGTACAACGGTGCGGCGCGGTCGGGCCGCACCACGATGCGCCCACCGGACAGGCCCTTGCCGACGTAGTCGTTCGCGTCCCCGAAGAGCCGCAGCGTGATGCCCGCGGGCAGGAAGGCGCCGAACGACTGGCCCGCAGAGCCGGTGAGCGTCACGTCGATGGTGTCGTCCGGCAGACCGGCCGCCCCGTACCGACGCGTGACGTGGTGGCCCAGCATCGTCCCGACGGTGCGGTTCACGTTGCGCACCGGGATCTCGATCCTGACCGGCTCGCGCCGTTCCAGGGCCGGCGCGGCCAGCTCGATGAGCCGGTTGTCCAGCGCCTTGTCCAGCCCGTGGTCCTGCGCGGTCGTGTGGTGCAGGGCGGAGCCGGGCACCGGCTCGGGCTTGGCCAGGACCGGGGTCAGGTCGAGCCCCGTCGCCTTCCAGTGGTCCACGACCGCACGGGTGTCCAGCGACTCCACGTGCCCGACCGCCTCCTGGATCGAGCGGAAGCCCAGCGAGGCGAGGTACTCGCGCACCTCGGTCGCGATGTACTCGAAGAACGTCTCGACGAACTCCGGCTTCCCGGTGAACCGGGCGCGCAGCTCGGGGTTCTGGGTGGCCACACCCACGGGACAGGTGTCCAGGTGGCACTTGCGCATCATGATGCAGCCGCTGACCACCAGCGGGGCCGTGGCGAACCCGAACTCCTCCGCCCCCAGCAGCGCGCCGACGACGACGTCGCGACCGGTCTTCATCTGGCCGTCCACCTGGACGACGATCCGGTCGCGCAGGTTGTTGAGCACGAGGGTCTGCTGCGCCTCGGCCAGCCCG
>CAYQFJ010000285.1:0-1672 GCA_964416715.1 uncultured Actinotalea sp. | reverse complement strand
GGGCCGGTTCGACCGCCAGGTCTCGGTCGACGCGCCTGACCTGCTGGGCCGGGAGCGGATCCTGCAGGTGCACGCGCAGGGCAAACCCGTCACGCCCGACGTCGACCTGAAGGCGGTCGCGAAGCGGACGCCGGGCTTCACCGGCGCGGACCTGGCCAACGTGATCAACGAGGCGGCGCTGCTGACCGCTCGCACCGGTGGGCAGTCCATCGGCAACCACGAGCTCGACGAGGCGATCGACCGCGTCATCGCCGGCCCGCAGAAGCGGACCCGGCTGATGAACGACATGGAGAAGAAGATCACTGCGTACCACGAGGGCGGGCACGCCCTGGTGGCCACGGCGCTGCGGTACACCGACCCGGTGAACAAGGTGACGATCCTGCCCCGTGGCCGGGCTCTGGGCTACACCATGGTGATGCCGGCGGAGGACAAGTACTCCGTGACCCGCAACGAGCTGCTCGACCAGCTCGCCTACGCCATGGGTGGCCGCGTCGCCGAGGAGATCGTCTTCCACGACCCGACGACGGGCGCCTCCAACGACATCGAGAAGGCCACCGGCGTCGCCCGCAAGATGGTCACGCAGTACGGCATGAGCGACAAGGTCGGCGCGGTCAAGCTCGGGCAGGAGGGCGGCGAGGTCTTCCTCGGCCGTGACATGGGCCATGGCCGTGACTACTCCGAGGACGTCGCCGCGGTGGTCGACGTCGAGGTGCGCAAGCTCATCGACTTCGCGCACGACGAGGCGTGGGAGATCCTCAACGAGTACCGGGAGGTGCTCGACACGCTGGTCACCGAGCTGCTCGAGCGCGAGACCCTCAACCAGGCAGAGCTCGCGGAGATCTTCGCGCCGATCGTCAAGCGCGAGCCCCGGGAGGTGTGGCTGTCCAGCCCGGACCGCGCCGTCTCGACCGTCCCGCCGGTGCAGACCGCGCGGGAGCGGGCGGCGGCCAACGGTGACCCGGTGATCCCGCAGGACGAGGCCGCCGGCGCACGGGACGAGCACCCGGCGGACCCGGTGGGCGAGGTCCCGCCCGGCGACCGCGTGGACCCGGACCAGCAGGGCTGACATGAGCCACACGCCCGACGACGTCCCGCTGGGTTCCGAGCCGGACACCGGGACGCCGCTCCCGGCCGAGCGGAGGCCGCCCGGCTACGACTACGAGCGGGCCGAGCGGGCCGTGCGTGAGCTGCTGCTCGCCGTCGGTGAGGACCCGGACCGCGAGGGGCTGCGGGACACGCCGGCCCGGGTGGCGCGGGCGTACGCGGAGACCTTCGCCGGGCTGCACACCGACCCGCGTTCGGTGCTGGGCACCACGTTCGACCTCGGCCACGAGGAGATGGTGCTGGTCAAGGACATCGAGGTGTACTCGACCTGCGAGCACCACCTGGTGCCGTTCCACGGCGTCGCGCACGTCGGGTACATCCCGGGGTCGCACGGGCGGATCACCGGCCTGTCCAAGATCGCGCGGCTGGTGGACCTGTACGCGCGCCGGCCCCAGGTCCAGGAACGGCTCACGTCCCAGATCGCCGACGCCCTGGTCGAACGTCTCGACCCGGGCGGCGTGCTCGTCGTCGTCGAGTGCGAGCACCTGTGCATGTCCATGCGCGGCGTCCGCAAGCCCGGCTCCCGCACGGTCACCTCCGCCGTCCGCGGCCAGATGCGCGACGGCAC
>CAYQFJ010000284.1:0-1705 GCA_964416715.1 uncultured Actinotalea sp. | reverse complement strand
ACCGGGCGCAGGATGTTGGCCTCGCGGTCCTTGACGGTGGTGATCACCCCGCCGTTGCCGTCAGCCTGATAGGAGGCGGCCCAGAACTTCCAGGGCCGGTTATCGCCAAGCGCGCCACCGTCAGCAGTACCACCGGTGATCGTGACAACAGCCATGTCTCCCCTTTAGTTGTTCTCTGCCGCGATGTAGACGGTGAAGTCCTGCTGGCGGCCACTCTTGGTC
Source organism: uncultured Actinotalea sp. (assembly GCA_964416715.1). Taxonomy (GTDB): domain Bacteria; phylum Actinomycetota; class Actinomycetes; order Actinomycetales; family Cellulomonadaceae; genus Actinotalea. Next base: position 1,483 of record CAYQFJ010000284.1, on the reverse strand, counting down.
CACCACCGGATCCGCACCGGATGCGTCACACCTCGCGTCGCGCCCTTCGCCCAGAACTGCGTCACCGCAGGGTTATCCGGGTCGATCGCCTCCGAAATGATCCGCAACGACCCCGTCGTCGTGTGCTCGACCTTGCGGATCTCGTCGTTGGGCGCCAGGTGGTTGTTCCACCGCAGCGTGAAGTCGAGCGTGTCGTCGGGGTCTTTCACCCACACCGGCATCGGCACCCCGTTCGCCGTGACGACCGTGCGGTCGGCCACGATCGTCGGGTCCGCTGAATTCACGCCCGGCACCAGGTAATCCCGGTCGGGGTGAGGTTTGGAGAAGCGGTACAGGTCGGCGCCGAACGTCGGAGTCGCGAATCGCACATCGCCCGAGAAGCCCAGATCGGTCAGGGGCGCGGCGTCGGTGTGGATGCCGAACGCCGCCCAGTTCGCCGTCGTCAACGCATGCGTCACCGTCGCGTCGACCGACGTCGCGCCGCGGGACTCGCCGAGGATCATGTGACCCCCGCCCGGCGACAACGGAGCCGCCACCCGCGTGCCGCTGAAACTCGTGAACGCGTTGAGCATCCCGATCAGATGCACGGAGATGACCCGGTCGGCCGGCACGCCCGAGGCGACCGTCACCCCGCTGGAGGTGACGTTGGTGGAGCCGACCTCGGTTTCGACCGTGAGGTTGTCGAGGTCGAGGTCCTCCATCTTCTCCAGCATCACCGCCGCGGCGAACAGGTTCTTGATCGCCCCGGTGGGAACGTCGGAGTAGGAGACGTGGACCTCGCCGCCGGAGGGGTCGGCGATGATCCAGCCCATGAGCATGCACTTGTCGCTGTTGAACATCAGCGGCGCGTCGAGCATCTCGGTCATGGCGTCATCGCCCCAGTCGACACCGAACGACGCCCCCGAGATATCGGAGGTGCAGGTGAAGCCGACCGCCACGATCCCGTAGGTGTTCTCGGCGGCGGGGTTGACGTTGAACTCCAGATCAACCGTGCCCGACGTGGTGACACCGGGGATCAGGACGTAGCGTTGCCCAACGCCCGCGCGGGTTACCGCCATTACGAAGTCCACCCCTCGGCGCGGAACTCGATCCCGTCACCCAGGATCAGCACGTCACCCTCGACGACCGAGATGGGTGAGCGGGCGATCAGGTTGCCCAGCCAGGTGCCGGCCTCCAGCTCGCTGTGCAGGGAGCCGTATTTGATCGTCTGGTCCGCGCCGATCACGAACTGCGCTGGCGCGCCCGCGGACTGGATGACGCCGTTGGACGGGCGGGTGAACAGCACGAGCTGGCGGGCGTCGACGTCGGCGACGTTGGATGCGCCGTTGGTGCCCGGGTCGTCGGTGTGCAGTTGCAGCCACACCGAGGTGATGACGTAGGGCACGCCCATGAACGTCGCCTCAAGCCACCCGTTGACGGTGGCGGCGGAAGGTCCTACACCCACGAGAGTCTCCCTCTAGTCCTGTGATTCGGTGATGTTGAA
>CAYQFJ010000283.1:0-1728 GCA_964416715.1 uncultured Actinotalea sp. | reverse complement strand
ACGGCGAACGCCTCGTCGTGGTCGTGGGTGACGAAGATCGCCGTCGTCCCGGTCGCCGTCAGGGCCGCGCGGACCTCGCCGGCCAGCCGCTCGCGCAGGGCGCGGTCCAGCGCGGACAGCGGCTCGTCGAGCAGCAGCAGCCGCGGCCGTGGCGCCAGAGACCGGGCCAGCGCCACCCGCTGCCGCTCGCCGCCGGACAGGGTCGCGACCTCGCGCCGCTCGAACCCGGCCAACCCGACGATGTCCAGCAGCTCGGTCACCCTCTCCCGCCGCTCCTGGCGCGGTACACCCGCCATCTCCAGGCCGTAGGCGACGTTGCGGGCGACGTCGCGGTGCGGGAAGAGCTGGCCGTCCTGGAACATCAGCCCGAACCCGCGCCGGTGCACCGGTACACCGGCGAGGTCCGCCCCGTCCCACGCGATCGACCCCGCCGAGACCGGCTCGAGACCGGCCACGGCCCGCAGCAGGCTCGACTTTCCGCTGCCGGACGGCCCCAGGAGGGCCAGCACCTCCCCCGGCCCGACGTCGAGGCTCACCTGGTCCACGGCCGTCGCCGTGGTCCCGTCGTCGTCCCGGTAGTGCACGACGACGTCCCGCACGGTGAGCCCCCGCGTCGCCTCCCGGGCGCCCGACGTCCCGGCGTCCGGTCCGGGCGGCGCACCGGTCCGGGTACCGTCGCTCACAGCTCCCCCGTCCCGCCGCCGCGCAGCCGCTCGGCCAGCGCCATCGCCCCGGCGGTCAGCAGCCCCAGCAGCACCGACGCCGCGAGCGCCATCCCGAAGTTCTCCGCCCCCGGCCGTCCGATCAACCGGAAGATCACCACCGGGAGCGTGGGCCGGTCCGGCCGGGCGAGGAACGACGTCGCGCCGAACTCGCCCAGGCTCACCGCGAACGCCAGACCCAGCGCGAGGCCCATGGAGCGCGCCGCGATCGGCCAGTCCACGGTCGCGAGCACCCGCCCGGGCGAGGCGCCGAGCACGCCAGCGGCCTCGTGCAGTCGGGTGTCGATGGCGCGGAGCACGGGCAGCACGCTACGCACCACCAGCGGCGTCGCCACCACGGCCTGCGCGATCGGGATGAGCAGCGGCCACGTCCGCAGGTCCACGTCGAGGCCCAGCGGCCGGTGGAGGGTGATCAGGAAACCGAACCCGACGGTCACCGCCGAGACGCCGAGCGGCAGCATGAACACCGCGTCGAGCAGCCCGACCGCACGCCGCACACCCCTTGCTCGGGGCCGGCGGGACACGACCAGCGCCACCAGCCCTCCGACCACCAGCGCCATCACCGTCGCGTCCAGCGCAGTGCGCAGCGAGGTGAGCGCCGCGTCCCAGACGGTCACGCTCAACGCGTTCGGTCCGCCCGTCGTCGCCAGGTCGCGATAGTTGCCCGGGCCCCATCCCGACGAGGTCCGAAAGCTGCGCACCACGACGGTCGCCAGCGGCAGGGCGAGCAGCCCGAGCACGACGACGGCGGTCACCGCCACGGCGAGCACGTCGCCACCACGCCGGTCGGGGCCCCACAGGGCGGGTCGCAGCGGTCGGGCCGGCTCGCGCGCACCGAGGGCCAGCGCCCGCTCCCGCCGCCGGCGCGCGCGGCCGGCGACCAGCAGCGCGGCGGCGACCACCGCGAGCTGGACGACCGACAGCACCGCGGCGGCGCGCAGGTCGAGGAACAGGGTGGTCTGGATCCAGATCTCGGTCTCGACGGTTCCGTAGCGCAGGCCGCCGA
>CAYQFJ010000282.1:0-1753 GCA_964416715.1 uncultured Actinotalea sp. | reverse complement strand
CGTTGTCGCGGCCCACGATCTTGCCGGTGCGGTGGCCTGCTGGTCGCACGATCACGGACGCGCCGACCGCTGGGTGGTCGAAGTTCTTCACGGTGTTGTTGCCTCTCTTGCTTCGGCGCGGGCGAGCTTGGCGGTGACCTCTCGGCGTCGGGTGTCGAGTCGGACCCACTCGGCGGCGGTCCTGTCGATGCGCTGACCCCATTGCCGGTTCTGGCGGGCGGTCTGCCGTATGCCGATGCCGCCGTGTGCTGCGGGGTCGGTGGTGCCGTGGCGCGGTCCGGGGTCGAGTGCGTCCATGCGCGCTTCGATCCGGGCCAGCTGTTCGCGCCAGTGGGACGCGGGACGGTAGGTGCGTGGCTTTGCCTCTCGCTTCGGCTGCGGGGCCTGCGGTGGCAGGTCTACGAGATCCTCGTCACCCGGCTGGACGAACCAGTCGAGCATGGCGGGGAAGCCGGGTCTTGGCTGCCCGTGCTTCGCGTAGTACTCCTCACGACGCTCGACCAGCAGGTCCATGTACTCGTCGCCGGTCATGGTCGCTCCTGGGTGGTGATGAATGCCCCGGCGAGGTCGGAGCCGTTGAGCATGGCGGCGGCTCGGTCCCCGTAGGCGATGAGCGCGGATGGTGCGCCCGCGTTGGCCTTGGCCTCGGTGCCGTCCGGGTGGTAGAAGTGGAGCCGTCCGCGGAGGAATAGCGCGCCGGTGGTGTGTGGCCAGATGTGCTCGTGCCAGAGTCTGGTCTCGGTGCGGGCGAAGAGGAGTGCGATGCCGTTGCCGTGTTCGGCGAGGCGGGCCATCCACTTGTCGGCCTGGGCGTAGGGCGGGTTCAGCCACACGAGGCCGTGCCAGGGCTTGCTGAGCCCGTCGTCGGCGAGGGTGTAGTGCTCGCCGGCCGTGGACCATGGCCGGTTGATCGGTGAGCACGGGTCCAGGTCGAACGGTCCGAGCTCTTCGAACATCCACGGAGGAGTGAGCCATTCGTCGGTGCCGCCACTGTTGGATTGGTGGGATCCCATGGCTCGGCGAACGTCGGTGGAGCCGAAGAGATCGACGATCACGCCGCCACCTCCACCTGCAGGTCGCGCAGGATCGCCTCAACATCCACACCGATGGTGGCGAGGCGGGCGATGACCGTGGCCCTGTTGGCTTTCCGGCTGCTGGACCGTCGCCCGGTGAGCACGTCGCGCTCGATGGCGGTGGTCGCGCCCCAGACGCCGTGCTCGCGGTTGGCGAGGGCGTAGGTCAGGCAAGAGGCGACGATCGGGCACCGGGCGCAGACCTTCTCGGCGGTGTACGGTGTGCCGCCCTTGTCCGGGTGCCAGAGGTCGGCATACCCGACCTGGGTGCAGAGCGCGTCGGATGGCCACGACGGCATGGCGAACTGAGCGAAGGGGTCCATGGTGTCTCCTGGGCATGAGAAAGGCCCGCACAGTGGCGGGCCTGGTGGGTGTGGGGGTGCTATTCGTCGCAGTCGCGGCAGTAGTCGCCGCGGCGGGTGGTGTCGATGCCGCAGCGACGACACTGGTGCAGTCGGGCCAGGCGGGTCTGCTCGCGGACCTCGGCGCGGATCGCGTCCCAGTACGCCGGCGACGTAGGGTTCGGTGCGCGGTCGATCGTCGGGACGCTCACCCCTCCCACCCCTCCTGCTCGGGCTGTGCGGCGGCCTGCAGTTCAGCCACCCGTGCCTTGATCGCGGCCTGCACGTCGGGTGTGGCGTGGGTCCAGAGGTCGCGTAGCTCGTTGATGTCCTCGGATG
>CAYQFJ010000281.1:0-1774 GCA_964416715.1 uncultured Actinotalea sp. | reverse complement strand
GATCGAGATGGTGGGCATTACTGCCGGTTCCTCTCTGCCAGGACCTCTAGGACGGTGGCGATGAACTCAGCGGGCTCGTCGAGCCACTGGCTGGGGGTGGTGTGGGTGGCTACGGCGAGCTCGCAGATCAGTCGGGTACGAGTCCCGACTGGGTAGGGCCCACGGTGGTCGCCTCGACGGTCTGCGCGCTGAGCGTGTTTCCGTCTGCGTCGACGCCGCGCAGCGAGAGGGCGACGTCGTTGAACTGCTCGAACGTGCCGGTGAAGTCGCCGGAGCGGGCCAGGGCGGACCAAGCGAGGAACGTCATCCACAGCAGGGGGGCGTCCTGCATGCTGGGCCAGTTCTTGCGGCCTCGGGTCATGTCCCAGCGGACGGCGTCGCGGTTGTCGGTCTGGGTGATGATCTCGACGAGCGTGCGGTCGGGCTTCTCGAGGACGACGGCGAGGCGGGGGGATGCGATGCGGGGCTCAACGGCCATGGTCAGGTTCCTTCGATAGTGTCGAGGATGTCCTCGACGGCGTTGGTGATGGTGTTGACGGCGTCGTCGCTGCGGCGCTCGAGCGCGTCGGACAGGAACGGGTTTCGGGCTTCGACGAACGAGGCGTAGGGGGCGCCCGCGGTGACGGTGACGGCGTTGTTGCCGGGGGTGACGGTGATGCTGCGGCGGAGCCTGCCGGTGCGGACGGGAGCCAGGCCGCGGGCGGTGTCGGCGATCTGGTCGCCGACGACGTCGAGCGGACCGTCGAGGTCGTCGAGTGCCCGGGCGGCGGCACGCGTCGACTGCGCCAGCTCGTCGGCGCCGTCGACGCGTGCCGTGATGCTCACGTCAGAACTCGGGCTCGTCGTCGCCGTCGTCGATCGGGGCGCCGTCGAGGGGCAGGCTGGCGAACGCCTGGACCTCGCCAGTGGTGCCGCTGATCGTCGGGGCGCCGATGACCTGCCACTCGAAGTCGGAGGTCGGCTTGGTCTTGACGTCGCCGCCGATGTCGACGGCCTCGACGACGAGGATGCCGGTGATGCTCTTTCCCTTGCTGGTGCTCGGGACGAACTCGAACGGCATCTCTTCGCCGCGGTGCTCGTAGAGCCAGTGGCTGATGTCGACCCCGGTGGCGCGGCCGAAGTCCTGGAGCAGCGTGCCCTGGAGGGTGAACGACTCGGAGCGGTCGCCTGCGGCCTGCTCGCCGGAGAGCACGTTGATCGGGTCGTCGACGGTGACGTCGGGGACGAGGCGGCAGGAGGTGACCTGCGACTCGAGCTGCGTGAGGCTGCCGGTCTCGCCGAGGCTCAGTGTCCCCGCGCCGACGGTGATGGTATCGATCATGGTTACTCCTGGGATAAGGTGACCTGGGTGGTCAGAGTGAACCGGAGGCCCGGCAGGGGGTCCGGTGAGTGGTTCGGCAGGTTGACGCTGACGGCCTCGACGGCGGGCACGGTCCACAGCTGCCGGACGCGGCCGAGGCTGTCCTCGAGCTGGTCGAGGGCGGCGGGGGTGCCGAGTCCCTTGGCGACGAGGATGACCTCGACGTCGACGGTGGCGGTGTCGGGGTCGAGCCGGTCGAAGTCGAGGCCGGCGGGGTAGATGAGCACCCCGGGCACGGGTAGTTTCCGGGGGTCGCTGGTGCCGGTGAGGCCGACGGTGGCGAGGTTGGCGGCGAACTGCTCGACGAGGGTGGTGAGCATCGGTCAGCCCGTCATGGGTGGCGCGAACGGGCCGAGGCGGAGCAGCTGGGCGACATTTCCATCGAGGAGCTACCGCGGCGCTTCGTCGCGGTGG
>CAYQFJ010000280.1:0-1792 GCA_964416715.1 uncultured Actinotalea sp. | reverse complement strand
GAGGGCGTCCAGGTTGCCGAGGACGTCGTGGCCGAGGACGTGGTCGAACGCCCACGCGTCGTGCCCGGCCTGCTGGGCGGCGGTGATGGTGGCGCGGCCGAAGAAGCCTGCTCCGCCGGTGACTGCGATTTTCAAGGGTGTCTCCAGGTTGGTCACCATGGGGTGCGGCCCCACTTCAGTCGGAAGGTCTCCTGGTCGCGGACGGTCTGCGCCTCCAGTTCGGGCCGCTCGTACAGGGACCCGTTCGGGCAGCGGTGGTCGACCGGGATGCCTGGCACGAGGAGCGCGCCGCCCTGCTCGCGGGCTTCCCAGTCCAGGCTGTCGTCCGAAAACCACCAGGCCATCGACTCGTCGAGCCGCAGTCCTGCCTCACCGCGCAGCATGTACGCGTAGCCGGTGATCCGCTGCCGCAGGTCGACCGGGGCGGCCTTGGTGTGGAGGATCTGCTGGCGGCCGCCGTGCTGGTCCGGGTAGGCGAGGACCGCGCTGGTGGACCGCATCGCCGCGGACAGCCGCTCGATCCAGCCGGGCGGGACGACCACGTCGGAGTTGAGGACGGCGATGTCCCACTCGGCGGCGCCGACGGCGTGGGCGGAGTTGTCGGCGAGGGCGATGCCGACGTTCCAGAACATGCTGATGTTCGGCGGGTCCAGCGGGATCCGGACGACGGCGACCTTGCCGTGCCACTGCTCGACATCGACCGGCGGGCTGGAGAGGTTGTCGATGATGATGACCCGGTCCACCTGGTCGACGACGGAGCCCACGCACTCGGTCAGCAGGTCGTGCCGGTCCCGCGTCGGCACCACCGCCGCCCGGAACACCCCGGTCACTCGTCCGCTCCAGCCTCGACTGCATCCGCGGCGGACCGCAGCATTGCAGCCAGCTCGGTCTTCACCCCGGGCATGCCGGGTGCCACCTGCCCGTCGGCCAAGGTGAGGGCGATGGCGCCGACCTCGAACTCCTCACCGTCTCCGATACGCATCCGGACCGGCAGGGTCAATTGGGGCAGTGGGTTCATGCGAGGGCCTCGGCAGACTGCCCGAGCCACGCCGGGTGGTCGACGTACCAGGCGACGATGTCCACCAGCGCCTCATCCAGCGACCGCGACGGCGCCCACCCCGCCCCGGCGAGCTTCGCCCCGTCCAGCGCGTACCTGAGGTCGTGCCCGGGCCGCGAGTCGTGGAACGACGTCAGCTCGTAGCGCAGCGGCCGGTCCAGGATGCGGGCGATGGTCTGCGCCACGTCCAGGTTCGAGCGTTCCTCACCGACGATGTGCCACATCGACGGCCGGTCGTGCGCCGGGTACATCTGCGGCTGCTGCGTGGTCATCAGGTGCAGCCACGCGGCGCCGAACTCGCGGGCGTCGATCCAGTGCCTGCTCCCGGGCTGGCCGTCGGGGCTGGAGTGGATCGGCACCGTCTCCCCGGCGAGAACCCGGCGGATGACCATCGGCACGAACTTCTCCGCGTCCTGCCCCGGGCCGATGAGATTCATGGTGCGGGTGAGGACGACCGGCAGCTGGTAGGTGCGCCAGTACGCCGTCGCGATCGCCGACTGCGCTGCCTTGCTGGCGCTGTACGGGTTCGATGGCAGGACCGTGTCCCACTCGCGGTGCGCGTACCCGGCCGGGGCCGGCCCGTACTCCTCGTCGGTGCCCATCTGCAGCAGCATCCGCGGCCGCGTCTGCCGGGCGTAGTCGAGGACGGTGAGCATCACCTCGACGTTGTTGCGGATGAACGGGCCCGGGTCGGCGATGGAGCGGTCGACGTGCGACTCGGAGGCGAGGTTGAGG
>CAYQFJ010000279.1:0-1817 GCA_964416715.1 uncultured Actinotalea sp. | reverse complement strand
GCGGTCGTCGACATCGGCCGACTCCACGATTCGTACGCTCAACAGTTGATCTCTCATCTCGGGTCGCGGAATGCGGGCACCGCCAACCTCAAGGGTACCGAGCACCTTGCCGATCTCATCGGGGCAGGGTCGCCGGACAGGTCCGGCCGCACGGCCCGCAGCCGCCCATGGGATCGGGGAGGACACGTGCCAGGAACTTCTGCCGAACGGACCATGTCTGTCGTGACAGGCCGGACACGATCGGTCGTCCGTACCGGCCGGTCCGGACCAGGCACATGGACCCGGTGGTTGGGCATCCTCGTGGCGTTCCTCGTCGGGGTCGGACTCGTGGGAGCGGCGACTCCCGCCTCCGCGACCGCCGAGACGGACTACGCGAGCAAGGTCCTCTCCTACATCAATGCGGACCGCGCCAAGCGAGGACTGGCTCCGTTGACCGCGAGCCCGCGCCTTGCGGCCGTCGCCACCGACTGGTCGGCACGGATGGCAGCGACCGGGAAGTTCGAGCACAATCCGCAGTTCTCCAAGCAATACCCCAAAGGTTGGACCCGTGCCACCGAGAACATCGCGACCGGGTGGGGGACGGGTGCCCTGACTCCGGCGAGCACGATCCACAAGGCGCTGATGGACTCCACGGGTCACAAGGCGAACATCCTCGACTCGAAGGTCACCCACGTGGGTGTGGGTGTGGCGTTCGTCACCAGTGGCAGGACGCTACGGGTCTACGTCACCGAGAACTTTGCCCACTACCGCTCGGGTGACTCCCCGGACCTTCCGGCCAGGCGCACCCTCGAGAGGCTGGCGGGCCCCACCAGGTACGAGACGGCGGTGGCGATCAGTCGTGCGGCATTCCCGGCCAGCCGGGAGGTGGTGATCGTCGCCGGTGCCCAGGACTCGGTCGTCGACGGGCTCGTCGCCGCGCCGTTCGCGTACTCCCGGGGCGCGCCCGTGCTGCTGTCGGAGAAGAACGCGCTGGGATCGGCGACGCGTTCCGAGCTGCGACGGCGCGGTGCGACCACCGCCTGGCTGATCGGTGGCACGGGTGTACTGAGCAACAAGGTCACCGTCCAGCTCAAGGATCTCGGCGTGAAGACGGTCCACCGACTCTCCGGCGACAGCCGCTACGCGACCGCGGCCGCCGTCGCGAAGAAGATGCCGAAGAGCGGCGAGGCGGTCCTTGCCTCCGGCCAGTCGGTCAACCTGATCGACGCCGCAGCCGTCTCCGGCCCCGCGGCCGCGGCCGGCAGCCCCGTCCTGCTCACCAGTCCGAACTCGCTGCCCAAGGTGACCGCCACGGCGCTCGCCGACCGCGATGTGAAGTCCGTCACCGTCGTGGGCGGGACCGGTGCCGTCTCGAACAAGGTGGTCACTCAGCTCAAGCGCTCAGGGATCTCCGTCCGGCGTCTCGGCGGGGACGACCGCTTCTCCACCGCGACCGCGATCGCCTCCGGGTTCGCTTCGGACACCGGGACCTCGGCAGCCGTCGTCACCTCGGGTGCCGACGCCAATCTCATCGACGCGATGACCGGGGGAGTGCTCGGGCAGTCCACGCTGTTGGTGCGCGGACCGGTCCCGCAGCCGGTGACCAGGCAGTGGATCGCGAAGAATGACGTCGGCGAGCTCTGGGTGCTCGGGGGCGCCGGGGCGGTGCCATCCGTCGCCGCGAACATCCTCACCACCGTGTCCTGAACGGCGGCGGCAAACGTCCCGAGCCGGAGCGGGCGATCGGCTGAACGGGAGCGGCTGCTGCGCTTACGCGTCGTCGGGCGGCCTCGCGCCGGATCGATCGCGACTACGCTCGGCGGCCATGAGGCTGCTCG
>CAYQFJ010000278.1:0-1868 GCA_964416715.1 uncultured Actinotalea sp. | reverse complement strand
GGCGGGGTCGCGCTGTAGCTCAGCCGCTCCGGGTAGTTGTACAGCGACCAGCCGTGCGCGATCAGGTCGATGCTGGACTCGGTGTCCTCGATGACCGTACGGTCCTGGACGTACCGGCGGATCTCCTGACCACCGACGAAGGAGACCTCGACGATGTCGTCCAGCGCGACCTTGCGGATCACCGCGTTCGCGCCGACCCAGAAGGTCGCCCGGTAGTACGTCAGACCCTGGTGCAGGATGTGCTGGATGTCGGTGGTGGCACCGGCGATCCGCTTCAGACGCGTGCCGGCCCCACGGAACGCGGAGTAGGGCGTCTGGGTCACCGCGATGCGCTCGTTGCCCGGCAGCTCCATGTGGTGGACCAGCCGCAGGCAGTACTCCCGCAGCAGGACGGAGTCCGCGTCCAGGGTGAGCAGGTAGTCGCTGTCGGGGTACAGGGTGCCGTCGGGGTCCTCGGTGTCGCGCAGCACCCGGCCCAGCCGCGTGTCGATCTGCCGGACACGGCGCCCCATCAGGCCGATGTAGGCGTTGAGGTTCATCGCCTTGTTCGCGTCGTGCGGCAGGTGCGCGTACTGCTTGCGCTCGAAGGACGACATCTCGGCCCCGAAGGTCCAGACCAGACGCCGGCACAGCTGGCTGAGCCGCGCGACGGGCACCGCCGCACCCTCGTCCAGGGCGCCGAACAGCGCACGGGCGGTGACCTCGAAGTCCCCCGCCAGCCCGCCGAGGACCTCGTCGGCCAGGAAGTCGTCCGCGTGCGAGTCACGGGGGTAGCCGGCCGCCTGCTCCCGCAGCCAGCGGGCGGCCCACACGAAGTCCAGCGCGAGCGCGCGGACGTCGTCGTTCTCGCTCGGCCCGCCGGTCATCGCCGCGGCCTCGTGCCGGACCAGCGAGGCGCTGAACCGTTCGTACGGCTCGCGCAGCAGCTCGGTGATCTCCGCCGGCAGCGCACGGCACTGGGCCAGGCTCTGCGCGGCCGCGGGGTCGACCGGGTCGGGCGGGTCGTCCAGCAGGAGGACGATGCCCAGACCCGGGTACTCCTGCAGAGCGGCCGACAGCAGCGTGGCGCGCACGACGGCCGGCTGCTCGCAGTAGGAGGGCACCAGCACCGTCAGCGAGGGCCGGGTGTCGGTCATGAAGGCGTCGATCTCCGCACGCGGGACGCGGACGTGACCGCGTGACCGGTGCAGCGCTCCCTGACGGGCCAGCAGGTACATCAGCGCGGAGAAGGTCAGGAAGGACATCAGCACGACGTACGTCACCGACTGCCAGATGAACCGACTCTCGTGCACGCCGTTGTCGATCAGCTCCGACAGCACCGTCTGCACCACGTAGGTGGCCCACGCCAGCACGGTGACGGTGATGGCCAGGCCACCGAGCCAGGTGGCGGCGGTGCTCGCAGGAGCGTCGATCACCGGCAGCGGTGGGCGGGGACGCTCCGACCCCCACTGCCGGCGTCGGCGTCGCGTCACCGGAGCGGCTGCGGGCGGCTGCGGGCGTGGCGCCCTGCGGGCGTCCGTGCGTGCTGCCGGGGGCAGTGCCCGACCCGTCTTGGCGAACGGGTCCGACCGACTCGGTGCGCGCGTCCACGCCACTGACGTGTCCGAGGGTCACAGGTGGGTCCTTCAGATCGGGTGTGCGGCCCGGGGGAGGAGCCGCCTACCTGTGCATCGACCGCTCGGCGACCGAACTGAAGCATCCGGCGCCTGTGCTCGCCGGACGGTCGAGCTCAGACGTCGTAGTACAGCTCGAACTCGTGGGGGTGCGGGCGCAGGCGGATCGGGGTGATCTCGTGGGTGCGCTTGTAGTCGACCCAGGTGCCGATGAGGTCCGTGGTGAAAACGTTGCCCTCGGTGAGGTAGTCGTGG
>CAYQFJ010000277.1:0-1892 GCA_964416715.1 uncultured Actinotalea sp. | reverse complement strand
GGTGCCGATGTAGTTGTGCCCGAGCTGCAGCGCCTCGCGCAGGGACAGCTCCAGCACCTTCTTGGCGCGCGGGGTGAACGGGATGTGGCCGGACGGGGCCTGCTGCCCCTCGCCGATGATCTCCTGGACCTGCTGACGCACGGCGTCCAGGGAGATGCCGAGGGACTCCAGCGCCTTGGCGGCGACGCCCTCGCCCTCGTGGATCAGGCCGAGCAGGATGTGCTCGGTCCCGATGTAGTTGTGGTTGAGCATCCGCGCCTCTTCCTGGGCGAGGACGACCACCCGGCGGGCCCGGTCGGTGAATCTCTCGAACATCTGCGCTCCTTGCGGGCGGCGTGCACCGTGAGGAACGTCCCCACGGTCTGACGTCGTTCGTCAAGGCTAACCGGGGCAGGGGGTCGGAACTGCCCTTGTTCGCCCAGGGCACACTCGCCGTCGGGCCGGTGGTCGTACCCATCGTCGAACCCCGGCGCCACTCGCCCGGCCGGGCCGCGTCCGGTGGGCGAGGATGGCCTGGTGACCTCCCCCGCCGACCCGACCCGCGCCGTCGTGCCCGCGCACCGTCCCGCCGACCTGCCGCCGCACCTGCCCGGCACCGACATCCGCCTCGTCGTCGTGGACATGGACGGAACCCTGCTCGACGACGAGCACCGGACGCACCCGACGCTGGTCCCGCTGCTGGCCGAGCTGCACCGCCGGGAGATCACCTTCTGTCCGGCGAGCGGGCGGCAGTACGCCACGCTCGCCCGGCAGCTCTCGCCGGAGGAAGTGGGTGCCGACCCGGGCATGTACTTCATCGCGGAGAACGGCGCGTACGTGGTGCGCGACGACGAGGAGGTCGCCTCCCACTGCCTGTCCACCGAGGTGGTGGTCCGGCTGGTGCACGCGGTGCGCGACCTCGCGGCGGCCGGCGCGAACCTGGGCATCGTGGTCTGCGGGAAGCGGTCCGCGTACGTCGAGCGGCACGACGCCGACTTCCGCACCGAGGCGGACCGCCACTACGCCCGGCTGACGCCGGTCGCGGACCTGCTGACGGTGGACGGGTCGGGGCACGAGCGGCTCGGGGTGGACGACGACGTGCTGAAGGTCGCGGTCTTCGACTTCGACGGTGTCGCGAGGACGACGGCACCGGCGCTCGCACGCTTCCGCGAGACGCACCAGGTGGTCGTCTCGGGCGAGCACTGGGTCGACATCCTCGACGCGACCACCAACAAGGGAACGGCACTGCGCGAGATCCAGGAGTCGCTCGGCGTGGCTCCGGCGCAGACGGTGGTGTTCGGCGACTACCTCAACGACCTGCAGATGCTCGACGCGGCGGAACTGTCCTTCGCGATGGCGAACGGTCACCCGCGGGTGCTGGAGCGGGCGCGGTACGTGGCGCCGCCGAACACCGAGAACGGCGTGGTGCGGGTGCTGGCGGGGTTGTTGGGGGTGGAGATGGGGGAGCTGGTGGCGGCGGTCAGGTAGCCGGGTCTCCAGGTCAGTACGAGAGCTGGCCGCCGGACACATTGAGCACCGTCCCAGTGATGTATCTGGAGGCGTCCGACGCGAGGAAGAGCGTCGGCCCCACCAGCTCCTCCGGTGACGCCAGCCGCCCGAGGGGCACCTGGTCGAGGAAGGCCACCTCCGCCCGTTCGTCCAGACCGTCGTGGTACATGTCCGTGTCGACGCCGCCGGGTGCCACTGCGTTGACCCGCACCCCGTCAGGGGCGAAGGAACGCGCCAGGCCTCGGGTCATCGAGACGATGCCACCCTTCGTCGCGGAGTAGACAACCGATCCACCGAAGCCACCGGTCCACCAACCCTGCGACGCGTAGTTGACGATCGATCCGCCGGTGCCTTGCGCACTCAGGCACCGCCACGCGGCGCGGTTCAGGAAGAAGGTCGCTCGG
>CAYQFJ010000276.1:0-1929 GCA_964416715.1 uncultured Actinotalea sp. | reverse complement strand
GCCCAGGTAGACCGACGGGTGGAAGCGCAGCCCGCCCTTGAACGGCCCCAGCGCCGAGTTGTACTCCACCCGGAACCCGCGGTTGATCTGCACCCGACCGGCGTCGTCGACCCACGGCACCCGGAAGATGATCTGCCGCTCGGGCTCGCAGATCCGCTCCAGGACGGCCGCGTCGACGTACTGCGGACGCTTGCGGATCACCGGGCCAAGCGTGCCGAACACCTCGCGCACGGCCTGGTGGAACTCCACCTCGCCGGGGTTGCGGCGCAGCACCTGGGCGTACATCGGCTCCAGCGAGCTGTCCATCGCGTTGTCCATCGGAGTCCTTCCAGCCTTGCTGTCGTGCGTGTGCTTCCTGGGCGCACGGACGAGGAGCACTCCGTGCGGACACGTCATCAGCGACGTCGAGAATCTCGGCTGCTGCCGGCGGGGCGGCCGCGGTGGGCCGTCAGTCGAAGCGTTGCCGAAGCGTCCCGCGGTGGGCCTGATCGAGGTCCGCCAACGGAAGGGTGAACTGACCCCGGACCTCCAGCACGGGACCTTGGTCCTGCCCCGCGCCGGCACCGGCCGTGTCGTCCGTCACCCCGACACGTGCCGCCGGGAACCCGCGAGCGGTGCACATGTCCACGAAGCGAACCTCCTCGCTGCGTGGCACGGCCACGATCGCGCGTGCCGACGACTCGGCGAACAGCGCCTCGAACGGGGTGATCCCGTCACGCTCGCACAGCCCGTCGAGCCACACACGTGCGCCCGTACCGTAGCGCAAGCAGGACTCGACGAGCGCCTGGCCCAGCCCGCCCTCGGACAGGTCGTGCGCGGCGTCCACCAGGCCGTCGCGCGAGGAGTTGACCAGGATCTCCCCCAGCACGCGCTCGGCGGCGAGGTCGACCGCGGGCGGCAGACCCCCCAGGTGACCGTGCACGACGTCGGCCCACGCCGAGCCGTCCAGCTCACCCCGGGTGGTCCCCAGCAGGTAGATCGCCTGCCCGGGCAGGCGCCAGCCCGACGGCGTCACGCGCGCGACGTCGTCCAGCACGCCGAGCACGCCGACGACGGGCGTCGGGTGGATCGAGGAGTCGATGGTCCCGGGCTCGCCGGTGCCGTTGTACAGCGAGACGTTGCCGCCGGTCACCGGGATGCCCATCTCGAGGCAGCCGTCCGCCAGCCCCTCGATCGCGCGGACGAGCTGCCACATGGCGTCCGGGTCCTCCGGCGAGCCGAAGTTCAGACAGTCGGTGACCGCGAGCGGGCGCGCGCCGGAGGTGGCCACGTTGCGGTAGGCCTCGGCGAGCGCGAGCTGGGCGCCGACGTACGGGTCGAGCTTGGCGTACCGTCCGTTGGCGTCGGTCGCCAGGGCGATCCCGAGGCCGGTCCGCTCGTCCACCCGGACCACCCCGGCGTCGTCGGGCTGGGCCAGGGCGGTGTTCCCCTGGACGTACCGGTCGTACTGGTCGGTGACCCACTCCTTCGAGGCGAGGTTCGGGGAGGCGATCAACCGCAGCAGGGTGTCGCGCAGCTCCTGGCCGGTCGCGGGACGCGGGTGGCGCGCCTCGGCGTCGGGCCCGGAGATCGTGTTCGCCTGCAGGCCGTCCATCCACGACGGGCGTGCGTAGGGGCGGTGGTAGACGGGGCCGTCGTGCGCGACCGTTCGCGGATCGACGTCCACGATCCGGTGGCCGTGGTGGTCGATGGTCAGCCGGCCGGTGTCGGTGACCTCCCCGATCACCGCGGTCTCCACGGCCCACTTCTCGGTGATGGCGAGGAACTCCTCGAGCCGCTGCGGGGAGACCACCGCCATCATCCGCTCCTGGGACTCGCTCATCAGGATCTCGCCGGCGGTCAGGGTGGGGTCCCGCAGCAGCACGTTCTCCAGGTCCACGTGCATACCGCCCTCACCGTTGGAGGCGAGCTCGCTGGTGGCGCAGGAGA
>CAYQFJ010000275.1:0-1986 GCA_964416715.1 uncultured Actinotalea sp. | reverse complement strand
ACCATGATGACCACTCAGGTCGCACTCGCCGCCTGAGACCGACTGTCACCTATCCGTGCAGCAGACCCGCGTGCTAGACGACTCATAGTGGGTCCGGCCCATGGTGATACTCGAGACGGGGCGTTCAGCACTTTGGGGCCGCTTGTTGTGTTGTGAGTGAGAGTACCAGGAGCTCGGGCGGGCGGTACTGCCATGGCGGCGCCTTGCGCGGCGAGGAGCAGCGGGGTGGCTGGCTCGACCACGCGAGTGAAGAATTTGTGGACGGATTGGACCCATGCCGGTTGGTTGCGCATGGCTGCATCGGTCTGTTCTCGGGCCCAGGCACGGTTGAACGCGATCTGGCCAGGGTCGCTCGACGCCGCGAGCCTGGTCGGCGCGGACCGCTGGGACGGTTGCGGCTGCTTGATTCCCACGCAGGTGAGAGCGATCCGGGTGCACCGGGTCCCGGGAGTGGCCGAGGCAGCGGCTCGAGGACCGGCGTGTCCGGCGCGGGCGGCGCCGGCGACCACATCCCGTCGATCGACGGTGCCAGCCCGGTGGGGTCGGTCCAGGTGTTGGGGGTTGTTGTTGGCGTAGGAGTACCCGTGCCACTGCTGGGGGTCGGTCAGGTCCAGCAGCGGGTCGACCGAGATGAACCGGGCGATGACCGGGTCGTAGTACCGGGCACCGACCTGGACCAGACCGGTGCCGTCGACCGGCTTGTCCAGGAACCCGTGGTCCCCGACCCACCCGGTCGGGACCGTCCCGCGCAGGTTGCCGTACGGGTGGGTGTACCGGCGGGTGACCACGCTGGTGGTGGCGCCGATCGCGACCAGTGGTGTCCCGTGCCGGTCGGTGACCAGGTTCGTCACGTTCGCGTTGCCCGCCCCGGTGCGCACCCCGACGACCTGACCGGCGAACGCGTAGTACCGGGTGGCCGTGACCGTCCCAGCCACGTCCCGGGTCAGCTCCAACCCGCCGGGCAGGTACACCGTGGTGACCCCACCCTGGTGGCGGACCAGCCGGTCCCCGTCGGCGGTATACACATACGAGTCGGAGGCCCCACCGGTGGCCACCGAGACCAGTTCCCCCTCGACGTCCCAGGTCAACGTCTGGGCCGGGCCGCCCCCGATGGTGCGGGTCGTGGTGTTGCCCGCCGCGTCATACCCGAAGACGCTGACCGACGGGCCCGAGGGCCCGGTGCTGGATACCCCGGTCACCCGGTGCGCCCCAGGACCCCGGCGGCCTGGGGCTCCGTACCGGTGCGCCGTCAGCGAAAACCGGCTCGGGCGGGACGTTTCGGCAGGTGCCGTCGCGTTAGGGTCGAGCACGCGATCAAGTCACCTGATCACCGAGCCGCACACCCGGGCAGCACCGGGACCCGCAGGACGAGGGAGAGCCGTGAACGACAAGAGCCCCACCACCGATCCGCGCACGCCGACCGATCCACGCGAGTCGGCAGGCCCCCAGGCCCGCAGCACCGAGGGGCCCGGCTTCGGCCTCAACGACCACATCTTCAACCGGCTGCTGCGCGAGCGGATCATCTGGCTCGGCTCGGAGGTGCGGGACGAGAACGCGAACGCCATCTGCGCGCAGATGATGCTGCTGGCCGCGGAGGACCCGGAGAAGGACATCTACCTGTACATCAACTCCCCGGGCGGTTCGATCACGGCCGGCATGGCGATCTACGACACCATGCAGTACATCGAGCCGGACGTCGCCACGGTGGGTATGGGCATGGCGGCCTCCATGGGGCAGTTCCTGCTCTCGTCGGGCACCAAGGGCAAGCGCTACGCCACCCCGCACGCGCGGGTGATGATGCACCAGCCCTCGGGCGGCATCGGCGGGACCGCCACCGACGTTCGGATCAACGCCGAGCTGATCCTGCACATGAAGAAGGTGCTGGCCGAGCTGATCGCCGAGCAGACCGGCAAGAGCGTCGAGCAGATCAACGCGGACTCCGACCGCGACCGGTGGTTCACCGCCGACGAGGCGCTGGAGTACGGC
>CAYQFJ010000274.1:0-2033 GCA_964416715.1 uncultured Actinotalea sp. | reverse complement strand
TGAGGGCGAGAAGCGCACGGTCGTCGAGCTCCAGGTCGACGAGATCGGCCCGTCCTTGCGGTACGCCTCCGCAAAGGTCACCCGCGCCCAGCGCTCTGGCGGTGGGAGCACGGGTGGGCGGTCGGATGCGTGGGCGTCTGCGGGTGAGTCGTTCCCGGCCGAGCCCGGGTTCTGACCGTGGGCACCCTGTTGGCGATCGACCCGGGCAGCACCGAGTCCGGGTGGGTCGTCATCGACGTCGACACTCGCCGGCCGTTGAAGCACGGGAAGACCCCGAACGGGGAGCTGCTGGATCGGCTCGAGTGGGATCTCGGTGGGGCTACGCACGCGGTGATCGAGATGGTCGCCTCGTACGGGATGCCTGTGGGTGTCGAGGTGTTCGAGACGTGCGTGTGGATCGGACGGTTCGCGGAGACCCTGCGTTGCTATCGGTTCGACCGGGTGATGCCCGAGTTGGTCACCCGGAGCCGGGTGAAGGTCCACCACTGCCACGACTCTCGGGCCCGGGACAGCAACATTCGCCAGGCCCTGGTCGACCGGTTCGCCCCGGGTGAGTCGAACCACGGGAAGGGCACCAAGGCCGACCCCGGGTGGTTCTACGGCTTCCGTGCCGACGTCTGGCAGGCGTACGCCCTCGCGGTGTACGCGGCCGACCAGCTGGACCAGGTCACATCACGGGAGGTGTCGGCGTGAGCACCGATACCCGTCCCTGCGGCTGTTGGTGGGTGGTGGCGCTGCATGAGGGTCACTGCTGCTTCCGGGGCGACGCCGAGCTGTTCTCACCTGACGTGCCGCTTCCGTGCGGACACGACGACCCACGACTCAAGGAGGACCTGTGAGTACCACTATCGACGCCGGGGATCTGACCCTGCGTGACGTCGGCTGGACGGTCACGGTGCGGCACGAGGGCACCACGGTCACCGGGCCGCTGAGGGACTTCAGTGTCGACACGGACTCGGTCGAGGTGCAGACGATGCAGGACGCCGGGCCGGTCGAGGTGACTGGTGAGACGCGGATGTCGGTGCGTGTGGGCGCTTGGTCTGCGGAGCTTCCTGTGACCGCGCAAGTCGAGGTGTCCCGATGACCCCCGAGACCGAGACGCCGACCCCTGACCCCACCACCACCCTGGCGGCGTGGCGGGCCGTGACCGAAGGGGCGACTGAGGCGACTCGCGGCCTGCCGTGGGTGGTGGACCCGGACGAGCCGTACACCGTCCTGGCGTCGAAGAACGGTGGGTTCGATGGGATGACGGTCGCGGTCGCGTGGTCGGACTCCGATGCTGAGGCGGTGCCGATTGCGGCATCCATCGTGTCGGCGCACCGAGCCTTCCCGGCCCTGCTCGACGCCGTGGAGTCCGTGCTGGGGCTGATGTCCGGCCCAAAGATGGCTGCTGACGACGAGTGCTCCATCACCCGTGACGACCTGCGCGACGCCCTCACCGAGCACCTGGAGAGGCTGCTGTGAGCGACTACCCGGCCCTGCCCCGGCATCGTCACGAGATGACGCTCCGGCTGGGCGCGAACACCCTGGCCGACCTGTGCCAGCAGTTGCGGGTCATCGCCAACGACCTGGAGCACGACGACCGGGACGAGGCGCGCCAGATCATGTCCTTCGGCGGCTGGTACCTGGTCATCGAGCACGACCCGACCATGACGCCCGAGCGGTACGACACCGAACTGAGCGAGTGGGCTGCCGCCCGCCGAGCCCGACAGGAGACCGACCGATGAGTGACCAGACGCAGGACCGTGAGGCGGTCGAGAGGGCGACCCGTGCAGCGGCTGTCGAGGCTGACTGGACCTGGCAGGCGGAACCGGGCGTCCCCTCGCCTGAGGATGTGATGCGGCCGATCATGGACGCCGCCCTCGCCGCTGCCGGGTGGGACGGGCTGGTGGCCGAGCGTGACCGGCTGCGGGTGGGGATCGAGGCGTTCGGCCAAGACACCACGCAATACGCCTACCTCGAAGCCGCGTGCATGGCCGAACGCAACCCGTCCACCCTTGCCGACAAGGTGCAGGACAACATGGCCGACCGCC
>CAYQFJ010000273.1:0-2049 GCA_964416715.1 uncultured Actinotalea sp. | reverse complement strand
TGATGCCGGTCTCGAACATGGTGGTCTTCGACTCGAGCTGGTCGAACGACGGCGGGTTGCGGTGGATCGGCCAGCGCTCGGTGATCTCGAGCTTCTCGCCCTCGGTGAGGTTGAGCACCTCGCCGGTCACGTCGAAGACGTGGCCCTTGGTCACGTCACCGACCGGCACACTGATCGGGTTGCCGGTGTCGGTCACCACGGCCCCGCGCACCAGACCGTCGGTGGGCTTGAGCGCGATGGCCCGGACCATGGAGTCCCCGAGGTGCTGGGCGACCTCCAGCCGCAGGGTGAAGGCCTGCTCGCCCTCGCCCTGGGCGGACAGGTCGATGTCGACCTCGAGCAGGTTGTAGATCTCGGGCAGGGCGTCGGTCGGGAACTCGATGTCGACGACCGGGCCGATCACCCGGGCGACCCGGCCCGTACCGGCCTGGCCCTCGGAGGTCGCCGCGGCGTCGGTGGTGGTGGCAGTCATGGTGTCTCTCGCTTCGCTCGACCGGAGCGGTCCCCGGTTGTGTCGGTCATCATGAAGAGGCCAGCGCGTCGGCGCCGGACACGATCTCGCTGATCTCCTGGGTGATCTCCGCCTGGCGCGCCTGGTTGGCCAGCCGGGTGTAGGTGCGGATGAGCTCCTCGGCGTTGTCGGTGGCCGTGTGCATCGCCCGCTGCCGGTTCGCCAGCTCGGAGGCCGCCGCCTGCAGCAGGCAGCTGAAGATCCGGCTGCGGATGTACCGCGGGAGCAGCGCGTCGAGCACCACCTCCGGGGACGGCTCGAACTCGTACAGCGGCACCGGTCCGACGCCCGGCTCCGCCACGCCCTCGACGACCTCCAGCGGGAGCATCCGGATCACCCGCGGAGTCTGGGTGACCATGTTGACGAACTGCGTGTAGACCACGTGCAGCTCGCCCACACCACCGTCGTCCTCGGGCGCGAGGAACGCCTCCAGGAGAGTGTCGGCGATCTCCTCGGCGACCTCGACGGTCGGGGCGTCGGACCCTCCGGTCCACCGACCCGCCATCTCCCGGTGCCGGAAGCTGAAGTACGAGACCGCCCGCCGTCCGGTGACGAACAGCGAGATCTCCTTGCCCTCCTCGGTGAGCTGCTCGATGAGCCGCTCACCCTCCCGCAGCACCTGCGCGGAGTACGCGCCGGCCATCCCCCGGTCCGCGGTCACCAGCAGCACGGCCGCCCGCTTCGATCCCGGGCGCTCCGAGGTCAGCGGGTGGTCGATGTCGGTGTGCGTGGCCACCGCCGAGACGGCCCGGGTCAGCGCGCGCGAGTACGGCGAGGCGGCCGTCACCCGCTCCCGCGCCTTGCCGATGCGGGAGGCGGCGATCAGCTCCATCGCCCGGAAGATCTTCTTCAGCGACTGGGTCGACCGGATCCGCTGCCGGTAGACGCGCTGGTTGCCCGCCACGCTCAGCCCCGCTTCTGCTTGACGATCTGCTCCTGCTCGACCTCGGCCTCCTCGCCGTCCGCCAGGGTCGACTCGGTGCCCGGCCCCTCCTCGTCGGCCAGGAAGCCGCGGGCGAAGTCGTCGACCGCCTTCTCCAGCTCGGCCTCGGTCTCCTCGGAGAGCTTCCCGCTCTCCTCGATCGTGGTCAGCACGGAGGTGTTCCGGCGCAGGTGCTCGAGCATCTCACGCTCGAACCGCTGCACCTCGTTCACCGGGACCTGGTCCAGCTTGCCCTTGGTGCCGGCCCAGATCGACGCGACCTGGTCGGAGACCGGGTACGGGGAGTACTGCGGCTGCTTGAGCAGCTCCATCAGCCGCGCACCGCGGGTGAGCTGCTGACGGGACGCGGCGTCCAGGTCGGAGGCGAACATCGCGAACGCCTCCAGCGACCGGTACTGGGCCAGGTCGATCTTGAGCGTCCCGGAGACGGCCTTCATCGCCTTGACCTGCGCGGCACCACCGACGCGGGACACCGAGATACCGACGTCCACCGCCGGGCGCTGGTCGGCGTTGAACAGGTCCGACTGCAGGAAGATCTGGCCGTCGGTGATCGAGATGACGTTGGTCGGGATGTAGGCCGAGACGTCGTTCGCCT
>CAYQFJ010000272.1:0-2116 GCA_964416715.1 uncultured Actinotalea sp. | reverse complement strand
CGGGGTGGCTGGGGGAGCCGGCGTGGGGTGGGTGGTGAGGGAGGGGGACGGGTGGGTCCGCGGTGGAGCGCGCTACCATCGTCGGCACAGGCGTCGACCCGGCCATCACCGGCGAGCCTCCGGAAGAACCGGCACCACGCCCCCGCCGACCGACGGGCGCGCGGGTGCCTCAGTAGAACCGGACGGGTGGGCCCGTCACAGCCTCCGACGAGCGGTCGTCGTCGTACCCGGGTACGCGACGGCAAGCGAGGTGGTACCGCGGAACGGTGCCGGTGTCGCCAACCGACGACGCCGGGCCGGATCGTCCTCGCACGACCGATGCCACACCGCTCGACCACCTGGAGCATCCCGAGATGGGTTACCCGCTGCACCGCGACGACAAGGCCGTCCCCGCCTCCCCGGACCTGCCCGGCCTGGAGAAGGACGTCCTGGCCTACTGGGACGCCGACGCGACCTTCCAGGCGTCCATCGACCAGCGGCCCGCCGGCGAAGCCGGGGACAACGAATTCGTGTTCTACGACGGACCGCCGTTCGCCAACGGACTCCCGCACTACGGCCACCTGCTCACCGGCTACGTCAAGGACGTGGTGCCCCGGTTCCAGACCATGATCGGCAAGCGGGTGGAGCGCCGGTTCGGCTGGGACACCCACGGTCTGCCCGCCGAGCTCGAGGCCGAGCGCATCCTGGGCATCACCGACAAGTCGCAGATCGAGGAGATGGGCATCGCGAAGTTCAACGACGCCTGCCGCGAGTCGGTGCTGCGCTACACCGACGAGTGGCGCGAGTACGTCACCCGCCAGGCCCGCTGGGTGGACTTCGAGAACGACTACAAGACCCTCGACCTGTCCTACATGGAGTCGGTCATCTGGGCGTTCAAGCAGCTCTACGACAAGGGCCTGGCCTACGAGGGCTACCGCGTGCTGCCGTACTGCTGGCGGGACGAGACCCCGCTGTCCAACCACGAGCTGCGGATGGACGACGACGTCTACGCGCCCCGTCAGGACCCGGCGCTGACCGTCGGGGTGCGCTTGGAGACCGGTGAGCTCGCCCTGCTGTGGACCACGACCCCGTGGACCCTCCCGTCCAACCTGGCCCTCGCCGTCGGGCCGGAGATCGAGTACGTCACGGTCGTTCCCGACACCGGTGCGCTCGCGGGGGAGAAGGTGGTGCTCGCCGCGTCGCGGCTGGCCGAGTACGCGCGTGAGCTCGGTGACCAGCCGCGGGTGATCGCCCGGGTGACCGGGTCCGAGCTCGCCGGACGGCGCTACACGCCGCCGTTCGGGTACTTCGAGGGCCGGCCGAACGCGCACCGGGTGCTGCTCGGGGACTTCGTGTCCACCGAGGACGGCACCGGGCTCGTGCACCTGGCCCCGGCCTTCGGTGAGGACGACATGGTCGTCTGCGAGGCCGCCGGCATCACCCCGGTGGTCCCGGTCGACTCCAGGGGCCGGTTCACCTCCGAGGTACGTGACTACGCCGGGCAGCAGGTCCTCGAGGCCAACCCGGCGATCATCGCGGACCTCAAGGCCGGCACCGGTCCGCTGGCCGCCTGCGCTCCGCCGCAGCGCGCCGTCGTCGTGCGGCACGAGACCTACGACCACTCCTACCCGCACTGCTGGCGGTGCCGGAACCCGCTGATCTACAAGGCGGTGTCGAGCTGGTTCGTGCGGGTGAGCGCGATCCGGGACCGGATGGTCGAGCTCAACGAGCAGATCACCTGGGTGCCCGAGCACATCAAGGAGGGCCAGTTCGGCAAGTGGCTCCAGAACGCCCGTGACTGGTCGATCTCCCGCAACCGCTACTGGGGCACGCCCATCCCGGTGTGGACCAGCGACGACCCGGCCCACCCGAGGGTCGACGTGTACGGCTCCCTCGCCGAGCTGGAGGCGGACTTCGGCGTGCAGGTCACGGACCTGCACCGGCCGTTCATCGACGAGCTGACCCGGCCGAACCCGGACGACCCCACGGGCCGGTCGACGATGCGACGGATCCCGGACGTGCTGGACGTGTGGTTCGACTCCGGTTCGATGCCGTTCGCCCAGGTGCACTACCCGTTCGAGAACGCCGACTGGTTCGCGGACCACTACCCGGGGGACTTCATCACCGAGTACATCGG
>CAYQFJ010000271.1:0-2244 GCA_964416715.1 uncultured Actinotalea sp. | reverse complement strand
ACGAATCCGGCGTCGGTCAGCACCTTCAGGTGGTGGGAGACCGTGGGCTGGGACAGCCCGACCGGCCCGGTCAGGTCGCACACGCAGGCTCCGTCGTCGTGCATGGCGATGATCGACAGCAGGCGCAACCGGGCCGGGTCGGCAAGGGCCTTGAGCGTGCGAGCGGTGCGCTCGGCGTCCTCCGCACTCATCGCGGCTGCGCTCGCAGGGGTGCAGCACTGGCCCGTTGCGGTCGGGGCGATCGGCAGCACGTTGGTCGGCATGCACTGATCTTCGCCCATCTATTGACAGATGTCGATGTCTCGCGCAACGCTAACGCATCGACAACTATCGATATGGGAGGGCGTCATGGCACGCGACGTGCGGGAAGAGGTGCGAGCCGCGTACGCGGCCGCAGCGGTGCGAGGCGGCGGGACGGAGGGCTGCTGCGGCGCCGACTGCTGCGGCGCCGGATCCGAGAGCGGTACCGAGACGGCCGAGGTGACCGTCGACGACCGGTTCGGTGCGGGTCTGTACGGGGCGCATGACGCGGCTGGGGCACCGCCCGAGGCGCTCGCCGCCTCGCTCGGTTGCGGGAACCCGCTGGTCGTCGCGGAGCTGCGCGAGGGGGAGCGAGTGCTGGACCTCGGGTCCGGCGGTGGGCTCGACGTGCTGCTGTCCGCGCAGCGGGTCGGCCCGTCCGGGTTCGCCTACGGGGTGGACATGACCGACGAGATGCTCGAGCTGGCGCGTGCGAACGCGACCAGGGCCGGTGCGGCGAACGTGGAGTTCCGCAAGGGGACCATCGAGGACCTGCCCCTGCAGGACGGCGCGGTCGACGTGGTGATCTCCAACTGCGTCGTGAACCTCTCGCCGGACAAGCCCGCCGTGCTGTCCGAGGCGTTCCGAGTCCTGGTCCCCGGTGGCCGGCTCGGGATCTCGGACGTGGTCGCCGAGGACCACCTGTCGACCGAGCAGCGGGCCGAGCGCGGCTCCCACGTCGGGTGCATCGCCGGCGCGCTGTCTCGCGGTGAGTACCTGGAGGGGCTGGCGTCCGCAGGTTTCGTCGACGCCCAGGTCGAGCTCGCCCACCCCGTCGCCGAGGGCATGCACAGCGCCGTGGTGCGCGCCCGCAAGCCCGAACCTCAGGAGGCATGATGCTGTTCGACCTGCACCCGGGGTGCGTGGCAGCTGCCGGAGTCAGGAGCTGGACCCATCAGCTCTGTTGATCGACGGCATACGCGATGGTCTGAGCGACGATGAGCCCGTCCCGCACGACGAACGAGTCGGTGCCGTCGTGCACGATCGCGTGGGCAGCGGCGGCGTGCCAGCGCAGCAACCCGAACTCCTCGGCCGCCAGCACCTCGTCATAGCTGAACTGCGCGCTGCGTACATAGGTCCCGAGGATCCCAGCGAGCCGTCGCACGCCGTCCTTGCCATGGTTCACTCCTTCTCCCCAGGACAGCAGGACGACGTCGTCGTGGTAGTTGTGGGCGAGGTCACCTTCGAGGTCCCCGGCCGACCGGAAGCCCAGGTGCGACTCGATGACGTCCCGTGTGGTTCTCATCTCCCCGTCATATCCCGGTCCTGGCCCGCTCGCCTGTCGGGGCCGAGCGCTTCTGCCCGCTCCGTGTGACCGAACACCTCGAATCGCAGGCCTGGGCTACGCCGTCGCACCATCCGCGGGCGCACTCTCGCGCTCGCGGCCCACGAGCGGCTCACCGCCGGCCTGGCCGCCCGCGGTCGACTCCCGCGCGAGGACGGCGTGCGGTGCGGTCACCTGGACGGCCGGCTGGTCGGGGTCGCTGATCCGGGCGATGGCCTGCCGGGCGATGAACGGGGTGTCGAGCGACACCGTGCTCAGTGACGCTCGCACGGGCATGCTCGTGTGGGCCGAGCCGGTCGCACCGAGCAGGTTCAGCGAGGTGCACGGCCCAGCTGAGGGGGCTGGTTCAGAAGCGCACGCCGTAGCGGGCGAGCGCCTCCCGAGTGGCGGTGTCGACGTCACCGGTGGCGCGCAGGCCGGCACGGCGCTGGAACTCGGCGACCACTCCGGCGGTCAGGGGTCCGTAGCTCTGGTCCACGTCGAGGTGCGAGTAGGCGGGGAACACCTTGTTCAGGGCGCGCTGCAGCCGTCCGACGGCGGCGCCGGTCGAACCTCGGCCGAGGACCGCCCCCGCAGAGGCCGTCGAGGTCGACGTCGAGGAAGTACCGGAACCCGACGTCGTCGTGCCGGTGGACTTCGGCTTGGGCACCGGCGCCAGG
>CAYQFJ010000270.1:0-2363 GCA_964416715.1 uncultured Actinotalea sp. | reverse complement strand
GGGCGCCTTTGTGGTGGATGTCCTCGGCGAGTTGGAGGTGGACGGGGACGGTCTGGGCGTGGACGGTGCGGATGGCGCGGTCGAGGAGGCCGCTGCGTCGTCGGGCTTCGTGGAAGGGGACGACGACGGTGACGCCTGGCTTCATGTGCTCCCCCTACAGCCAGTGCACCGCGGCGGCGTTGATCGCGAGGTGCATGGTGTTGTCCGCGATGATCATCAGCCAGACGGCCATCCACGGTGGCCGGTCCTGGTGGTAGCCGGTGCCCGAGCACTCTGACCACGGATGCCAGTAGGAGCGCGGGGCCAGGAAATTCTTCGCCCACACCACGTGCCGCGCGAGCCGGTAGTGGTCGATCACCGCGTGCGTGCCGACGATGACCGCGAGCGCGGCCAGGGACTGGGTGACGAGCAGGTACGGCAGCCCGTAGGTGAGCGCGTGCGCCCAGGCGGGCCACCAGCGCTTCGTCTTCTCATTCGCCATCCAGTCGGACTGGATCAGGTAGTCGCCAACGAGGTGGGCGATCAGGATGCCGAGCGCGACGCTCACCGCGGGGTGCCCTTCCAGAGGATCTCGTTGTCGCCCTGCACCCGCAGCTCCACCGTCCGCCACGGCCGGATCCCGTAGTCGGCGTGCGCGGCCTTCGTCCCGTCGAAGTAGTGGAACGACTCCACACACCAGAAGCTGACGTGCGTCGGATCCGCCCAGGCGTGCCACGTCCCGCTGAGCGCGTTCGGCACCCGCACCTCGAACACAGCCCCCGGCCGCAACACCCGGTGCGCCTCGTTCATCACCGCCAACCGCGGGCCCCCGGCCGGAATGTGCTCCATCACATGCGCCGCCCGGATCGCCTCCACCGTGCGGTCCCCGGTCGGCCACGGCGTGTCCTGCGCCAACCTGCGCCACGGGCCCTCACCGTTGCCGGGGTCGAGGTTCGTCCACCCGGCCGGCACGATGTGCCCGCCGCCGATCTCCAGTCTCATCGATGCCTGCCGCTTCCCTCATACCGCAGCCACTGGTTTCCCAGGTGCGTGCCCGGCAGCGCGGCCGGCCGCAGCCTGGTCTTGCGCAGCACGTAGGGCTGCGACACCTGATCCCGCGCCGACCCGGCGGCCACCTCCTTGGCCCACATGGCGCCCATCCGCCGCACCTGCGTGGTGTGCTGGCGGACGATCACCCCCGACGCCCACAGCCCCCAGTGCTCGGGGTGCTTCGCCTTCCGGTACCGCTCGGCCTGCCGGGCCGCCGCACCGTCGTCGTCCATGCCGAGCTGGGCCACCTCGGTGGCCTCGTCGTAGAGGCAGTCCCGCCACGGGTGCACGAACTGGGCGACAGGGTCGGCCAGTGCCAGGACGGCGAGGGCGAACGTCGGGGAGGTGATGCGGTAGGAGGCGTCCACCCAGATGGAGGCGGGGGCGTCGGTGTACTTCCACGGCTCCAGCTTCGGCGCCTTCGCTGCCCGCACCGGCGTCACGTCGGGGCGCGGCTCGTGCACGACCGTCCACCCGCGCGCCGCGTCGGCGTCCGGGACGGTGTCGGTGACGAGGATCCACTCCACGTCCACACCGGACTGCGCGAGCACCGGCTTGACCGTGTCGTAGCCGTCGTACACCGCCGTCAGGATGGCGACGTCTGCGGTCACTTGTACCACCTCACTACCTCGGCGATTCGGTCCCAGTCCAGCTCGGGCTTCCAGTCCAGCCGGTCCCAGCCCTCCCCCTCAGCGGTGATCTGCACGGGCACCTCACCCGGCCGCATCGGCAGATGCTCCACCCCGGCCCTCGACCCGGTCACCTCCAGCACGAACGCGGCCAGCTCGTTGACCGTGACCGGCACGCCGGTACCCGCATCGAACGTGGCGTCGTCACCGTGCCGGGTGGCCTCGATGAGCATGCGGCCCACGTCGTCCGAGTGGATCAGGTCGATGGCCTGCTCGCCGTCGCCCCAGATCGGCAGCGGCCGGCCCTCCCACGCGGCGCGCGCGAACGTCGGCACGATCTTCTGCGGGTGGCCGGGCCCGTGCGCCTGGTGGGGTCCGTACCCGTTGAACGCGCGCACGGTGGACGTGCGGAGGCCGTAGGCGTGGTGCCAGGCGGTGGTGAGCCTGCGGGCGGCGACCTTGGTGGCGGTGTACACCGACGGGAACGGGTCGGGCATCGAGATGCCCACGTAGGCGGCGCGGTGGCGGCGGCACCACTCCAGCACGCGGAGGGTGCCCTTGATGTTGACGTCGAGGGCGGTCTCCGGCATGTCGAACAACTCCGACGTGCCGAGGACTCCGGCGAGGTGGATGACGACGTCCGCGTCGGCGAGGGCGTCCAGGTTGCCGAGGACGTCGTGGCCGAGGACGTGGTCGAACGCCCAC
>CAYQFJ010000269.1:0-2368 GCA_964416715.1 uncultured Actinotalea sp. | reverse complement strand
TGTCCGACTCGTGGATCGCCTGGAAGCCGCGGATCGAGGAGCCGTCGAACATCTGACCCTCGGTGAAGAAGTCCGCGTCCACCGTGGAGGCCGGGACGTTGAAGTGCTGCATCACGCCGGGAAGGTCGCAGAACCGGACGTCGACGAACTTGACGCCCTCTTCCTTGATGAAGGCGATGACGTCATCGGCGGAACTGAACATCCGGAGCTCTCCTCGGTAGGGAATGGTGACGGGTTCGGTGCCTGACGCTAGGCCCTGGCCGTTTCCCGTCGGTGTACCTCGTGTTTCGGTCGCGTTACCGAGTCGTCCCTTGGGTGACGGCGCCGGGAGCGGACGGCGCGACGTCGTCGGCGCGCGGCTGGGTAGCCTGGCCCGATGGCGTCACGGGAGGACCTCGGATCCTGGCTGGAGGGTACTCCGGGCGGGCGACGGGACGACGCCGCGTCCCGGCTGGGGATACCGGCCGAGGGCCCCGGCTCGATGGGGTCGGTGCTGCGACGGGCCGCCGCCCTGGTGATCGACTGGGTGGCGTGCCTGCTGATCAGCACGGCCTTCTTCCCGTCCCAGGACGCCGAAGGCGCCCCGCTCACCGGTGACCCTTGGATGACCCTGTTGATCTTCGGTGTCTCGACCGTGCTGCTGGTCGGCACGCTCGGCAACACGCTCGGGCACCGCCTGCTGGGGCTGCGCGTCCACCGCCTGCACCGTCCGCGGGGGGCGCCGGGCCTTTGGCGGGCCCTGGTGCGCACGGCGCTGCTGTGCCTGGTGATCCCCGCCGTGGTGTGGAACGCCGAGGGGCGTGGCCTGCACGACGTCGCGGCCGGCACCGTGATCGTCCGCCGCTGAGAGGGATCAGCGTCCGCGCATGCCCTTACGGTCCGGACGCGCGCGGAAGGGGTCGACGCCCTTGGGCACCGGCAGGCGCGCACCGCCGAGAGCCTTGAGCCGCTTGTTCACCTCGGCGGCCTCGAGCTTGCTGAGGGTCGGCTTGAGCTTCTGCACCGTGCGGGGGAGCTTGCGCAGCGGGACCTGGTCCTTGCCGTTGCCCGCCTGGATGACCGTGATCTGCACGTTGGGCAGGATGCGCGCGACCTTCTTGCGCTCGGCCTCCAGCAGCCTGGCGGACCGTCCCGCCGGGCCCTCACCCACGAGCACGACGCCGGGACGCCCCACCCCGCGGAACACCAGGTCCTGGGTGCGCGGGTCCATCGCGGCCGGCTCCTCGGGGAAGTCCCAGCCGCGGCGAATCGTGCGCAGGGCGGACAGCGCCGCACCCGGCTGGCCCTCGATCTGCTTGTACGCGGCCGCCTCGGCCCGCCGCGCCAGCACGAACATCCCGGCGAGCAGCGCGAACGGCAGCCCGACGACCAACAGGTAGACGAGCTGGTTCAGCAGCAGCCCGACCACGAGCGCGACGGCCATGACGCCGACGAACGCCGCGAGGATCCACCAGGTGACGGCCGGGTCGCTGCGACGCGCCATCTGGTACGCCTGCCAGACCTGGTGGTACCACCGGGTCTTCTTGACCTTCGGCGTCGCGCCGTCAGGGGCAGGGGAGGACGGGGAGGACTTCTTGCGGGCCATGGGCGGACAGTCTAGTGGCGCCTCACCGGTGGTTCCGGCGGTCCTGCACGCCGACGTCAGCGCGCGAGCAGGCTGCGTGCCTCCTGGCGTGCGGTGCGCTCCTCGGCCAGGTGGGCGAGCTCGGCGGGGATCTCCTCGCCCCGCCGGCGCATGGCCTGTCCCCACAGCCGTCCGGCACGGTAGGAGGACCGCACCAGCGGCCCGGACATGACACCGAGGAAGCCGATCCGCTCGGCCTCGTCGGACAGCGCGACGAACTCCTCGGGGCGCACCCATCGATCCACCGGGTGGTGGCGCACCGACGGGCGCAGGTACTGGGTGATGGTCAGCAGGTCGGTGCCGGCGTCGTGCAGCGCCTGCATCGCCTCGACCGTCTCCTCGTACGTCTCACCCATCCCGAGGATCAGGTTCGACTTCGTGACGAAGCCTGCCTCGCGGGCCGCCGTCAGGACGGACAGCGAGCGGTCGTAGCGGAACCCCGGACGGATCTGCTTGAAGATGCGCGGCACCGTCTCCAGGTTGTGCGCCAGCACCTCGGGGCGGGAGGAGAAGACCTCCTCGAGCAGCTCGGGGATCGCGTTGAAGTCCGGGATCAGCAGCTCGACGCCGGTGCCGGGGTTGAGGGCGTGGATCTGCCGGACGGTCTCGGCGTAGAGCCAGGCACCGCCGTCGGCCAGGTCGTCCCGGGCGACGCCGGTGATCGTGGAGTACTTCAGGCCCATCTGCCGGACCGACTCGGCGACCCGTCGCGGCTCGTCGCGGTCCAGGGCCGCCGGCTTGCCG
>CAYQFJ010000268.1:0-2372 GCA_964416715.1 uncultured Actinotalea sp. | reverse complement strand
AAGGCCGTCGGCGCGGGCCACGGGGTCTCCTACGGGCACGCCTACACCACGCCCACCGCGACGGTCCTCGGGCTCGTCCCGCTGGGGTACGCCGACGGGGTCCCGCGGCACGCCTCAGGGACCGCGACGTCGTCGGGCGGGCCGGTGCAGGCGGGGGGCCGGCGGCTCGGGGTGGCCGGTCGGGTCTGCATGGACCAGTTCGTGGTGGACCTGGGGCCGGAGGCGAACGAGGTCGCCGGGGACCTGGTGGTCCTGTTCGGCTCGGGAACCGACGGGGAGCCGACCGCGGAGGACTGGGCGGTCGCGGCCGGGACGATCTCCTACGAGATCGTGACCAGGGTGGGTGCCCGGGTGCCCCGGGAGTACGTGGGCGCGCCGCGGTGACGACAGGGGCGCACCAGGTGGTCCGGGTGGACCTGCCCGACGCCGGGGCCACCCGGGAGTACGGGCGGCGTCTGGGTGGGCTGCTGCGGGCCGGGGACCTCGTGGTGCTCAGCGGTGCCCTCGGTGCCGGCAAGACGACGCTCACCCAGGGGATCGGTGCCGGGCTCGGCGTGCGCGGCCCGGTCGCGTCGCCGACGTTCATCATCGCGCGGGTGCACCCGTCGACCGTGGACGGCCCTCCGCTGGTGCACGTGGACGCGTACCGGCTGGGCTCGCTGGAGGAGCTCGACGCGCTGGACCTGGACGCGAGCCTGGAGGAGTCGGTCACCGTGGTCGAGTGGGGGGAGGGGCTGGCAGAGGTGCTGTCCGACGACCGGTTGGAGCTCGTCCTGGAGCGGCCACGCGGTGAGGTGGCTCCCGAGGGTGCCGGTGCGGCCGCGGGGGAAGGCGCCGCAGCTGCCGAGGTGGTCGACGAGGGCGTTCGTCACCTCACCGTCCGTCCGCACGGCCCGCGCTGGGCGGGCGTGGCCTTGCCCGGATCGTCCGCCTGACGCCTCCGGGTGGTGCGGGACCCGTGAGCGGTGGGTGGAAGGATGGCCGAGTGCTGGTTCTCGCGATGGACACGTCCGCCGACGTCGCGGTGTCCTTGGTCGAGGTCGTCGACGACGGCGATGCCCTGCCGGAGGACGCCCAGGGCGGTCGACCGTTGGCGAGCCGTCGGTCCAGCCAGCAGCGCCGTCACGCCGAGCTGCTGGCGCCGATGATCCAAGGGGTGCTGGCCGGGGCCGGTGTCGACCGACGGGTTGTGGGGGCGATCGCCGTCGGTACCGGCCCCGCGCCGTTCACCGGTCTGCGCGCCGGGCTCGTCACCGCGCGGGTGCTCGGCGAGGCGCTCGGCATCCCGGTGCACGGTGTGCCCAGCCTCGACGTGTGGGCCGCGCAGGCGTTCGCGAGCGGTCTCGTCGCGGCTCGCGGCGCGGAGCGGCCCGAGGTCGTCGTGGTGACCGACGCCCGGCGGCGCGAGGTCTACACGGCGCGATACCGACGTCGGGCGGGGGATCGTCCCGATGCGGCGACGGACACCGGGGACGGTCCCGACATCGGGACGACGGACCCGGTCGACATCGAGCCGGTGTCCGGGCCGGAGGTGATGTCACCGGCGACGCTCGCAGGGTTGGTGGGCACCGCCGCCGTCGTCGGCCCGGGTGCCCGGCTGTACCCCGACCACCTGGCGGCCGCCGCCGGAGGACCGACCGAGCTCGACCCGGTGACCTTGGCGTGGCTGGCGATGCTGCGTGCCTCGCGCGGTGAGGCGCTGCCGACCGAGCCGCTGTACCTGCGTCGGCCGGACGTGATGCCCGCCGCCGCGCGCAAACGCGCCACCGGGTGATCGCGTGACCGATCAGGGTGCCGTACCGCTCGCCCCGGGGATGCGACGCCTGACCGTCGCCGATGCCGCCGCCGTGGTGGAGCTGGAGAGTGTGCTGTTCGGCCGCTCGGCGTGGAGCCGCGGGATGGTCGTCGACGAGCTCGCGGGCCCTGGCCGCTGGTACATCGGGATCGACGACGACGCCGAACCGCCCGGTCTGCTGGCGTACGCGGGCTCGTGGTTCGACGGGCAGGTCGCGCAGGTGATGACCCTCGGCGTCGCGCCGTCCGCCCAGCGCCGGGGCTGGGGAGCGCGTCTGCTGGAGGCGCTGCTCGACCACGCCCGCGGCGTCGGCGCCGAGGCGGCCCTGCTCGAGGTCCGGGTGGACAACGACGCCGCGATCGCCCTCTACGAGCGCTACGGCTTCGAGACCATCGCTCGCCGCCCCCGCTACTACCAACCAGAAGACAAGGACGCCTACACCATGCGTCTCCCCCTCCACCCCCGCGCTGATCATGCAATCCAGCAGTGATCATGCAACTCCGCGGTGATCATGCAACTCCGCGGTGATCATGCAACTCAGCGAATTGCATGATCACGGGGAATTGCATGATCACCA
>CAYQFJ010000267.1:0-2418 GCA_964416715.1 uncultured Actinotalea sp. | reverse complement strand
GAGCTCGCCGGTGTCGCCGATCTGCGGCTCGCCGAACAGCGCCTGCATGTTCAGCGGCGGCCGGAACACCGGCAGCCCCTCGCCGAGCTCGGTCATCCAGTCGTGGTCCAGGTAGAAGTGCTGTCGCCCGGTGAGCGTGTGCCAGGGCTTGAGCCGCTCGACGTTGATCGTGAACGGTGAGTACCTGCGCCCGCCGCTCTCCGAGCCGGACCACTCCGGGGAGGTGATCACCGTCGTCGGGGCGGCCTGGGTGTCGGTGAACGTCACCTGCTTGCCCTCGTGCTCGCCGGCCAGGTCCGCCATCGTCGTCCCGGTGCGCTTCTCGAGGGTCTCGAAGCCCTGCACCGCGAGCCGCCCGTTGGTGGTCCCGGACAGCGCCAGGATCGCCTCGCAGGCGTGCACGTCCCGGCTGAGCAGCGGGCGCCCGTCGGCCACGCCCCCAGGGGTGTTGCGGGCGTAGCCGTTCTTGTGGCCCAGGTACTCGATCTCCTTGGTGACGTCGAAGGTCACCCCCTTCGTCGTCGCGCCGAGGGTGTCCAGCAGCGGGCCGAGCGTGCCCAGCTTGGTCGCGATCGCGGTGTAGTCCCGCTCGACGACGACGAGCTTCGGCATCGTCCGGCCGGGGACCGGGTCGACCTCGCCGTCCTTCCAGTCCTGCACCCGGCCGTGCGGGTTGGCCATCTCGTCCGGGGTGTCGTGGGTCAGCGGGACGGCGACGACGTCCTTTCGCGTGCCCAGGTGCTTCTCGGCCAGGAGGCTGAGCCTGGCCGCCAGCGTGGCGAAGATCGTGAAGTCCGTGCGGGTCTGCCAGGGCGGCGCGATCGCCGGGCTGAACGAGTTGACGAACGGGTGCATGTCCGTCGTGTTCAGGTCGTACTTCTCGTACCAGGTGGCGGCGGGCAGGACGACGTCGGAGAAGATCGTCGAGCTGGTCATCCGGAAGTCCAGGGAGACCAGCATGTCGAGCTTGCCGGTCGGCGCCTCGTCGTGCCAGACGACGTCCCGCGGGCGGTGCTCGGGCGGGGTCTCGGTGGCCCGCAGGTTGGAGTCGGTGCCCAGCAGGTGCTTGAGGAAGTACTCGTTGCCCTTGGCCGACGAGCCGAGCAGGTTCGCGCGCCACAGCGTGAGCACCCGCGGGAAGTTCTCCGGGGCGTCCGGGTCCTCGGCGGCGAACCGAAGTCGGCCCTCCTTGAGCTCACGCGGGACGTACTGGTCCACCGGGAGTCCGGCGGCCTCGGCGTCGTCGGCGAGCTGCAGCGGGCTCCGGTCGAACGTCGGGTACGAGGGCATCCAGCCCATCCGGGCGGACTGCGCGACGACGTCGGCGGTGGACTTGCCCGCCAGCCCGCCGGTGCCCGAGCCGGAGTTCGCGGCGAGCTCGTCGGCGCCGAAGGCGTCGTAGCGGAACTGGTCGGTGTGCAGGTACCAGTACGCCGTCTGGATCATGTTCCGTGGCGGGCGGGACCAGTCCAGCGCGTTGGAGTAGAGCGTGAACCCGGTCAGCGGCCGCACCTTCTCCTGCCCGACGTAGTGCGCCCAGCCACCGCCGTTGACCCCCTGGCAGCCGGTGAGCGTGGTGAGGGTCAGGAACGTGCGGTAGATCGTGTCCGAGTGGAACCAGTGGTTGGTCCCCGCGCCCATCAGGATCATCGAGCGGCCGCGGGACTCCTCGGCGTTCGCCGCGAACTCCCGGCCGATCTTCTCCGCCTTGGCCGCCGGGACCCCGGTGAACTGCTCCTGCCAGGCGGGCGTGCCCGGGGACGACGCGTCGTCGTACCCGGTGGCCCACGTCCCGGGCAGCCCCGGGCGCCCGACCCCGTACTGGGCCAGCAGCAGGTCGTACACCGTGGTCACCAGGTGCCCGCCGACGCGACGGACCGGCACCCCGCGGCGGATCGACGACGCCGAGCCGTCCAGGGCGTCGAAGCGCGGCAGGGAGATCTCGACCGCGGTCGGGTCGGCGTCGGTGCCCTGCCCGCGCCGCCCGTCCTGCCCGGCCCGGCCGGCCGGTGCGGGCGGGGCGTCGATCAGGCTGAGCCGGGGGTCGACGTCCCCGAGGTCGAGGTTCCAGTGCCCCGCCCCGTCCTCACCGTAGTGGTGCCCGAGCGAGCCGCGCGGCACCACCGGCCGGCCGGTCCGCGCGTCGATCAGAACCGTCTTGAACTGCGCGTTCTCACTGTCCGGACCGTCGCCGTCGGCCGCCCCGGCCGGGAGGTCCGCGGCGGTGAGGAACTTGCCCGCCACGTACGCGCCGTCGGCCCCCTCGTCGACCCGGACCAGGTACGGCAGGTCGGTGTACTTCTTGACGTACCCGTCGAAGTACCCGGTGGTCCGGTCGACGAAGAACTCCTTGAGGGTCACGTGCCCCATCGCCATCGCCAGCGCGCCGTCGGTGCCCGGGGCGACCGCGAGCCACTC
>CAYQFJ010000266.1:0-2433 GCA_964416715.1 uncultured Actinotalea sp. | reverse complement strand
GGCCGAAGGTTGACGTAGTGGTCCAGCTCGAACCGCAGACGCAGCAGCAGGCCGCGCTCCAGCACGCCCGACGGCACGCCGGGATCACCGACCGCGCCGAGCAGGATCGCGTCGTGCTCGCGGATCGTCGCGAGGTCCGCGTCGGTCAGGGTCTCCCCCGTCGCGTGCCAGCGGCGCGCCCCCAGGTCGAGCTCCGTCGTCGCCACGGTGACGTCGGAGCCCGTCGTGGACAGCGCGGCGTCCAGCACGCGCAACCCCTGCTCGACGACCTCGCTGCCGATCCCGTCACCGGCGACGACCGCCAGGCGAACCTTCTGACTCATTCGTGGAACCCGTCCGGCGCCCCGGAGGTCGCCCTTGTCTAGTTGTGCTTGTCGTGCGGAGCAGGGGTGCCGGTCACCCTCAGCGGGCGGCCGAGCCCTCCTGGTAGTCGGCGTCGGTCTCCTTGATCCAGGAGAACATCTTGCGCAGCTCGCGCCCGGTCGCCTCGATCGGGTGCTGCTCACCCTTGGCGCGCAGCTCCTTGAACTCCGGAGCACCGGCGTCCTGGTCGGCGATGAACCGCTCGGCGAACGCCCCGGACTGGATGTCGGCCAGCACCGCCTTCATGTTCTCCTTCACGTTCGGGTCGATCACCCGCGGGCCGGAGACGTAGTCGCCGTACTCGGCGGTGTCCGAGACGCTCCAGCGCTGCTTGGCGATGCCGCCCTCGACCATCAGGTCGACGATGAGCTTGAGCTCGTGCAGCACCTCGAAGTACGCAACCTCGGGCTGGTAGCCGGCCTCGGTGAGCACCTCGAAGCCGTACTGGACGAGCTGGGACGCGCCGCCGCACAGCACCGCCTGCTCGCCGAAGAGGTCGGTCTCGGTCTCCTCGGTGAAGGTGGTCTTGATCCCGCCGGCGCGCAGGCCGCCGATGCCCTTGGCGTAGGACAGCGCCAGCGCCCACGCACCCCCGGTCGCGTCCTGCTCGACCGCGACGATCACCGGCACGCCGCGCCCGTCGGCGTACTCGCGGCGCACCAGGTGACCCGGCCCCTTGGGGGCGACCATGATGACGTCGACGCCCTCGGGCGGGGTGATGTAGCCGAACCGGATGTTGAACCCGTGCCCGAACACCAGCGCGTCCCCGGGCTCGAGGTGCGGTGCGATGTCGTCCCGGTAGACGTGCCGCTGCACCTGGTCCGGTGCCAGCACGACGACGACGTCGGCCTCCTGGACCGCCTCGGCCACCGTCAGCACCCGCAGGCCCTGGTCCTCGGCCTTGGCGCGCGAGGCGGATCCCTCACGCAGACCGACGCGGACGTCCACCCCCGAGTCACGGAGGTTCAGGGCGTGGGCGTGCCCCTGGCTCCCGTAGCCGATGACGGCGACCTTCCGGCCGGCGATGACTGACAGGTCGGCGTCGTCGTCGTAGAACATCTCTGCCACGGGTCGTCTCCTTGCGGTGTGGTGGGTGGTGCTGCGGTGGGTGGTGCTGCGGTGGGTGGTGCTGCGGTGGATTCAAGATCGGGACGTGCTGGGCCCAGTCTGCTGGGTGTCAGGCGGAACGGGCGACCCGTTCCAGTGCTCGGTCGGTGATGGAGCGCGCGCCGCGCCCGATGGCGACCCGGCCCGACTGGACGATCTCACGGATGCCGAACGGCTCGAGCGCCTTGAGCAGGGCGTCGAGCTTGCCCGGACCACCGGTCGCCTCGATGATCAGCGCGTCGGTGACCACGTCGACGACGCGGGCCCGGAACAGCTCGACCACCTCCAGCACGCTGGACCGGGTCGACAGGTCCGCCCGTACCTTGATCAGCAGCAGCTCGCGCTGCACCGACGCCTCGGGCTCGAGCTCGACGATCTTGATCACGTTGATGAGCTTGTTGAGCTGCTTGGTGACCTGCTCCAGCGGGTTGCGCTCGACGTCGACCACCAGCGTGATCCGGGAGATGTCCTCGTGCTCGGTGGGGCCCACCGCGAGGGAGTGGATGTTGAAGGACCGGCGCGCGAACAGCCCGGCGACCCGGGTGAGCACCCCCGGCTTGTTCTCGACCAGCACCGAGAGCGTGTGCCTGCTCATGCTGCACCTTCTTCCGAGGACGTGGCGACGTGGGACCTGGCGACGTGGGTGGCGCCGGACGGGCCGGTGGGACGCATGCTCATTCCCCCCGGTCCCACGAGGGACTGATCCCCCGCGCGTACTGGATCTCGTCGTTGGACACCCCGGCGGCGACCATCGGCCAGACCATCGCGTCCCGGGAGACCGTGAAGTCGACCACCACCGGGCGGTCGTCGATCTCCATCGCCCTCTTGATCGTGGCGTCGACGTCGGCGGCCGTCTCGCAGCGCAGCCCGGCGCAGCCGTACGCGTCGGCCAGCTTGACGAAGTCCGGGATGCGCACGGTGCCGTGGCCGGTGTGCAGGTCGGTGTTGGAGTACCGCTCGGAG
>CAYQFJ010000265.1:0-2466 GCA_964416715.1 uncultured Actinotalea sp. | reverse complement strand
GGCGGCCGACCGGGGGAGAGCTGGGACGGCCCGGACCCGCGGACCTGGACCTCCTCGCTGGAGCACCGCGACTACCTCGCCGCGGTGGAGCGGGTCCGCGAGCACGTCCGTGCCGGCGACGTCTACCAGGTCAACGTGTGCCGGGTGCTCGAGGCCCCGCTGGCCCGCGCGGGCGGCACCGAGCCGTCGGCGCCGGCCCTCGCGCGCCGTCTCGCTGTGGGGAACCCCGCACCGTACGCGTGCGGCGTGCACGTCCCGACCGATGGCACGACACCTCCGGTCTGGGTGGTCAGCGCCTCACCGGAGCTGTTCTGGCGGGTGGCCGACGGCACCATCACCTCCGGACCGATCAAGGGCACGGCGGTCGAACCGGCGGGCCTGACCGCCAAGGACCGCGCGGAGAACGTGATGATCGCGGACATGGTCCGCAACGACCTGCAGCGGGTGTGCCTGCCCGGGACGGTCGAGGTGAGCGATCTCCTCGCGGTCGAGCGGCACCCGGGCCTGGTGCACCTGGTCACGACCGTGCGCGGGACTCTGCGCCGTGCACGGCCCGACTGGGCGGCGCTGCTGGAGGCCACCTTCCCCCCGGCGTCGGTCTCCGGCACCCCGAAGAGCTCGGCGCTGGAGCTGATCGGCCGGCTCGAGCCGGTGCCACGTGGGCCGTACACCGGGGCGGTCGGCTGGGTGGACGCCGATGCCGGACGCGCCGAGCTCGCCGTCGGGATCCGCACGTTCTGGTGGACCGACGACGACGGCGGGCGGCTCCGCTTCGGCACGGGGGCGGGGATCACCTGGGGCAGCGACCCCGAGCAGGAGTGGGCGGAGACCGAGCTCAAGGCGAGCCGGTTGATCGGGTTGGCGGACGGGAGGGTCGTGACGTGAACGAGGCCGCCGTGTGGGCCCGGGGTCGGCTGCGCGACCCGGACGAGCCGCTGTTCGGTGCCACGGACCACGGGGTGACGGTCGGTGACGGCGTCTTCGAGACGTGTGCGGTCGTCGACGGCACCGCGTTCGCGCTCACCAGGCACCTGGACCGGCTGGAACGGTCGGCGCTGGGGATGGGGCTGCCGGTCCCGGACCGGGACGAGGTCCGGGAGGGGATCACCGCGGTGCTCGGTGCGACCCCGTCCGCCGGGCGCCTCCGGATCACCCTCGTGGGCGGCCCCGGGCCGGCCGGCTCGGAGCGCGGCGAGACCCCGCCGACCGTCGTCGTCGTCGCGACCCCGGCGCATCCCCCGCGGCCGGTGCGCGTGGCCCGCGTCCCGTGGACCCGCAACGAGAGGTCGGGGGTCGCGGGCATCAAGTCCACGTCCTACGCCGAGAACGTGGTCGCGCTGGCGGCGGCGAAGCGGCTCGGTGCCGACGAGGCCCTGCTGGCCAACACGGTGGGGGAGCTGTGCGAGGGCACCGGGAGCAACGTGTTCGTCGAACGCCACGGTGAGCTGGTGACGCCGGCGCTCGCCAGCGGGTGCCTGGCGGGGGTCACCCGGGAGCTCGTCCTGGAGTGGTCGGCGCACGCCGGCCTACCGGTACGTGAGGCACGCCCGGGCGAGCTCGCCTGGGAGGTGCTCGACGAGGTGACCGACGGCGTAGCGCACCTGGCGGTGACCGGCTCGGTGCGTGGCGTCGTCCCGGCCGTCGCGCTGGACGGGAGCCCGGTCGAGCCCGGCCCGCTCACGCTCCGGGTCGCCGAGGAGTACACCCGTCGGCTCCGCGACGACCTCGACCCGTAGCAACCAGCGATCCGCCGCCCGACCCCTGCCCGCGTCGTACGCCGACCAGGTGCCGGGCGCGGATCAGGCGTCGAGCAGGCTGACGATCAGCCGGGAGATCTCCTCTTCCATCCGGTCGCCCTCGGACCCGAACGGGACCAGCTCGACCGTCGCCGCGAGGAAGTTCATGAACGGGCGCGCAGCACCGGCCAGCAACGCCTCGCCCTCCACGCCGCTGAGCGCGACGAGCACGTAGGTCGGGTCCTCGTCCCGCCAGATGCGCACGTCACCGGTACCGGCCGGGGCGGACTCCTCGGCGAGCAGGCCGTGCGCGATCAGCTCGCGCCCGATCAACCAGGTCGAGGTGGAGTGCGCGCCCACGAAGGCGATCCGCACGGTGTAGGGGTCACCGACGTCGAAGCTGAGCTCAGCGCTCACGGGAAGAGTGGTCGCGTCGGCGAGAACCAGGTGCATCGGGGCGATCTCGCGAACCGCGCGTCCGGTACCGGTCATCGTCACCCCTTTCATCGGTCGAGTCCATCGGCAGGTCGTGCCCCGGTGACCCGGTCGCTGCCGACAGCACCTCGCCGCTCGCTGGTGGCGTTTCAGTGATCGGGTCACCGTTCGCTACCATCGTGACGTCGTCGTGCAGTACCGAGCGGTCTCGCCGCCAACGACGGGCGATTGGCTCAGTGGTAGAGCGCCTCGTTCACACCGAGGAGGTCACTGGTTCGAACCCAGTATCGCCCAC
>CAYQFJ010000264.1:0-2493 GCA_964416715.1 uncultured Actinotalea sp. | reverse complement strand
CGGTGCCGGCCGGGGTGCGGATCGCGACGGCGAGCGCGTCCGGGATCGAGTGGTTGACCGCGACGAACTCCAGGTCGAACGGCCCGACCTTCTCCCTGCGCCCCTCCGCCACCGCGAGCGTCAGCGGGGTGATCCGGTGCTCCTTGAGCTTGGCCTCCACGAAGGCGAGGGTGAGCTGGGAGCCGATCAAGGGGATGTCCTGGCGCAGCCGGAGCAGGTACGGCACGGCCCCGATGTGGTCCTCGTGGCCGTGCGTCAGCACCACCGCCTCGACGTCGTCCATCCGGTCGGCGATGTAGTCGAAGTCCGGGAGGATCAGGTCGACCCCGGGCTGGTGGTCCTCCGGGAAGAGGACCCCGCAGTCGACCACGAGCAGCCGGCCGCCGTACTCCAGGACCGCCATGTTCCGGCCGACCTCGCCGAGACCGCCGAGCGCCACGATCCGCAGCGCGCCGTCGGCCAGGGCCGGCGGCAGGCCGAGCTCCGGGTGGGGGTGGGACATCAGACCTCCGTGGTGTGCAGCATCCCCAGCGCGACCAGCTGCTCGCGGACCGCGGCCACCTCGTCGTCGTCCGGGGCTGCCTGGGGAAGACGCATGGTGGCGTGCGGGATGAGCCCGAGCAGACTCAGGGCGAGCTTGGACCGCAGCGCCCCGTTGCCGCTGCCGCAGATCAGGTCGATCGCCGGAAGCACCGAGGTGAACGTGGCCAGCGCGCCGGCGGTGTCACCGGCGTCGAAGGCACGGATGGTCGCGGCGAGCTCGTCTCCGACCAGGTGTGCGGCCATGCTGACCAGCCCGACCCCGCCGACGGCGAGGAACGGCAGCAGCAGGGCGTCGTCACCGGAGTACAGGGCCAGCCCGGTGCGTGCGTGCGTGCGCAGACCTCCCACCGGGTCGCCCGTGGCGTCCTTGAGCGCGACGATCCGGTCGTGCTCGGCCAGGCGGTCCAGCGTCTGCGCGGCATAGCGCACCCCGGTACGGCCCGGGACGTCGTAGAGCATGACCGGCAGCTCGGTGGCGTCCGCGATGGCGACCGTGTGCCGGTAGACGCCCTCCTGGGACGGCCGGGAGTAGTAGGGCGTGACCGCGAGCAACCCGTGCGCACCGGCCTCGGCCGCCTGCTCGGCCATGCGGACCGCGTGCGCGGTGTCGTTCGAGCCCGCTCCGGCGACCACCATCGCCCGGTCCCCCACCGCGTCGACGACGGCGCGGACCAGGTCGCACTTCTCGGGGGTGTGCGTGGTCGGCGCCTCGCCGGTCGTACCGCTGAGCACCAGACCGTCGTGCCCGTGGTCGACCAGGTGGCGGGCCAAGGACCCGGCGGCGTCCAGGTCGAGCGAGCCGTCCGTCCGCATCGGCGTCACCATCGCGGTGAGCAGCGCGCCGAACGGACGCTCGGGCGTCTGCGGAGTGCGGGACGTCATGGGCTCACCGTACCGCCCGGTCAGGCGTCGTCGCCGGGGTGCCCAGCACCTACGGTTCGACCCGCCACGAGACGAAGCGGTACCGCAACCCGGTCCGGGAGGTGTGCCAGCCGTCGTCGGGGTCGTTGCCGGTCACCACCCAGCGCGCAGGGTCCGGGGTGGGGGCCCAGGTGTCGGCGTCGTCCACGGTGACGTCGACGATGGTCTCCTCCAGCCGGTCGGCCAGCGGGAGGGTCTCGGCGTACAACGCTCCCCCGCCCGCGACCCACGCCTCCCGCTCGCCGACCAGCGTGAGCGCCTCGTCCAGGGAGCCGACGACGCGCGCTCCGTCGGCCCGGTAGCCGGGGGTCCGGCTGAGCA
This sequence comes from uncultured Actinotalea sp., assembly GCA_964416715.1. Classification (GTDB taxonomy): domain Bacteria; phylum Actinomycetota; class Actinomycetes; order Actinomycetales; family Cellulomonadaceae; genus Actinotalea. Next base: position 708 of record CAYQFJ010000264.1, on the reverse strand, counting down.
CGACGTTCTCCCGGTCGGGCAGCGGCCGGAACGTCGGCGGGAGCGACTCCCAGGTCGCCCGTCCCATCAGGACCACGTGACCGGTCGTGAGCCGGGCGAAGTGCCGCAGGTCCTCCGGCACCCGCCAGGGCAGCGAGCCGTCGCGGCCGATCGCCCCCTGCGGTGACCGGGCCCATACGAGGGCGAGGCTCACACGGCCACCGGCGCCTTGATCGCCGGGTGGTGCTCGTAGCCGACCACCGAGACGTCCTCGAACGTGTAGTCCAGGATCGACGGTGCGCGACGCAGCTCCAGCCTGGGGAACGGGTACGGCTCGCGGGTGAGCTGCTCGGTGACCTGCTCGACGTGGTTGTCGTAGACGTGGCAGTCCCCGCCGGTCCACACGAAGTCCCCCACCTCCAGGTCGGTCTGCTGAGCGACCATGTGCGTCAGCAGCGCGTAGCTCGCGATGTTGAACGGCACGCCGAGGAACAGGTCCGCGCTGCGCTGGTAGAGCTGGCAGGAGAGCCGACCGTCGGCCACGTAGAACTGGAACAGCGCGTGGCACGGTGCCAGCGCCATCTGCGGGATGTCCGCCACGTTCCACGCGGAGACGATGTGCCGGCGGGAGTCGGGGTCACGCCGGATCGCCTCGACCACCTGGCTGATCTGGTCCACGTGACCGCCGTCCGGGGTCGGCCACGAGCGCCACTGGACCCCGTAGACCGG
>CAYQFJ010000263.1:0-2498 GCA_964416715.1 uncultured Actinotalea sp. | reverse complement strand
GTCGCGCAGCCGCTGGACGATCACCTGGCGCGCCGTGGCGGTCGCGACCCGGCCGAAGCCGTCCGGCGTGTGGTCGAACTCCGGACCCAGCGCGTGGTCCCGCGCGTGCTCGTCCGCGACGGCGCCGTCGACCCCGGCCTCGTCGGCATCGCCGGTCTCGCTCGGGTACGCCACCTCGGCCCGCTCGCGGGCCCACACCGTCACCGCACCGGTCCGGCGGTCGACCTCCACCCTGGCGTCGGGGTACGCCCCGGCCGTGCGGTGGTAGGCGGAGAGCAGCGCCTGCTCGATCGCCGAGACCAGGACGTCGAGGCTGATGTCGCGCTCGTGCTCCACGAGGCGCAGCGCCGTCATGTCGATCTCCATCAGGACCGCTCCTCCTCGTCGTCGCGGGCTCGCCCGTCGTCACGGCCACGCGTGAGCTCGACCTCGACGGCACCGCGGACCACCTCCGCCGGATCGAGCCGGACCCCGCCCTCGTCGCCGGCCAGCTCGTAGTGGTCCGCCTCCGCGGAGGTGAGCCGGCCGGTGACCACCGAGCCGTCCCGCAGGGTCAGCCGCACCCGGCGGGTCCGGGCACGGCGGAAGTGCCGCAGCTCGGTCAGTGGCCGCTCGGTCCCGGGTGTGGACACCTCCAGCACGTAGGCACCGCGCAGCGGGTCGGCGTCGTCCAGGGTCGTGGAGATGTCCTTGGAGACCTCGCCGAGCCGGTCCAGGTCCAGGCTGCCGACGGCGTCGTCGTCCAGGTCGACCACCACGCGGACGACCGAGCGCCGTCCGGCCGGGTGCACGCTCACCGCCTCGAGCACCAGCCCGGCGGCGGCCACGACGGGGCCGACCGCCTCGCGGACCCTACCGGCCGCCTGGCTCGCGGGGGTGCCCATGTTCGCCTCCCGTGGGTCGTGCGGGTCACCGGCGTGGAGACGACCCTGTGGACTTGTCCCGGCCCAGCCTAACGACTCCCGGCACCGGCGGCGTGGCAGGATCGCCCGCGATGACCTCCACCGAGACCCCCGCCGGCGGCCGCCGGCGCACCACCGTGCCGCACCGGCCCGACCGGCCCCGCCGGCTGCGCGTGGCCGCCGCGCTGCTGGTCGCCGTGAGCCTGCTGCTGGCCGGCTGCGGGTTGCGCTGGGAGGAGCCCGACCCGGCGCCGCCGGTCGCCGGACCGGTCGAGCAGGCCCGTCAGCACGCGACCGCCGATGCGGTCGCCCTCCGGGTGCTCACCGGACAGGTGGCGCCTCAGGTGACCGACCAGGCGACCTTGGAGGTCCTCGCCCGGGTCGAGGCGACGACGGACGAGCACCTGACCGTGCTCGGGGGCCTGTACGACCCGGGGACGGACGACGACGCCGAGCCCGGCACCGAGCCCGGCACCGAGCCCGGCACGTCGACCACGGGCGCCGCCGAGGACCCGCCGGACGCGGCCGAGCCGGCCGCCACGGGCGACCAGGGCGACGCCACCACCGCGCCCGCCACCATCGACCCCACCACCCCACCCGCCGTGACCCCGCCGGACCTGGTCGCGCTCCTGAAGGAGACGGCGTCCGCGGCGCGGCAGGACGCGCAGGACGTGCCGGACGGCCCGCTGGCGCGCCTCCTGGCATCGGTCGCGACCGCACGTCTGCTCCTGGCCGACCGGCTCGGCGCCGCGCTGGGGGCGGCCGACGGCGACACTGCCGAGCCGGGGGCCTCGGCGTCCGGCACCGACCCCGCGGCCGGCTTCGTCCCGCCCGACGCCGTGCCGGACGGGCTCACCGAGCACGACGTCGCGGTGGTCGTGCAGTCCGAGGACGCGCTCGGCCTGGCCTGGGAGGTCGCTGCGGCGCGCGGTTCGGACACCGCACGGAGCCGAGCCGCGGTGCGGGCCGAGCAGCACCGCGGGCGTGCCGAGCAGTGGGCCCGCGCCGCCGGGATCTCCGGCACCGAGCAGGACCCGCGCCGCAGCGCGTACCGGCTGCCCGACCAGCTCACCGCGACCGACGTCGACCCGGCCGCGCACGACGCGATGCTCGCGGCGCTCGCCACGCTGGAGAGCGACCTGGCCGCGACCTACGCGTCCCTGGCCGCGAGCGCCGCGGCCGGCTCACGGTCCGCACTGGTCGACGCACTGATCGAGGGCAGCCGCACGGTCGTGGGGCTCACCGGCGTCGTCCCGGTCTTCCCCGGCCTGCCCGAGCGCGCCGCCTCCCCAGCGCAGGTCCCGACCGAGGCCCCCGCCGCCTGAGCGCACCAGGCACCCCGCCCGTCGTCGGCCGGAGGTCGCCGCGGTGATCAGGCCGACAAGCCCGCGACGATCTCCGCGACCCGGGACGCCGCCCGGTCCACCGGCACCTGCTCGGCGTCCGGCCGCTGCCCGGCCGGCAGTCCGGCGTCCGTCGGTCGGCGCAGCCGGACCTCGACGACGCCCTCGGCCAGCCCACGGCCGACCACCACGATCACGGGCATCCCCAGCAGCTCGGCGTCGGCGAACTTCACGCCCGGGGAGACCTTGGGCC
>CAYQFJ010000262.1:0-2504 GCA_964416715.1 uncultured Actinotalea sp. | reverse complement strand
ACGGGATGTACTGATCGAGGGCTGCGGGTGGGCGGGGCCCGTTGCGGTCCGGCCGCCCGGCAGCACCGTTCGCCCGCGGGCCGGGTCCCACCTGACCGCACCTAGCAGAAGGCACTCCAGGACATGGCAGTGGACACCACCACGAGAGGCCCGGCCGACGCCGGCCCCGCACCGGGCACCGGCCCTGCACCGATCGTCCAGATGCGCGGCATCACCATCCGCTTCCCGGGCGTGCTCGCCCTCGACCGCGTCGACCTGACGCTCCGCCCGGGCGAGGTCCACTCGCTGATGGGCGAGAACGGCGCGGGCAAGTCCACCCTGATCAAGGCGCTGACCGGGGTCTACCCGATCGACGCCGGCACCATCACCGTCTCGGGGAAGGCCCGGACGTTCACCTCCACGGCAGACGCCCAGGACGCCGGGATCGCGACGGTGTACCAGGAGGTCAACCTCTGCCCGAACCTGACGGTCGGGGAGAACGTCATGCTCGGGCACGAGCCGCGACGCCGCGGGGCGATCGACTGGAAGGCGACCCACGCCCTGGCGACCCGCCACCTGGAGAGCCTGGACCTCTCGATCGACCCGAGGTCGGAGCTGTCGGGACACTCGATCGCCATCCAGCAGCTCGTGGCGATCAGCCGCGCCATGGTGCTCGAGTCGAAGGTGCTGATCCTGGACGAGCCGACGTCGAGCCTCGACCGCGACGAGGTCGAACAGCTCTTCCGCGTGGTGCGCGAGCTGCGCGACTCCGGCGTCGCGATCCTCTTCGTCTCGCACTTCCTGGACCAGGTGTACGAGATCTCCGACCGCATCACCGTGCTGCGCAACGGCGCCCTGGTGGGCGAGCGCCCCGTGGCCGAGCTCCCCCGGGACACGCTGGTCACCATGATGATCGGACGCGAGCTGCACGACCTCGAAGCGCTGTCGTCCACCGCGGACCGCCAGATCGACCGCACCGGCGAACCCGTGCTGCGGGCCACCCAGATCGGCCGACGCGGTGCACTCGAGCCGATGAACATCGACGTGTACCCGGGCGAGGTCGTGGGCCTGGCCGGGCTGCTCGGCTCCGGCCGCACCGAGCTCGCCCGGTTGCTGTGCGCCGCCGACCGGCCCGACGTCGGGCGCCTCGCCGTGCACGGGAAGCCGATCCGGATGACGTCGCCGCGGCACGCCATCGACCAACGGATCGCGTTCTCCTCCGAGGACCGGCGAGGCGAGGGCATCGTGGCGGACCTCACCGTGGCGGAGAACATCGTGCTGGGCATCCAGGCCCGGCAGGGCTGGGCCCGCAAGATCCGCAAGGCCGAACAGGACGCCGTCGTGGCCGAGTACATCGAGGCGCTCGGCGTACGCCCGGCGGACCCGGACGCCGTCGTCGCCAACCTCTCGGGGGGCAACCAGCAGAAGGTGCTGCTCGCGCGCTGGCTGGCCACCGCACCCGAGCTGCTCCTGCTGGACGAGCCGACGCGCGGCATCGACGTCGGCGCCAAGGCCGACATCCAGCAGAAGGTGGCCGAGCTCTCCGCGAAGGGACTCGCCGTCGTGTTCATCTCCTCCGAGCTGGAGGAGGTGCTTCGATTGGCCCAGCGGATCGCGGTGCTCCGGGACCGGCGCAAGGTCGGTGAGCTCGACTCGGGGCAGGTCGATCTCGACGGACTCATCAGCTACCTCGCCAACGGCAAGGAGAGTGCGGCATGACGAGCCTGGTGCGCCACCGTCTGTTCTGGCCCGTGGCGGCGCTGCTGACGCTCGTCGTGGTCAACTCGGTCGCCCGACCCTCCTTCCTGCGCATCACCGTGCGAGACGCACAGCTCTACGGTGCGCTGATCGACATCCTGCGCGGCAGCGCCCCGCTGATGCTGGTCTCGCTCGGCATGACGATCGTGATCGCGACCCGCGGCATCGACCTGTCCGTCGGCGCGATCATGGCCGTCTCCGGTGCGGTCGCGCTGACCGTGATCGACGGCTCGAACGACCCGGGCAACCTGGGCACGGTGCTGGTCGCCGTCGGCGTCGCGCTGCTGGTCTCGCTCGTGCTGGGGACGTGGAACGGCTTCCTGGTCTCCGTGCTGGGCATCCAGCCGATCATCGCCACGCTCGTGCTCATGCTGGCCGGCCGCGGGGTGGCGCTGCTGATCACCGGCGGCTTCATCACCACGGTGAACTCCGCACCGTTCGCGTACATCGCCAGCGGCTACCTGACCCTGCTCCCGTTCGCGTTCTTCATCTCGGTCGCGGCCATCGTGGCCATCGGGCTCGTGGAGCGCCGCACCGCGCTCGGCGTGCTGACCGAGGCGGTCGGCATCAACCCCGACGCGAGCCGGCTCGCCGGCGTGCGGTCGCGCGGCATCATCTGGGGCGCGTACGTCGTCAGCGGCGTGCTGTCCGGGGCCGCCGGCATCATCTACGCCTCCAACATCAAGGCCGCCGACGCCAACGCGGCCGGGCTGTTCATCGAGCTCTACGCGATCCTCGCCGTCGTGCTGGGCGGCACGTCCCTGATG
>CAYQFJ010000261.1:0-2517 GCA_964416715.1 uncultured Actinotalea sp. | reverse complement strand
AGCACACCTTCACGCTCGTCCCCGTGGACACCGAGACCCGCCCGCCGTGATGGCGGCCGGCTCGGGTGATCATGCCGCGGTCTTGGCGGCGCCCACCGACGCACCCGGCACGAGCGTCGGTTCCACGGGCGTGAACTCGACGGGTTCCTTCCCGCGTACCTTGGCGGCGATGTAGTCCGTCGCCGCCATGGCATGCTCGGCCAGGTGAATGTCGACGGTGGTCAAGATCGGCGAGGAATACAGCGACATACGCGTTCGGCCCAGTCCCATGACCGAAACGTCGCTCGGCACGCTCTTCCCGATCGACTGTGCGCCACTGATCGCTCCGACGGCGATCGAATCCGCCGCGGCCAGAATCCCGGTGATCTCCGGCTGTTGTGTCAACAGTTCTGCCGTGGCCACGCTCCCGGACTCCGGCGCGTAGTCGGCGTACTTCACGTGCACCGTGACCCCGGCCTCGCGCAGCGTCTTCTCCATCCCGCGAAGCCGTTGGGTGGTGGTCTCGCTGTTCGGCGGTCCGGTGAGGATGCCCACGCGGTGGTGGCCGTGGTCGATGAGATGACGGGCCATGAGCCCGCCCACCGTCTCGTTGTCGACGGTGAACGCAGGGACGTCCACCAACCGAGGCGACAATGTCACGACGATGACACCCGCGGCGGTGATCTGGTTGACCAGGCCGGTGAATTCCTCGGCATGAGTGCGCTGGTCGAAACCCCCACCGGCGATGATCAACCCGTCGACCCGCTGCTCCCACAGCTGGCGGCAATGCTTGAGTTCCAACTTCGCTGATCGCTGCATGTTGGAGACGATCGCCATCATCGAATGCGCTTCTTCAGCGCGCACCGTCACCGATTCCGCGATCTCCGCGAAGTATGGGTCCAGCATCTCGCCGATGACACAGCCGATGGTGTTTCCGCTTCCGCGACGCAGATTGCGCGCCACCATGTTCGGCACGTAGTTCAGTTCGGCGGCGGCCTGGTGAACTCGCTGGGCCAGCTCCTTGTTCACCGTCGGCTCCGAGCGGAGCACCCGGGCCGCGGTGGCCAGCGAGACCCCGGCCCGCTCGGCGACGTCGGTGACAGTCGCCTGTTTGCCGCCCCGACTGCGGCGTGCCATCAGCCAACCCCCAAGTCATCCAACACGAACCATTCCCCAGCGTAACTGCGCACGTCAGCGACCCTTGAACTGCGGAGCCCGGCCTTCGGCAAACGCACGTCTCCCTTCTACTCGATCTTCGGTGTCGCGGAGGTTGCCCCAGACGAACAGCTCCAGTTCGAGGGCCGAGGCCAAGGGCAACGCCAGACCTTCACGGACGACACGTTTGATGGCGCGTACGGCCAACGGGCCGTTGCGGGCTATCCGGTGGGCGATTTCTCGGGCTCGAGGCAGCAGGCGCTCGGCGGACTCCACCTCGCTGACCAGGCCGGATTCCAAGGCCTTGGCCGCGTTGATGCGGTCACCGGTCAACAGCATCTGCATGGCCAAGGACAGCGGAACGGCGCGGGGCAGATGCTGTGTCCCGCCGCCCCCTGGAATGGTGCCGTGCTGAACCTCGGCCAGGCCCAGCTCAGCATTCTCCGATGCCAACCGGATATCGCAGGCCAGCGCCATCTCCAGGCCGCCGCCGATCGCGTAACCGTTGATCGCGCAGATGATCGGCTTGTCGGTGTTCATGCCGGTCAACAGATGTTGAGATGTGGTGGAGTTGAACGTCAGCTCGGCAAAGCTCTCCTTCGGCGGCATGGTGCGCTTGAGGTCGGCCCCGGCACAGAACGCTTTGGTGCCGGCACCGGTCACCAGTGCGACGCGGATGTCAGGGTCGGATCCGACCCGCCGCCACGCCTGTCGCAAGCCCTCGCGCATCTCGGCATCAATCGCATTGAGCGCCTCGGGGCGATTCAAGGTGATCTCGGCAACGCCATCAGACACCGACATTTCGACGGGCACGTTTTCTCCTTCGTCAGATCACACGGACTATCGCGATGGTGGGCGTCGTTTCAGCCGCCGGGCGCCGTGACGTTGTCGGTCTGCAGCAATCCTGCTTGTACCAGAGCTTCGTGGATGGCGACCTTGCGCTGTTGTGACACCGGAACAGCGGGAGGCCGGACCCGCGACGACGGAATCTGGCCGAGTTGGACCAGCGCCTCCTTGGTGGCACTGGCCTCACTTTCCAGCCCTCGGGGGACCTGGTTCTCGAACACCGCGTCCATCAGGGGGAGGCACGATCGAACGAACAGGTCGCGAGCTTGCTCCAACGGGCACTCGTCGACGAGCCGCAAGAACTCGGCCCACAGCGCCGGCTCGATCGCGCCGATGCCGATCAGCGCGCCGTGTGACCCGTGAATCAGCATGCCGAGCAGTCCCGGAGCATCCGTGGCCGCCAACACCCGGGTCTTGGTCGACAAGGTGTCCCACAGTTCGGTGTAGGTCGCCACATCGACCGAGGCGGCTTTGACGGCGACGACATGCTCGAGATCGGCCAGGCGGGACAGGACCGGAAGCGGATACGCCACGCCG
>CAYQFJ010000260.1:0-2522 GCA_964416715.1 uncultured Actinotalea sp. | reverse complement strand
AACCTCAGCCAGAACGCGCGCGAGCGCAACCTGGAGGCGTTCTCCGGCGGCGGCGTGCGGGTGCTCGTGGCCACCGACATCGCGGCGCGCGGCATCCACGTCGACGAGATCGAGCTCGTGGTGCACGTCGACCCGCCGGCCGAGCACAAGGCGTACCTGCACCGCTCCGGCCGCACGGCGCGCGCCGGTTCCGGCGGGGACGTGGTCACCATCGTGCTCCCGGAGCAGACCGGGGACGTGCGCTCCCTGACCCGCCAGGCCAAGATCACCGCACGACCCCGGCCGGTGCGGGTCGGGGACCCGGCACTCGCCGAGCTCGTCGGACCGGTGGCGCCTGTGGTGGAGCCTGCTCCGGTTGCGGGCTCGCGGGCCGGCGGCGGAGCCGGTGCCGGGCGTGCCGGGGCTCGTGCCGGTGGTGCTCGTACCGGTGGTTCCAGCCGGACCGGGGGTGCCGGCCGTGGCGATGGTGCTCGTGCCGGTGGTGCTCCCAGCGGTGCCGCTGCGGGCGGTGGCTCGCGTTCGGGTGGTTCGCGTCGGCGTCGGCGTGGTGCGGATGGGCCCGCCGCAGGCGGGTCACCGGCGCGTGGCTCGGTCGCAGGAGAAGCGACGACCGGTGGCTCGGGTGGCCGGGGTGGCTCGGGTGGCCGGGGCGGTGGCACGCAGACCCGGGCTGCTGCCGCGCAGGGTCGCAGCGCGATCTCGGCCTTCCCGGTACAGCCGGGCGGCGGCGCGCGCCAGGGCGGCGGTTCGCAGCGCCAGGGCGGTGGCTCGGCCCGTCGCAACGGTGCGGTGGAGATGTCCCGCGCGGGTGGACGGCGCCGCGGCCGCTGAGGTCTGCACGACCCGGCGGATGATCTGCCGGGTCGGCGGTGTTCACTTGAGACGCCGACGGACGGAGAGGGCCGAGATGACGTACCCCGTGACCAAGACCGACGAGCAGTGGCGTGCCGAGCTCTCGCCGCAGGAGTACGCGGTGCTGCGTCAGGCCGGCACCGAGCGTCCCGGCACCGGTGAGCTGCTCGGAGAGACCCGGCTGGGCACGTACAGCTGCCGGGCGTGTGGCGCGACCCTGTTCCAGGCGGAGACGAAGTTCGACGCCCACTGCGGGTGGCCGAGCTTCTACGCACCGAAGGAGGAGGACGCGGTCGAGCTGGTCGAGGACCGCAGCCTCGGGATGGTTCGCACCGAGGTCCGTTGCGCCTCGTGCGGCTCCCACCTGGGCCACGTGTTCGACGACGCCCCGCAGACCCCGACCGGCGACCGGTACTGCATGAACTCGGTGTCGCTCACGTTCGAGCCGCAGGAGTGAGCACGCGGCTCGCGAACGGTTGACGGCCTGCCGCACACTGGTCGGGTGAACGATCCTGGTGACTCGCGGCGCCCCCGGCGTCCGGCGATGCTCGACCCGCACGTGGCGGACCAGCTGCCGGGTGACGCGGACCCGGCGCTGCGGTCGGAGGTGGCGCACACCACAGCGCAGGTGGTGGTGCACCGCGGCCGGGCCGCGGAGGACCCGCAGATCGTGCGTCGGCTGGTGAGCCTGGTCGAGGACGAGGGCCTCGACGTCGTCGCCGGCATGTGGGCGGACAGCCCGCCCAACACCCTTCCCGGTGCGTTGTGGCGCCTGTACGTGTTGCGCGAGTGGGTGCGGCGCGACCCGCACACCCTGGCCGATCGGTACCGGGCCGGTGTGGCGCGTGCCGAGGTGCACGACGTCGTCGCGGGCGTGGCGAGCCCGCCGGGGCCCGCGGAGGTCGCGGAGGTGACCGACGCCGTCCTGTCCGGGGTGTTCACCGGCGATCTCGCCGTGGCGCTCGAGCGCGGGGCGGCGTTCTGCCGCGTGCTGGCCACCGGCTCCGCCTTCGACGCGGACCTGGTGGAGCACGACGACGACCGCGCCGTCCGGATGACCCGGGGCGCGTCCGGGCTGGTGCGCACGGCCGAGGAGCTGGAGAACGCCGCCGCGCTCTGGCGCGCCGACCGGCTCGAGTGAGCGCGCGGCCCTCGTGCCGGCCCGGGTCGGTGCGGCTCACTCTCGCGTGACTAGAACGATGACCGGTGACCGGTGACCGGTGGCCGGTGACCGGTGACCGGTGACCGTGGCCGTGGCCGTGGCCGTGGCCGTGACCGGTGACCGGTGACCGTGACCCGGCCGGCGTCACCCGTTCGCGTGTGGCGTAGGTGAATTCCCGCCCGGGACGAGCCACCGGTGCCCCGTGGCCGCTAAAATCGAGAGCGACGTCGGGTCGCGGTAGCCCCGGGCTCCACACATTGCCGCTTCGAGCGGCCTTCGCGCCGACAGGCGCTCCGCGGCCCGACGCCGACTCTTCCGTCTCCCCCCGACGCTGCCGCCTGCGTCTCCCGCCCCCGCCCGCCCCACCGCTCGCCACCCAAGAGTGGAGCGTTCGCGTCGTCGGCTGGAGCGCTCGCCTCGCCAAGTGGAGCGTTCGGCGCTCGTGTGGAGCGTTCCACCCTCAAGTGGAGCGTTCGGGTCCCGATGTGGCGCGTTCGACCCTCAAGTG
>CAYQFJ010000259.1:0-2570 GCA_964416715.1 uncultured Actinotalea sp. | reverse complement strand
TACCGGCCTCAGGACGAGGCGGTCTCACGCTTCTCGCGGATCTTCGCCTTCTTGCCGCGCAGGCTGCGCAGGTAGTAGAGCTTGGCGCGTCGCACGTCACCTCGGGTGACGACCTCGACGGACTCCAGGGTCGGGGAGTGCACCGGGAAGGTCCGCTCCACCCCGACGCCGAAGCTGATCTTGCGGACGGTGAACGTCTCGCGGACGCCGCCACCGGACCGGCGGATCACCACGCCCTGGAACGCCTGGACACGGGAGCGGGTCCCCTCCACGACCTTGACGTTCACCTTGAGGGTGTCCCCCGGGCGGAAGTCGGGGATGTCGTCCCGCTGCGAGGCGGCGTCGACCGAGTCGAGAGTGTGCATGGTGGGTCGCTTCCCGTCCTGCCACAGGTCAGGCACGTGTCACGGGCAGCGGGGCTGCCTCGTCGGATCTGGAGCGGGTGCGTCCCGTCGGGCCGCCGGGGCGGACCGCGGGTGGCCGTGACCGCCTCCCCCGTGGCAGAGGCGCGGCCTGCGCACACCGAGGGGTCAGTCTGCCACATCCGTGGCGGCCGGCACGACTCGCCCGTCGGCCACCGTCCAGCCAGCCCGTCCCAGCGCGGCCAGGTCGGCGTCGTCCAGCGTCCCGGGGTCCAGCGACGCGATCAGGTCCGGACGGCGTCGCGCCGTGCGTTCCACCGCCGCGTCCCGCCGCCAGCGCTCGATCGCCGCGTGGTGGCCGGACAGCAGCACCGGTGGTACCTCGTGCCCGCGCCAGGACGGCGGGCGGGTGAACACCGGGTACTCCAGCAGGCCGCCGTGCCCGTGCGACTCCTCGTCGAGCGAGCCGGGGTTGCCCAACACCCCGGGCAGCAGCCGCGCGACGGCCTCGACGAGCACCAGGGCGGCGACCTCGCCGCCGCCCAGCACGAAGTCGCCGAGCGAGATCTCCGAGACCCGCACGTCGTCCCGCTGCGCGAAGTGCTCGGCGACCCGGGCGTCGATGCCCTCGTACCGCCCGCACGCGACGACGAGCTGCGTGGCCGTGGCCATCCGCTCGGCGGTGCGCTGGTCGAACCGCTCCCCGGACGGCGTCGGGACGACCAGCTCGCCACCGGGCTGCAGCACCTCGTCCAGCGCGGCCCCCCACACGTCGGGGCGCATGACCATGCCGGCGCCACCGCCCAGCGGCGCGTCGTCGACCGTGCGGTGCCGGTCCGTGGTCCACTCGCGCAGATCGTGCACACGCACGTCGAGCAGGCCCGACGTGCGTGCCTTGCCCACCAGCGACAGGTCCAGCGGGCGCAGGTACTCGGGGAAGATCGTGACGACGTCGACGCGCACGTCAGGCCTCGTCCCCGGGCCCGGACGACGGCGGGACCACGTCGGCCTCCTGCGCGTCCGCCGCGAGCAGGCCGCGCGGCGCGTCGATCACGACCCGCCCGCCGGCCACGTCCACCACCGGCACCATCACCTGCACGAACGGGACGAGCGTCCGCTCACCGCCCGCCTCGCGCAGCACCAGCAGGTCCTGCGCGGGCAGGTGCTCGACGCCGAGCACCTCACCCAGGGGCGTCCCGTCCGGCGCCTCGGCACGCAACCCGGCGAGCTCGTGCGGGTACCAGGCGTCGTCGTCGGTGGACCGGTCCGCGTCGACCACCAGCCGGACGCCGCGCAACGCCTCCGCCCCGTCCCGGTCGGTCACGCCGACGAAGGTCAGGAACCAGCGCTCGCCCTGCCGTCGCACTCGGGAGATCTCCAGCGGCCCGGAGCCGGCCGGGTCCGTGGCGAGCGTCACGCCGACGACGAACCGCTCGTCCGGCACGTCGGTGCGCACCTCGACGGCGACCTCGCCGCGCAACCCGTGGGCACGTCCGATCGTCGCCACGGTCAGCTCCATGCGTCCTCCGTGGGTGACCCTGCGCGGCAGCTCAGCGGCGGTCGACGTCCACCACGTCGACCCGGACCGGACCGTCCGTGGACAGCGCGCCGACGACGGTCCGGAGCGCGCGGGCGGTCCGTCCGTTGCGGCCGATCACCCGGCCGAGGTCGTCGGGGTGCACCCGCACCTCGAGCACCTCACCACGGCGCAACGAGCGCGCGCTCACCCGGACGTCGTCCGGGCTGTCCACGATCCCGCGCACCAGGTGCTCGAGGGCGTCGGCGAGCATCAGGACTTCTCCTCGCCCGCCTCGTCCGCCCCATCGGTGGAAGACTCGCTGGAGGACTCACCTTGCTCGGTGGAGCCAGCGGCGGCCTCCTCGGCCGGGGCCTCCGCGTCCGCGGTGCCCTCGTCGGCCTTCCCGTCCGCGGTGCCCTCGTCGGACGTCTCGGCCTCCGTGTTCTCCGCGGCGTCGGCGGCAGCCTTCTTCTCGGCCTTCTCGGCCTTCTCGGCGGCCTTCGCCTTGGCCTTCTCCGCGGCGTCGGCGGCCGCTGCGATCGCCGCCTCGGCGTCGGCGGCCGCGTCCTTGACGCGCAGCGTCCCCTCGGCGCCCGGCAGGCCCTTGAACTTCTGCCAGTCGCCGGTGACCTTCAGCAGCGCGAGCACCTGCTCGGTCGGCTGCGCGCCGACGCCGAGCCAGTACTGGG
>CAYQFJ010000258.1:0-2608 GCA_964416715.1 uncultured Actinotalea sp. | reverse complement strand
GGTGCGGGTTCCGGTTCGGGCTCCGGCTCGGGCTCCGGCTCCGGCTCGGGCTGGACCACCGGCTGGTAGGCGGTCTGCTCGGTGGCCTCGACGGCGCGCGCACCCTGGCCGCCCTCGGCGCGGCTGAGCTCGGCGATCCGACGCTCGGCAGCGGCCAGCTTGCCCTTGAGGTCGTCGTTCTCCGCCGTGACCGCGCGCAACGTGTTGACCACCTCGTCGAGGAAGTCGTCGACCTCGTCCTGGTCATAGCCCTCACGGAACTTGGTCGCCTGGAACTTCTTGTTCAGGACGTCGTCTGCCGTAAGCAGAGCCATGGTGTCACCTCGGTTGGTCGCGCTCGTCGGGCCACGACGGTCGTGGACCGCCTCGGATCACGGTAGCGGAGATTGGCACGCCTGCCCTGGTCTGCCCGTCTTGTCGGCGGCGTGTCGTCATCGGGGGGCGAGCAGGCCGAGCAGGATCGAGACCACCACCATGATCACCAGGAAGGCGAGGTCGAGCCGGATCGACCCGAGCGGCAGCGGTGGGATCACCTTGCGCACCGCACGCAGCGGTGGGTCGGTCACCGTGTAGGTGGCCTCGGCCACCACCAGGACGACGCCCTTGGGACGCCATTCGCGTGCGAACACCTGCACCCAGTCCAGCACCAGCCGGACCAGCATCAGGATGAAGAAGACCAGGACGACCAGGTAGAGGACGGAACGGACGACGTCCAACGTCAGCTCTGGTTGTAGAAGCCGGCGTGCTTCGTGTCGCTCGCCACCTGCTCCTCGCCGGTGACCTCCACGTGCTCCGGGGACAGCAGGAACACCTTGCTGGTCACCCGCTCGATCGCCCCGCGCAGCCCGAAGATCAACCCGGCGGAGAAGTCGACCAGCCGCTTGGCGTCGGCATCCGTCATCTCGGACAGGTTCATGATCACCGGGGTGCCCGACCGGAAGGCCTCCCCGATCACCCGTGCGTCGTTGTACGACCTGGGGTGGATGGTGGTGATGCGCCGCAGCTCGGTGGCGGGCTGGTGCACGGGCGCGTGGCCGCGCCCGCGGTGGATGGGTGTGACCTCGGCCTCGTACTCGTGCGGCACGGCGTACTCCTCGTCGTCGTACTCCTCGACGTAGTCGGCCTGACCGTGTCGCTCGTCCTCGGCCAGGCCGAGGTACAGCATGGTCTTGCGCAGTGCTCCGGCCATGTCGGCCTCCATCCCCAGACGGTCCGAGTGGACCGCGGCTCGACGGCTACGAGGGCGCGACGGCTACGATCCGGTCCCGCTCACGCTAACCCAGCGGATCGGTGTCACCAGGGTCGACACGCCCGCGACACGCGTGCCGATCACAGCAGCCGGACCACCCCGGCGAACCGTCCGACGGGTCGGTCCGGCCTCCCGGCGGCACGGTGGGAGAACCAGCGCGGGTCGGTGAAGGTGCACGCGTCGAGGACGTCGACGCGCACGCCCGCGTCGGTCAGCAGGCCGCGCACCCCGGCCACCAGGTCCAGCGACGGGGTGCCCCAGGACGTGGTCGAGGCCGTCCCGGGCACCGCGGCCCCGACCTCGTCGCGCATCGCGGCCGGCACCTCGTAGCACCGGCCGCAGATCGCGGGCCCGACGACGGCACGCAGGTCCCCGGTGCGCGCACCGAGGTCGCCCATCGCCTCGAGCGCGGCCTGGACCACCCCTGCCGCCAGCCCGCGGCGGCCCGCGTGCACCGCCCCGACCACGCCCGCACGGGCGTCCGCGAGCAGGGTCGGGACACAGTCGGCGGCGAGCACCGCGGGCGCCACGGCGTCGAGCCGGGTCACGATCGCGTCCGCGGCGGCCAGCGGTGCGTCGTCGGTGGGCACGGCCGTGACCCGCACGACGTCCGCGCCGTGCACCTGGTGCACCCAGGCGGGCGTCGCCCCGACCCAGGCGGCCAGCGCCCGACGCCGTGCCAGTACCGCCTCCGGCGAGTCGCCGACCGTGCGGCTCAGGTTGAACGCCTCGCCGGGGTGCCCGTGCGGCGCGTCCGGGGCGTCGGTGCCCGGCCGGGCGAGGGTGAACCCCGCCCGCACGCCGGGACCGAGGTCGACCTCGAGGACGGGCGCGACCGGTCCGGTCATGTCCGGGCGCCCGCCACCGCCGGCGTCACGGGTTCTTCAGGAAGTCCGGGAGGTCGAGGTCGTCCTTGCCCCGGCGCCCGGCCGGGTCCTCGAAGACCTGCGGGACCTCGACCGCACCGGTGCCGGCCCGCGGCTCGTCGCCCTCGCCCTCGGTGGAGTCGCGGTCGGCGTCGGGTGCCCCGGGCTCCCGGTCGTCGGCCAGGAAGGACGGCACGGCGACGTCCGCCGACTCGTCGCTGACGTGCCCGTCCGGCAGGCCCGTCTCGGTGACCCGGATGTTGTCCGCGGTCGAGGGCGCCCCGGGCGTCGTCGGCGGCAGGTCGGACGGCGCCGGGCGCGGCGGGTGGATGTCCGCCGCGGGGACCCGCGGCGCGCCGCTCACCTGCCCGAGCGCCCGGTCGTCCCGGCGGACCGTGGGCGTCCCGCTGTCGAAGCCGGCGGCGATCACCGTGACCCGGACCTCGTCGCCGAGCGCGTCGTCGATCACCGCGCCGAAGATGATGTTGGCCTC
>CAYQFJ010000257.1:0-2615 GCA_964416715.1 uncultured Actinotalea sp. | reverse complement strand
AGCGGCGCGTCGGCCGAGACCGCCGTCACCTCGTCGCGCGTCAGCTCGGTCAGGTCGCTCGTGCCGGCACGCTGGGCCGCCACCACGTCCTCGTCGCGCAGGACCCCCCGCAGCGTGCGGTCACGGTCGATCAGGTAGGCGGCCGAGGTCTGCGCCTCGCGCATCTCGTTCAGCGCGACGCGTGGCCCGGAGCCGCTGGTCACGACCGCGAACGGGCGCATCATCACCGAGGACGCCGTCAGTACGCGGGTCTTGTCGACGTCGGCCACGAACTGGGCGACGTAGTCGTTGGCCGGGTCGGACAGGATCTGCTCGGAGGTACCGATCTGGACGATCCGGCCGTCACGCATGACGGCGATCCGGTCGCCCAGGTTCATCGCCTCGTTGAGGTCGTGGGTGATGAAGACGATCGTCTTGCCCAGCGTCTGCTGCAGCTCGATGAGCTGAAGCTGCATCTCGCGGCGGATCAGCGGGTCGAGCGCGGAGAAAGCCTCGTCCATCAGCAGCACGTCGGTGTCGGCGGCCAGCGCACGGGCCAGGCCGACGCGCTGGCGCATGCCGCCGGACAGCTCGGACGGAAGGTGGTCCTCCCAGCCGGCCAGGCCGACCATCTCCAGCGCCTCGCCGGCTCGACGGCGTCGTTCGGCCTTGTCGATGTCCTGCAGCGCCAGGGGGTAGGCGGCGTTGTCGATGATGGAGCGGTGCGGCAGCAGTGCGAAGTGCTGGAACACCATCGAGACGCGCTTCTGGCGCAGCGTCCGAAGGTCACGGGCCGAGATGGTGGACAGGTCCGCGTCACCGAGCTTGATGCTGCCTGCGCTGGGCCGCCACAGCCCGTTGAGCATCCGGATCAAGGTGGACTTGCCCGAGCCTGACAGGCCCATCACGACGAAGGTCTCACCGTCCTCCACCTCGAACGAGGCGTCGATCACGGCCGCCGTGCCCAGCGACTTCACCTCGTCGCGGGTGGCTCCGCCCTCCAGCCGCCGGACCGCCTCAGCGGCTCTGCGGCCGAAGACCTTGTACACGCCTTGCGCGCGCAGTGCTGTCACGCGTTCCTCGTCTCGGTCGTTCCGGACAGCACTCAGGGCCGCGCGGGGTCGCGGCCCGAATGCTGATCTTCGTGGTGCCGGGTCAGGCACCCCCGGGTCATCGACCACCCGGTGGGCACTCGCGAGCGCCCTCACCGGCCCCCTGCGCGTGCCTTGCCGGACGGCGGTCGTGGACCACCCTGCCGCGTTCGTGCGCAGCCCGGCGCGGTGCACGCGGGCACCGGTTCAAACCGACCGATCGACGATCAGGTCGTGTACCACCATGTCGCGGATCCACAGCAGAGTCCAACGTAGAGGGGCTACGTCGGGGGCATTCTCGGGGTGCGACCCCGCAAGACTGCGGCTCTGACCTGCGACTTTACCAGTTCTTGGATTGTTATCGATCTGTAATCTCCTCACAGCTGCCCGGCTCGCGACGAGTGTCGTCGGACCGGTCGTAGACTGGACGGGCCCGGCGCAGGTGATGCCGGTGGCCCGGACGGGGCCGCGCCGGGCGGGCCCGCAGGTCGCCCGACGACCCCCTGTGCCCGCCGCCTGCCCACACGGTCCGTCAGCGCTGCACGGACCTGCCACCGTCCCCGAGCCGAGGTAGTCATGTCGCTGTCCACCCAGTCCACCTCCACCTCCACCGCGTCCGACCCGGGCGCGGCCGGTGCGTTCGACGAGCAGCCCGGCCGGTTCAAGGTCCGCGACCTGGGCCTCGCCGAGGCCGGCCGGCACCAGATCCGACTCGCCGAGCACGAGATGCCCGGGCTGATGGCGCTGCGCGCCGAGTACGCCGCCGCCCAGCCGCTCGCCGGTGCGCGGATCGCGGGGTCGCTGCACATGACCGTGCAGACCGCCGTCCTGATCGAGACGCTGACGGCGCTCGGTGCCGAGGTCCGGTGGGCCTCCTGCAACATCTTCTCCACCCAGGACGAGGCCGCGGCGGCCGTCGCGGTGGGCCCGGACGGGACGGCGTCGGACCCCCGGGGGGTACCGGTGTTCGCGTGGAAGGGGGAGACGCTGACGGAGTACTGGGACTGCACCGAGCAGATCCTGGTGTGGCCAGACGCCGCCGACGGCACGTCCCGCGGCCCCAACCTGATCCTGGACGACGGCGGGGACGCCACGCTCCTGGTGCACGAGGGGGCGCGGTACGAGGAGGCCGGCCTCGTACCCGCGGACACCCTGCCCGGCGACCCGGGCCACTCCGAGGAGCACAACGTGGTGCTCGGCGTCCTGCGCCGGGCACTCGCCGCCGATCCGCAGCGCTGGACCCGGATCGCCGCGGGTCTCCAGGGGGTCACCGAGGAGACCACCACCGGCGTGCACCGGCTCTACCAGCTGCACGAGGCCGGTCGGCTGCTGTTCCCGGCGATCAACGTCAACGACTCGGTCACGAAGTCGAAGTTCGACAACAAGTACGGAATCCGGCACTCGCTGCCGGACGGCATCAACCGCGCCACGGACATCCTGATGGGCGGCAAGGTCGCGTTCGTCGCGGGCTACGGCGACGTCGGCAAGGGCTCGGCGCAGGCGTTCCGCGGCCAGGGGGCGCGCGTCGTCGTCTCCGAGGTCGAC
>CAYQFJ010000256.1:0-2640 GCA_964416715.1 uncultured Actinotalea sp. | reverse complement strand
ATGGTGGCGGCGAGGATCGCGGCGCCCCACGGGCCGACGAGCACGTTGCGGGTGCTGTTCCCGCCGTGGGTGGCGCACACGTCCAGGCCCCGGATCGGCGGCTTCCGGCAGGGGGCGCCGGGCTGCTTCCCGGCAGCTTGCCGTTCGGCGTTGGAGTGTTTCGCGTGGCCCATGCAGGAGACGGCGCCGGTCCGGGTGCGGTGGGCGTCGGGGCCGGGGCAGGGGGCCGGATGGGTGACGTCGGTCAACGGGGGCTCCTGAACGCTGAGAACTGTCGGTGGTTGCGCGGACTCTGGGAAGCGGACGCCCCAGCACAGCGCTGGGGCGACAGGCGAGAGGACGTGGTTGCGGTGCTTGTCGCGAGGGTGCTGTTCAGTCGGCCGGTGCAGGTGCTGGTGGCGCTGCTGTTCCTGTGGGCCTGGGTGACCGACGCGGGTGGCGTGCGGACGTGGATGACGCAGCTGGTCGTCGACCACCTGGTGGCCGGCATCCGCGACGTCGTCATGCCGACACCGGGCAGCTGATGGACGGGCATTTCTGGCTCCCGTTGTCGGTCAGCGTCTTGAGCTTCGGAGTAGCCATCTGGAGCGTGCTCGCTGCCAAGAACTCGTCCAAGAACTCGCAGAGGTCTGCAGATGAGGCCGCTGCGGCGCAGCGTCAGATCGCTGACGTCCTCGCTGCTGGTCTGCGACCAAGACCGGACTGGGAATTGCAGCCGAATGCGGGCCAGGGGATGGCGTATCTGCTCGTGAATGTCGGCTCGGCGCCAGCGCACGAGGTAGTCCTCGACCTGGGCCGCCTCGGCCCATCGCACCTGACGCAGCAACTGCGGTGGCCGATTGTCAGGGTGAAGGAAACGCGCCCGTTCATGGCCGTTCGTGGATGGGAGAGCTACGACGATCTGGTTTCCATCTCGTGGCTGGATCCGGAGCAGGAAGGTGGGCGCGCCGTCTGGCAGGGTGTGCTGCCGCATCACCCACCGGAGCCGCCTCGACAGCGGTAGCAACGCGAGACTCATCCCCGTCTCCAGTGGTCGCGGATGGTAGTGGCGTAGATGACGCCCATGGCGAGGCCGAGAGAAGCGCCGCAGGACCAGGCGAGGACGTAGCGGCGGGCGGTCACGACGCCTCACTCGCGAGCCGGTCGAGGATCGCCCGTGCCTGCTCGTCGTGCCCGCACTCCAGCTCGGTCGCGTCGTCCGGGAGGTCGCGCAGGCAGCAGTGGCCCTCGTGGAGGGCGACCTCGATCCAGCACGTGCACGGCCCGGCGGTCGGGGCGGTGGGGTCAGGGACGGTCATCGGAGGGCTCCTCGGCATCAGTCTCGGCGCGCCACGCCCCGTTGCGGGCGAGCACGTCCTCCGGGATCTCGTCACCGATGTCCACCACCACGACGTCGTAACCGTCTGGGTAGCGATCGGCCAGATGCACCCGCCTGTCGACAAAGCCCGTCGTCAGGTCGCTCTTGAGCCAAGACAGCGACGACGACAGGTGGGACCAAAGGACTTCGCCGAAGTCGAGCAACAGCGAACCGGACGCGTCGCCGCCTGGCCAGCGGCCTTCCACGACGACGTAGACGGTGCCCTTCACGCCTGCTCACCGCCAGCCGTGAGGACGTCACGTCGTGAGCCGGTCGGTTCGCCGTAGCCCTCCGCGTAGGCGCGGTAGGCGTTGGCGAGTTCACGCTCGACCCGCACCCGGCACGGGTCGGAGCCGTCGCGCTCCCACATGTCGGCGTGCCGGTTCATCGCCCGTGACACCTCAGCGAACGTCTCGCGGCGGATCGCCTCGCGGGACAGGACCGGGCGAGCGGCGGCATCCACGATCTGGCGCAGCACCTCCCGCGCTCGCTGGAACTCTGGACCGCTGCCGTAGAGCCCTTGCGCACCCTCCACCTTCCGCAGGACGTGGTCCCAGCCCTTCGGGTTGTCCATCGACCGCCGCTGCGCGTAGTAGGTCAGCGCGTCGCCCAGGATGGCGTTCGCGGTCCAGCCCTCTCTGTCTGCCTGCCCCCCGGACGAGACAGGAGCGCCGACCGGCATCAGCAGGTCCGACTCCGGCACGCCCTGTGCGATCAGCGCCTCACGAGCCGCCAGCAGGCCAGCCCTCGTCGGGCTCTCCGGCTCCCCGGACGACCCCACAGACGCCAGGACCCGCTCGACCTCACGCGCCGCGAGGCGGTAGCAGTTGCCCGCCAGGGCCAGCGACTCAGCGATCGACTCGTCACTCGACCGCTCGCCGCGCTTGGTCCGCTCGGCGGCCATGAGCCGGAACATGCCCGGCAGCGCTCCCACCGCCGACCGCAGGGCAGCCACCTCAGCGCGGGCACCCGTGTCGACCCACACGACCCGGGTCGCGCCGCCGTGACCATGGACCGCGAGGACGTCGTCGATGGAGTCCCACGAGCACGTCTGTGCGATCGCGCCACGCCACCTGGTGGCGACCCGGCCGTCCGGGAACACGACACCGTCAGCCACGACGCCCGTGCCGGAGACGCCTGACACGTCGTGGTCACGGTGCAGCTCGAACAGGCGGGTCTCGGTGAGGTCGCCGGCCGCGCCCGGCGTCGGTGAGGTACGCGCGGCCGGGCCGGGGCGAACGTTCGGGCGGCTCGGGGGTCGGAGGTTCTGCTGGGTCATCGGG
>CAYQFJ010000255.1:0-2671 GCA_964416715.1 uncultured Actinotalea sp. | reverse complement strand
GGGTACCGCGCGGCCTTCCACCACGAGGCGAGCGCCCGTTCGCGGAAGTGCTGGTTGATACCGTCGAACACCCGCACGGCGGTACGCAACCCGATGGGCGGCTCGCGGTCCGGGTAGCGCAGCTTCAGCTCCGCCTCCATCTCCGCCTTGACCTGCCTGATCGCGGCGAGCTCGGCGTCCTCGCGGTGCAGCTTCGACTTGCCGGTGCGGAACTCGTACTCCAGTTGGTTGAGGCGCTGGTAGAGATTCTGCCCGGTTGCCTCGAACCGGAACGACCCGAGCGCCTTCTCCAGCTCGGGTTCGAGCGGTCGGTCGAACAGCCAGCCGTCGTTGTCCGAGCCGTCGATCTTCATCGAACGCTGGACCTTCGGCGTGGGGCGGTCCTGGTTCCCGGTGATGCGCGCCACCTGCTTCACCTGCGGCGGCAGCGTCTCGACGGGCTTCGGCGTGTCGGCGGGATCGGGTTCCTCGACGAGCTTGTCGCGGAAGGTCTGCGTGCCCGGCGGCGTGTCGGGGTCGACCTCGCCGATGGGGGTCACCTCGTCGCCCGGCTCGGCCCGCACCGGCTCGGTGTCCGGTGCTTGTGAGGGGGTCTCCGTCGTGTCAGCGGCGCGGGCGGCGTCCCCGGCGTCGGGGGATTCGTCGAGGTCGCGCAGGAACTGCCGCGCCCCCTCGGGGTCCTCCTCGGCCAGCTCCGCCTCGCGCATGCGCTCCTCGGGCGTGGGGGTTGTGTCACGAGCTTGTGGCGTAGCGTCGTTAGCTTGTGGCGTAAGGTCGTCGGCGGTACGGGTGACGTCACCCGGATCGGGCGTGACGTCGGTGCGGGCGGCAGGCTCCAGCCCGGCCCGCTCGACCAGCTCGTCGAGCAGTGCCGCCTGAGAGGGGTTCTCCAGTGTGCCGGTGACGTCGGTGCCGTTGCGCTCGATGTGCCCGGAGAAGTTGACCGGGCGGCCCCGGCGCAGCTCGGGGTCGATGTAGGCGAGGTGGTCGTCGTCGATGCGGTAGATGATGGTGCCGTCGCGCTCGACGTCCACCAGCTCGTAGCGGGGGTCGATCTCGGCGTCACGCTGGCGCTGAATATCCGCCTCGGCCTCAACATCCCGCTGGGACCGCATGCGGCGGGTGGTGCGGCTGCCGGGCAGATGCCCCTCGGAGATAAGCTGGTTGCGGAACTTCTTGAAGTTGTCATCGGCGAGGATTGCATCCCGTCTCGCCTTGGCGTCGGCCCAGTCCGGGCTGGGATCATCCGGGAACCACTTCTCGTGTTCGTTGACGAGGTCGACGTAGCGCCGTGCCTGTTCGAGCTGGGTGTTGCTGGGGCTATTCGAGATCCGCTTCTTGATCTGGTTGGTGCGGTACAGGTTCTTCCGGTTGGCGGAGCTGTCCGACCAGCGCGGGGTGTGGATCGTCGCCTCGGCGTCGTGGTAGGGCGTGCGCTCGGCACGCGGGGTGCGGCCCCCCTCGAAGGTGGGCGACCACCCGCCCGGCAACTGGTTTCGGGCGGCCTGCGCCGTGGCGTAGGTGATGCGGCTGGTCTCGATGGCGTGGTCGGGGATGGGGTCGCCACCGGACTTGATCGCCAGATGGCGCTCGACCGACTCGACCCAGTCGTCCTCCATCTGGCGACGGAGCGCGCGCTGGGCATTCTCGTTCGGGAGGTTGCGGATGATGTCGTCGATCACGCGCTGGCCGGTGGCGGCGTTCGCGGTCCAGCGGGGCGGCTCCAGGTTGATGTCGGCCTCGGGGATGCCGAAGCGTCGCCGGACCTCCTCGGCGTCGGCGAGCGCGTTCTCCCACGAGCCGGAGTCGATGACCTCGCGGGTGCGGCCCTCGTCGGGGCTGGCGTCGACCTGCCACCGGACCTCGCCGCTTTCCTCGTCGACGGTGCGGCGGATGATGACGCCGGGAGCGTACTCGACATTGTCGGCGGCGTCCGGTCCATCGGCGGGCGGCTCGGGGCGCTCCTGCGCCCGGCGGACCCGTTCCTCGGCCTGCTCCGGCGTCATCGGCTCGGGGTCACGCGGGGTGCGGGAGCGTGCCACGTCGCCACCGGGGTCGGCCCCGATGCCCCGCGCCTCGGCGTCCTCGCGGGTCCGGGCGACGTCACCGGCGTCCGGGGTGACGGGAGCGCGGCCCGTCTCGATCTCGCCGCCGGGGTCCGGCCCGATGGGTCGCCCGTCCGGGGTGCGGCGCACCTCCTGCTGCATGTGGCCGGCCATCGGGGTGAAGACCTCGTCCATATCGGCGGCACGCCGGGACGACGACGACGGCGCGGTGATCCCGGCCCGGGTGGCGGCTTGGGAGATGCCGTCGAGCAGCAGCTCCAGCCCCATGTCGGCGGTGATCTCCGCGCCGCGTGACGCACCGTAGATCACGTCGCCTGCCGTCTCGACGGTGGACCCGACCGCGCGTCGAGCAGGGCCGGCGCTTTCGGCCATGCGAAGGCCGGTCCCCATCCGTTTGACCGTTGAACCCGCCATCGCTCCAATCGGCAGGTAGGTGAGCGGGTCGTTCTGGGTCTGCTTGACAATCGACGAGCCGGCCCCGAGTGCGGAGTCGGAGGTCGTGTCGTCGACGTAGGCGTCGAACACCGCCTGTGGACCACCCTGCTCCAGTGCGGCGTTGGCCTTGTCCGGGTTGCGGATGATCCACATCTCGTAGTCGATGGGGA
>CAYQFJ010000254.1:0-2732 GCA_964416715.1 uncultured Actinotalea sp. | reverse complement strand
GCCGCGCGGCGTGCCGCAGATCGAGGTCACCTTCGACATCGACGCGAACGGCATCGTGCACGTGTCCGCCAAGGACCGCGGCACGGGCAAGGAGCAGAAGATGACGATCACCGGCGGGTCGGCCCTCCCGAAGGAGGACATCGACCGGATGGTCAAGGAGGCCGAGGAGCACGCCGCCGAGGACAAGAAGCGGCGCGAGGAGGCAGAGGTCCGCAACGCGGCCGAGAGCCTCGTCTACTCGACCGAGAAGGTGCTGGCCGACAGCGGGGACAAGGTGCCCGAGGACGTCAAGACCGAGGTCACCGACGCGATCGGCGAGCTGAAGACCGCCCTGGAGGGCGAGGACGTCGAGGCGATCAAGTCCAAGCAGGCCGCGCTGACCGCCGTCAGCCAGAAGATCGGTGAGGCCGTGTACGCGGCCGACGCCGCAGCCGGGGCCGCCGAGGGTGCCGCACCCGCGGGCGGGGCTGCCGACGCGGGCGGCGACGCGGCCGGGTCCGCCGACTCCGACGAGGACGTCATCGACGCCGAGATCGTGGACGAGGACGACTCCAAGTGACCGATCAGCACACGCCGACGGGCGGCGAGGGTGAGGACCCGGACCGCCCGCGGTTCACCGACAAGCGACGCATCGACCCGGAGACGGGTCGGCTCCGCGAGCCGGTCACCGACGCCGGGCAGGCGTCGTCGGGTACGCCCGACGGCGCCGCCGGTGGCGGGCAGCAGGACTCGGCGGAGCTCGTGGCGGCCCAGACGCTCGCGGCCGAGCGGTTGGAGGACCTGCAGCGGCTGCAGGCGGAGTACGTCAACTACCGCAAGCGGGTCGAGCGTGACCGGTTGGTCGCGCGCGACCAGACGGTGGTCGCGATCGTCGAGGCGCTCATGGGCGTGCTGGACGAGGTCGAGCTCGCCCGGGAGCACGGCGAGCTGGGCGAGGGCCCGTTCGCCTCGATCGCCGAGAAGCTCGAGACCAACCTGGGCCGGTTCGGCTGGCAGCGCTACGGCGCGGTCGGCGAGCCGTTCGACCCGACGGTGCACGAGGCGCTCATGCACTCGCACTCCGACGAGGTCACCGAGCCGACCGTGGTCCAGGTGCTTCAGCCCGGCCACCGGGTCGACGACCGGATCGTGCGCGCCGCCCGCGTGGCGGTGGCCGACCCCCCGGCCGACCCGACCGACTGACGCGCCCTGCGCCTCACCCTCGCCCGTCAGCCGTAGCGTCCGAGGATCTTCGGGTTATACCCCAGTGATCCTCGGACGCTACGGGGGGTGGGAGGGGAGAGGGACGGGCGATGGACGATGATCTAGTGGACGAGAGGTGGTGCGGATGACCGGGCAGGACTGGTTCGAGAAGGACTTCTACGCCACCCTCGGCGTGCCCAAGGACGCGGACGACGCCGCGATCAAGAAGGCGTACCGCAAGCTCGCCCGGCAGTACCACCCCGACCGCAACCCCGGGGACTCCGCCGCGGAGACCCGGTTCAAGGAGGTCGGCGAGGCGTACGCCGTGCTGTCCGACCCGGAGCAGCGTCAGCAGTACGACGCCATCCGCGCGATGGCCGGCGGTGGAGCCAGGTTCGCCGCCGGCCCGGGCGGCTCGGCCGGCGGCGCGAGCTTCGAGGACCTGTTCGGTGGGCTGTTCGGCGGCGGCGGCGCCCCGGGTGGTGCCGCCGGCGCGGGTGGCCCGCGAGTGCGGTACACGACCGGCTCCGGCGGCGGTGGTGGGTTCGAGGACATCCTCGGCGGCCTGTTCGGTGGCGGCGGTGGCGCCCCGTCCGGGTTCCGGGCCGCCCGCGGGGCCCAGCGCGGCCTCGACATCGAGGCGACCACGACGCTGCCCTTCCGTCAGGCGGCGGAGGGCTCGACGGTCACGCTCCAGGTCGAGGGACGGCGGATCAATGCCCGCATCCCGGCCGGGGTCCGTGACGGGCAGAAGATCCGGTTGCGCGGCAAGGGCAGGCCCGGCGAGGGCGGTGCCCCCGCCGGCGATCTGGTCATCAAGATCAACGTCGAGCCCCACCCGGTGTTCTCGATGTCCGGCCGGAACCTGCGGGTCACCGTTCCGGTGACGTTCGCGGAGGCGGCGCTGGGTGCCCAGGTCGACGTGCCGACCCTGGACGGCGGCACCGTGACGGTCAAGGTCCCCGAAGGCACGCCGTCGGGCCGGACGCTGCGCGTGCGCGGCCGGGGGATCACCACGCCGCAGGGCACCGGGGACCTGCTGGTCACGATCCAGGTCGTGGTCCCCCAGCGGCTGTCCGACGACGCGCGGGAGGCGGTCAGGAGGTTCGCGGATGCGACCGACGGCGTCGACGTGCGCGCCGACCTGCGCACGCAGGCGGCCCAGTAGCGCCGACGACGTGAGGGAGGCGTGATGGTCCGGGTCGACGCACCGGTCTACGTGATCTCGGTCGCCGCCGAGCTCGCCGGCATGCACCCCCAGACCCTGCGCCAGTACGACCGGCTCGGGCTCGTCGTCCCCGACCGGACGCGGGGGCGGGGCCGTCGCTACTCGCTGCGGGACATCGCCGTCCTGCGCGAGGTGCAGCGACTGTCCCAGGACGAGGGCGTCAACCTCGCCGGGATCAAGCGGATCCTCGAGCTGGAGGCGCAGGTGGAACGGCTGGAGGCGCAGGTGGAGGCCCTCCGCTCGATGGTCGAGCCCGGTCGGCGCGTGTTCTCGGCCGGTCCGGAGGGGGAGGTCGTGGCGATGCCCCGCGGTCGGCGTCCGA
>CAYQFJ010000253.1:0-2741 GCA_964416715.1 uncultured Actinotalea sp. | reverse complement strand
TCCCAGTCGGTGGCGTACCGGAATTCGCCGAGGGTGTCGTGGTACTGCCAGACCTCTTCCTGCCAGGAGTTGGTGGTGCGCAGCAGTTCGGTGCGGGGCTGCCTGACCGGGGCGGCAGCGGCGGTGAGCGCGTCGGCGTCGGTGGCCGGCAGGTGGGCGGCGGGCAGGGTGCCGCGTCGTGTGAATGCGTGCCACCAGGCCACGGTCGCCTCCAGTGCGTGAGTCTGGGGCGCAGGGTAGGCACGGGCCGGGGAAGATCATTCCGGGCGTGGGAGAGGGCCGCCCGCTGCTGCCCAGCGCGGACGGCCCTCGACCACCACCCCGGAGCCCTCCCGGCAGGCCCCGGTCTCCTACACGCCCACGATGCTACGGGGCCCCGGGCCGGTTGGGGGCCCGCTCACGCCCAGTCCTGCGCGGCGAGGAGCGCGCCTGCGGCCCACACGGCGGCCCACGCGAGGAACGGCAGGGGCAGACCGGCCGTCACCCACGTCCCGGCCGTGACCCCGGCGGCGACCCAGCCGGACGCGCACCAGGGGCAGGAGATCAGCTCGGCCAGCCAGAACGGCGACCGCTTCCACCGGCGGGCGTAGATCTGCAACTCCCCGTCGACGAGGCTGAACATGCCGAGACCGCGGACGGCCTTGAGGCAGCCCTCCTCGACCTCCCCTTGCGGGTACAGCTCGTGGTGCTGCTCCTTCATCGTCGGCTCGCGCCACCCGCCGACCAGCCGGTCACGCAGCCACAGCACCGGCGGGAACGTGTCCTCCACCACGAGCTTCGTTCCCCGGTACGTGGCGAGAGCCATCACGAGCAGCAGCAGCCAGGTCTCCATGACCCGTCACCGTAGCCGCCCTCCGGCGATCTGCTTTCTGGCCAGATCCCCACCCAACGACCCCTGCCCGCGGGTCATCGTCCCCACCAGCTTCATCTGCCAGGCAGGCCACACCATCGCGTCCAGCCGGTCAGGCGACCAGCCCAGCTCCGGGTACCAGGTCGCCAACTGGTCCTCCAGCTCGGGGAACACCCCGGCCATATGCCACCGGTTCTGGGCGGCCAGCGCCGCCACCGGCTGCGCCCGCACCGCCTTGCCCCGGGTCGCTGTCACCGTGCGGATCGGGATGTTCACCCCGAGCGCTTCGGAGGCTGTGCGCAGCGTGGCCACGGCCATGTCACCGCCGAAGTTCCGCTCCACCGTCAGCTCGTCGGCCTCCCAGTCGACGGCGGCCTGCACCGCGCGACGGCCCCACTGGTCCGGCGACAGCTTGCACGACCGGTCATCGAGGACGTACCCGTGGTGCTGCGGCCGGCCGCCGTCGCCGGGGATGACGAGGCCGGACTTGCCGACGACGACGATGCCCTGCTCCCCGGCACCGCCGGACGGGTCGATGCCGACGGAGACGCGCGTCAGGTCGGGCACCTCGTCCGGCCGGACTCGCGTGGCCTCCAGTGTGGCCCGCGTCCACAGAGCTTCGGCGACCTCGTCGATGAGACGGCCGTGCAGCTCCTGCGCGCCGATGTCGGTGCCCGCGTAGGTCTCCTCCAGGGCGTCCTTGACGGACTGTTCGAGGAACGGGTTGTCGTACATGGTGGCGTGCGTGTGCACGACCCCGGAGATCTCCCCGGACAGCATCCGCTTCAGCAGGGGGCGGGGCTTCGGGGTGGTTGCGGCGATCCAGTGGGGGCGCGGCCCGGAGCGGAGGCCGAAGCGGAGCTGGTCGTAGGTCTGTTCCATGTACCGCCAGGTCGCGAACTCCTCCAGGACGGCCAGGCAGGAGTTGCCGCCGGCGCGGAGCCGCTCGACGTCTTCCGGGGTGTGCGACCCGAACAGTTTGGCTTGCGATCCGTTGGGCCAGCGGATGACGGTGCCGCCGGGGGCTTGGACGAGGCGGGCGCCGGGGTCGGCGTTGCGGATGCCGCCGGGGCCTTCGTACATGGAGGTGACGCCGTCGCCGAGGGTGGGGGCGATGATGGCGATCCAGTGGGGGACGGGGCCGGGGAGGCAGGGTGGTCCGTTGACGTGTTGGCGGACGTATTCGGCGCAGGCTTTGGATTTGCCTGCGCCGCGTCCGGCCATGAGGAGCCAGCCGGTCCAGTTGCCGGGGGGTGGGATCTGGTGGGGTTGGGGTTGCCAGCGGGGGGTGAGTTGGGCAGCGAGGAGGGAGGCGGCGCGCTCGGCGATTCGGGCCCGGTCCTCGGTGGTCATGCTCGGATTGTCACCGTCGGCGGGCGTGGCGGCTTCCGGGCCGGGCGTCGCCGCGGCCGGGCTGGCCGCTGGAGTTCTGCGGTCCGTGGTGCCACGTCCAGGTCCTCGCGGGGTGGTGGACGATGCGGGCGCCGGCGGCGAGGCAGCCGAGGGTGAAGTGCCAGTCCTCGCCGCCGCGCTGGCCGTGGATGGTGCTGCCGGGGGGCGGGTTGTGGAAGCCCACGTGCTGGGCGAGGCCGGTGCGGACCAGGACGGTGATGGTGGTCTGGTGGGGGTGGTCGTCGTCCCAGGGCTGGCGGAAGAACATGGGGAACGGGTCGGTGCCGCCCTTCACGCGGAACCAGGGGTAGACGTAGTCGGCGCCGGTGTCCTTCGCGCAGGCGAGGAGTTGCTCGATGTGGTCGGGGTCGAGTTCGTCGTCGGAGTCGAGGAACGCTGTCCACTCGGTGTCGACGAGGTCGAGGCCCGCTTGGCGGGTGGCGGGGGCGCCTTTGTGGTGGATGTCCTCGGCGAGTTGGAGGTGGACGGGGACGGTCTG
>CAYQFJ010000252.1:0-2771 GCA_964416715.1 uncultured Actinotalea sp. | reverse complement strand
TCATCCGTTCGCCCCACAAGTACAAGGACAGCCGCGAGCACTTCGAGATGCGCACGCACAAGCGCCTCATCGACATCATCGATCCCACGCCCAAGGCCGTCGACTCGCTCATGCGGCTCGACCTGCCGGCGGACGTGAACATCGAGATCAAGCTCTGAGGCGGGCCGGGAGATCACGATGACCACGCTTCCCCAGAACGCGAAGCCGATCACGGCCGCGCTCGGCACCAAGCTCGGTATGACCCAGGTCTGGGACGACGCCGGACGGCTCGTCCCGGTGACCGTCGTCCAGGTCGGCACCAACGTGGTGACCCAGGTGCGCAGCGCCGACGCCGACGGCTACGCCGCGGTCCAGCTCGCCTACGGAGCGATCGACCCGCGCAAGGTCAGCCAGCCGCTCAAGGGCCACTTCGAGAAGGCCGGCGTCACGCCTCGCCGCCACCTGGCCGAGATCCGCACGTCCGACGCGGCCGAGTACAGCCTCGGCCAGGAGATCACCGCCGAGGCGTTCAGCGCCGGCCAGGTGGTCGACGTCGTCGGCACGACCAAGGGCAAGGGCACCGCCGGTGTGATGAAGCGACACGGCTTCGCGGGCGTCGGCGCTTCCCACGGCGCGCACCGCAACCACCGCAAGGCCGGCTCGATCGGTGGCGCATCGACGCCCGGTCGCGTCTTCAAGGGCATGCGGATGTCCGGCCGGATGGGCCACGTGCGACAGACCACCCAGAACCTGACCGTCCACGCGGTCGACGCCGAACGCGGCCTGGTGCTCCTCAAGGGTGCAGTGCCCGGCCCCAAGGGCGGCGTCGTCCTCGTACGTACCGCCGCGAAGGGTGCGTGAGCCCGCCATGACGACGCAGACCGTCGACGTGCTGGACGCCAAGGGCAAGAAGGCCGGCACCGCCGACCTCCCGGCCGAGGTGTTCGACGTCCAGACCAACGTGCCACTGATCCACCAGGTGGTGGTCGCCCAGCTGGCGGCCGCGCGCCGGGGCACGCACGCGACCAAGACCCGCGGCGAGGTCCGCGGCGGCGGTCGCAAGCCGTACCGCCAGAAGGGCACCGGCCGCGCCCGCCAGGGCTCGATCCGTGCCCCGCAGTTCGCCGGTGGTGGGACCGTCCACGGCCCGCAGCCGCGCGACTACTCGCAGCGCACGCCCAAGAAGATGAAGGCAGCCGCCCTGCGCGGTGCACTCTCGGACCGGGCCCGCGCGGGCCGCGTCCACGTGGTCGACGGCTTCGTCGGCGAGGACGCGGCGCCCTCGACCAAGGCGGCCCTGGCCGTCCTGGCCGGCGTCTCCAGCCGGGTCCACGTGCTGGTCGTGCTCGCCCGTGGGGACGAGGCGTCCTGGAAGTCGCTGCGCAACGTCGAGCGGGTGCACCTGCTGTTCGCGGACCAGCTCAACACCTACGACGTGCTGGTTTCGGACGACGTCGTGTTCACCCGTGCCGGGCTCGAGGCCTTCCTCGACCGTCCGACGGGGCGCTCGGCCACCGCCGTCGCCACCTCGACCGAGGCCGACGCCCTGGATGGGGAGGAGAGCAAGTGACCGCCATCGCCAAGAACCCGCGCGACGTCCTGATCGCCCCCGTCGTCTCGGAGAAGAGCTACAACCTCCTGGACGAGGGCAAGTACACGTTCGTCGTGGACCCCCGCGCGAACAAGACCGAGATCAAGATCGCCGTCGAGCAGGTCTTCGGGGTCAAGGTCGCCTCGGTCAACACCGCGAACCGCAAGGGCAAGGCCCGTCGCACGCGGTTCGGCCTGGGCAAGCGCAAGGACACCAAGCGCGCGATCGTGACGCTGCGCGAGGGCACCATCGACATCTTCGGCGGACCGGTCGGCTGACGCCGGACCGACGAGACACAAGGGACTGACCTCCATGGGAATCCGCAAGCACAAGCCGACGACGCCGGGCCGTCGTGGCTCCTCCGTGGCCGACTTCGCCGAGATCACGCGGAGCGAGCCGGAGAAGTCGCTGGTGCGCCCGCTGCACAAGACCGGCGGCCGCAACGCCACCGGTCGGGTGACGATGCGTCACCAGGGTGGCGGGCACAAGCGCGCGTACCGGGTGATCGACTTCCGCCGTCACGACAAGGACGGCGTGCCGGCCAAGGTCGCGCACATCGAGTACGACCCGAACCGCACCGCGCGCATCGCGCTGCTGCACTACGCGGACGGCGAGAAGCGGTACATCCTCGCGCCCCAGCGGCTGTCCCAGGGGGACACGGTGGAGAACGGTCCCTCGGCGGACATCAAGCCGGGCAATAACCTCCCGCTGCTCAACATTCCCACCGGTACCGTCATCCACGCCGTGGAGCTCAAGCCCGGTGGCGGGGCGAAGATCGCCCGCTCGGCGGGTGCCTCGGTGCAGCTCGTGGCGAAGGAGGGTCCCTACGGCCAGCTCCGGATGCCCTCGGGGGAGATCCGCAACGTCGACCTGCGCTGCCGTGCGACGGTCGGTGAGGTCGGCAACGCGGTCGGCACGGACGTCTATCCCTTGCTGCCGGCGGACGGCTCGCGCGTGGCGCGCGGCGCGAAGGTGACGAAGACCGGCCAGCGCGAGACCCTGCTCTCGACGCAGGACCACTTCGCCGTCGAGGGCGACCCGCAGAAGCCCGGCGACACGCTCGGCATGAGCGGCCGCCACCTCGCCGTCGACGGCACCGTGGCGCAGTACCAGAAGGATCCCGACTTCGCGCGCGACGTCGCCAACATGATGCCGAGCCTGCGCGAGAAGGAGCTCGCGCAGAAGGAGCCGAAGCCGATCC
>CAYQFJ010000251.1:0-2782 GCA_964416715.1 uncultured Actinotalea sp. | reverse complement strand
GCGGTTCTCGTCGAGCTCGGCCGCGTAACGGCGTCGGAACTCGTCCCAGCGCTCCGGGTCGTGACCGAACCACTTCCTCAGCGCGGTGCTCGGAGCGACGTCCTTGAGCCAGCCGTCCATCGGCAGCGTGTCACGCTTCACCCCGCGCGGCCACAACCGCTCCACCAGGTAGCGTCGCCCGCTGCCGTGCGTGCCGTGCGCCTCGTCGTCGTACACCCGCACCAGCTCGATCGTGCCCATCGCGTCCTCCCGCTCCCAGTGTGGACCCGACCCGCCCCGGACGGTCACCGCGGTGGATATGCTCGCGGCCTGACCTCTCTTCGACGACGAAGGAACGACCGAGATGGCCGATGGCGCCCCCCAGACCCCAGTCACCCAGCGCTCCCTGGAGCCGCTGGGCTTCGAGATCCCCTCGACGGTCCCGACCCACTGGTACAACCTCAACGCGGACTTCCCCGAGCCGACGCCGCCGCACCTGCACCCCGGCACCCGCGAGCCGCTGACCCCACCCGACCTGACGCCGCTGTTCCCGATGGCGCTCATCGAGCAGGAGGTCACCACCGAGCGGTACGTCGAGATCCCGCAGACCATCCGGGAGATCTACTCGCTGTGGCGGCCGTCTCCGCTGATCCGGGCGCACCGGCTCGAGCGGGCACTGGGGACCAAGGCGCGCCTGTACTACAAGTACGAGGGCGTGAGCCCGGCCGGCTCGCACAAGCCGAACACCGCCGTCGCGCAGGCGTACTACCACCGCATCGAGGGCACCACGCGGCTCACCACCGAGACCGGTGCGGGCCAGTGGGGCGCGTCGCTGTCCATGGCGGCGGCGCTGCTCGGGCTGACCTGCGAGGTGTGGCAGGTGCGTTCGTCCTACGACGCCAAGCCCTACCGACGGTTCCAGATGGAGGCCTACGGCAGCGTGTGCCACTCCTCGCCGTCGGAGCTCACCGAGGCCGGCCGAAACCTGCGCGCGCAGTACCCGGACACCACCGGGTCGCTCGGCATGGCGATCAGCGAGGCGGTCGAGGCTGCGGCGACCGACCCGAACGCGCACTACTCGCTCGGCAGCGTGCTCAACCACGTGATGCTGCACCAGACGGTGATCGGCCAGGAGCTGCTGGTGCAGCTGGGCGAGGCCGGCGAGCAGCAGGCGGACGTCGTCTTCGGTTGTGCGGGTGGCGGGTCGAACCTCGCCGGGCTCACCTTCCCGCTGATCGGCCAGAACCTGCGCGAGGGCACGACGACGCGGGTGGTGGCCTGCGAGCCGGCCGCCTGCCCGTCACTCACCCAGGGCGAGTACCGCTACGACTTCGGTGACGTGGCCGGGCTCACGCCGCTGCTGAAGATGCACACGCTGGGGCAGGACTTCGTGCCGCCGCCGATCCACGCCGGCGGACTGCGCTACCACGGCATGGCCCCGATGGTCTCGCACGCCAAGGAGCTCGGGCTGCTCGACGCGGTCGCCGTCGAGCAGGACAAGGCGTTCGGTGGCGGGGTGGAGTTCGCCCGGGCGGAGGGCATCATCCCCGCGCCGGAGTCCACCCACGCGGTCTCGGCCGCGATCGACTACGCGCGCTCGTCGGAGTCCGACGGCCAGAGCGTGATCATCGGCCTGTCCGGCAACGGCGTCCTCGACCTCCCCGCCTACGCCGACTACGTCTAACCCCCACCCCTCATGAGTTGATCATGCAATTCCGCGCTGATCATGCAATTCCGCGGTGATCATGCAACTCGCCGACGCCCTGGCCAGGCCGGGCACGGGGATCGTCCTTCCTCCGGGACTTTCAGTCCCGTGCTCGCGCTCCCGCGCCGGGGCTCCCGTGCTCAGGCGCCCGTGCTGCGGGAGGTCCCCCGCGGCGTGCTGACGTCCGTCGGCGCGGAGCCAGTTGTTGGTGGTGCTGATGGTGAGGGAGTGACGTCACTTCATCACCACCAGTCCCACACGCCACAGGCTCCGCGCGGATCGAGGGCGAGCGGGTCGAGCGGCGACCGCAGGCGTGACCGCGGCGAGCGGTGAGCGGCGACGGCGGCTGCGTGAGCTGTCGGGGTGACCCGCCGGGGACGAGGAGTGGCGAGGGCCGCCGGCCGGGGAGGAGTAGTGGCGAGGGCCGCCGGCCGGGGAGGAGTAGTGGCGAGGGTGACTCGCCGGGGGCGTCCGGGGAATTGCATGATCACCGGCGAAGTGCATGATCACCGGGGAGTCGCATGATCAACTCCTGGGGGATGGGTGAGCGGTAGGCGCGCGTGCGGAGGGGGAGGGGAGGGGGAGGTGGGAGGGGAATATGTGCTCGGGGGTTGAGGTTGTGGCGGACGAATGGTTGAATCATCAACAAGTCTTCAGGCAGGAGCGCGAGCCATGACCACCACCCCGGTCCCCGACACGGCACGTACCCCGGCGCCGGCGTCGCCCGTCCCGGTCCAGTTCGGGATCTTCACCGTGGGTGACGTCACCCAGGACCCGACCACCGGACGCACGCCCACCGAGAACGAGCGGATCAAGGCCACCCTGGCGATCGCGCGCAAGGCCGAGGAGATCGGCCTGGACGTCTTCGCCACCGGTGAGCACCACAACCCGCCGTTCGTCGCTCCGGCCAACCCGACCGTGCTGCTGGCGCACGTCGCCGCGCATACCGAGCGCATCATCCTGTCGACCTCGACCACGCTGATCACCACCAACGACCCGGTGCGCCTGGCCGAGGACTACGCCTACCTGCAGCACCTGGCCGACGGCCGCGTCGACCTGATGATGGGCCGCGGCAACACCGGCCCCGTCTACCCATGG
>CAYQFJ010000250.1:0-2832 GCA_964416715.1 uncultured Actinotalea sp. | reverse complement strand
CGAGGAGTTCATCGACACCACCGACGCCGACGGCATCAACCTCATCCAGCACCTGACGCCGGGGACGTTCGCGGACTTCGTCGAGCACGTCGTGCCCGAGCTCCAGCGGCGCGGGCGGTACCGCACGGCGTACACCCCGGGGGAGACGCTGCGCGAGCGGCTCTTCGGCGCGGGCCACGCCCGCCCGCTCGCCGACCACCCGGCCTCGGCCTACAGCGTCTCGCGGGACCGGCTGCCGGTCGGCTGACGTCCCGGGCCGGCGTCGCAGGGGGGCGCCGCCCCGGTCATCACCTCCACCCGAGAACCGAACCGCACCACTCGAACCCCGTCGTGGCCTCGCTGCGGCCGATCATCGACAAGGAGCACCCATGACCACCAGCTCGCCCCGACCGCCGTTGCTGTTCTCGGCGTTCGTCATGAACACGACCTCGCACATCGTCCAGGGCACCTGGCGGCTCCCCGACGCCGGGCAGACCGACTTCAACTCCCTCGACCACTGGGTCGACCTGGCCAAGCTGCTCGAGCGCGGGCGGTTCGACATGATCTTCTTCGCCGACGTCGTCGGGCTGTACGGGGACTACCGCGGCGACTACCGCAAGTACCTCGAGGCGGGTCTGCAGATCCCGAGCAACGACCCGGCCGTGGTGGTCTCCGCCATCGCCCACGCGACCGAGCACCTCGGCATCGCCGTGACCAGCTCGATCCTGCAGGAGCACCCCTTCGGCTTCGCGCGCAAGATGTCCACCCTCGACCACCTGAGCCGGGGGCGGGTCGCGTGGAACATCGTGACCAGCGGCCTGGAGAACGCCTCGCGCAACTTCGGGCTCGACGGTCTGACGCCGCACGACGAGCGCTACGCGTGGGCCGACGAGTACGTCGACGTGGCCTACAAGCTGTGGGAAGGGTCCTGGGACGAGGGAGCGCTCCTGCAGGACCGGGAGCGCGGCGTGCACGCGGACTTCGACAAGGTGCACAAGATCCACCACGTCGGGCCGCGGTACTCGGTCGAGGGGCCGCACCTGGTGGCACCGTCCCCGCAGCGGACGCCGCTGCTCTTCCAGGCGGGGTCCTCCCGCGCCGGGCGTGACTTCGCCGCTCGCAACGCGGAGGCGGTGTTCATCCTCGCCCCCACCCCGGACAACGCGCGCGAGGGCATCGAGGACACCCGGAGGCAGGCCGTCGGGCACGGGCGGCGTGCCGAGGATCTGCGCTTCTTCCAGGGCCTGTACTTCGTCGTCGGCAGCACCGAGGAGGAGGCGAAGCGCAAGGCGGTCGAGCTCGACGAGTGGCTGGACATCGACGCGCACATCAGCCACATGTCGGGTGGCGTGGGGATCGACTTCGGCCACCACGACCTCGACGACCCGATCGGGGTGCTCGAGTCGGAGAGCACGCAGAGCCTGATCGGGTGGATCCGCAGCATGGTCACCGACCGGGAGCCCGTGGTTCGCGACCTCGGGCTGCTGCTCGCGCACAACAACCGCGTGGTCGGCACGCCGGAGCAGATTGCCGACCGGCTCGAGCAGTGGCGGGACGCCGGTGTCGACGGGATCAACGTCGTGAACGTCACGCGTCCCGGCTCCTACGAGGAGTTCATCGAGCACGTCACCCCGGTGCTCCAGGAGCGTGGTCTGCAGAAGCGCGAGTACGCCGAGGGGACCTTGCGGGAGAAGGTCTTCGGCACCGACCTCCTGCCCGATCGCCACCCGGCTGCGAGGTATCGCGGGGCGTTCAGCCCCTCTGAGGCGTCTGTGCCGGTGCCCGTCGGCTGAGTGCCGTACCGGCCCCTGCGCCGGGTGCGGATCCGGTGAGGTTTCGGTCGTGAATCACGACCGAAACCTCACCGGATCGGGGCCCGACCGAGCCTGAGGCGCGGCCGTGGTCAGGGTCAGTGCCGCTCGACCCAGGTCCGGATGGCGTCGCGGACCCACGCGGCACCGGTGGCGCCGTCGTAGTTCTTCGCGAACCGCGGGTCCGCGACGTACATGTCCGCCAGACCCAACAGGTAGGTCTTGTTCACGGAACCAGAGCCGTAACCCGGTGTGCCCGGGATCCCGGCCAGCCAGTCGACGTGACGCTGCGCCAGCTCCTGCGCCCGGTCCGAGTCCGGGGACTGCCCCGACCCGGCGGCGGCCACCCACGCGTCGGACAGCTCCTTGGCGCGGGACCCGAACTCCTGCCGCTCGGCAGCGCTCAGCGAGGTCCACCAGGCGTCGGACTCCTGGTAGGCCTTCTTCCCCCAGCGCTGCTCGACCTCTTCCTTGTGGACGGTGTGGTCGAAACCGTCGAACATCTCCTCGGCCATGATCGGCCCTCCTTCGTCCAGTGCGGTGATCGTCCGCCGGACCGAGCGCATCTGACGCTCGATCCGCTGCTGCTCGGCTTCCAGCTGGTCCAGGTGCGCACGCAGGGCACCGGCCTCGTCCACCTCGTCGTCGACCACCCGGCCGATGACGGACAAGGGCAGCCCGAGACTGCGCAGCACGAGGATGCGCTGGAGCCGCAGCAGCTCGGTGGGTCCGTACCAGCGCAGGCCTCCGGCTCCGACCCGTGCGGGCCGTAGCAGCCCGAGCTGGTCGTAGTGCCGCAACGTGCGGCTGGTGGTCCCGGTGACCCGGGTGACCTCCTGGATCGACAGCTCGAGCCCGTCGAGGGTCGTGCTCATCCGTACCCACCTCCCTGGCGAACCCGAACGACGGTAGTGCTTGACGTTACGTCAACTGCAAGCCCGCCGCCGCCAAGTGATCCGGTGAGGTTCCGGTCGCGAATCACGACCGAAACCTCACTGGATCGCGTCGGGCGGGGTGGCTGGTGGGAGGGGACGGGGTGGCT
>CAYQFJ010000249.1:0-2901 GCA_964416715.1 uncultured Actinotalea sp. | reverse complement strand
CGTGGAAGCCGAACCAGCGCGGGCTGGGGTCCGGGCGCCGGGTGCCGTAGACCACCGCGCCCAGGGTGTAGGCGAGCCCACCGGCGATGATCAGCCAGACCACCGTCGGCCCCCCGGTGCGCCAGAAGTCCGGCATGAACCACACGGCCACCCAGCCCAGGGCGACGTAGACCGGTACGTACAGCCAGCGCGGTGCGCCGAGCCACAGCACCCGCGAGAGGCTTCCGACCAGCGCCCCGCCCCAGACCACGATCAGCAGGACCCGCGCGGTGCGGGCGTCCAGGAGCAGGATCGACAACGGCGTGTACGTGCCCGCGATGATGACGAAGATGTTGGTGTGGTCCAACCTCCGCAGCACTCCCAGGACCTTGGGGGACCACCGGCCCAGGTGGTAGGCGGCGCTGGTGCCGAACAGCAGCACGGCGCTGAGCCCGAACACCGCGGTGGACAACGCACCGGCGGTCGTCGGTGCGAGCGCGACCAGCACGACGGCGCCCGCCACGGCGAGCGGGGCGACCACCGCGTGCACCCAGCCGCGCAGCCGCGGTCTTGCGTCCAGCAGTGGGTGGGGGCCGTCTTCGCTGCTCGGAGCGGTCGGAGTCGTCAAGGTCTGCCTCACGGTCGGGGACGGCCCGTGCGGATCGCCCGACGGTACCTACGCATCCGTAGGTTACTACGCCGTAGGTTGCCGCGACGTCGGCGGTGGTGCCCACCCGCGTCGTCGGGCTGGGGGTAACCTCACTGCGTCGCGGGCGTCACTTCGTCGCACCGCAGACCCTGCCCGACCGACGAGGAGCGCTGCATGCGGTTGCCGCACCTGCTCTACGGGCTGTACGAGCGCCGGCTGGCCGCGTCCCTGCCGCCCGAGGCGATCCCGCGGCACATCGGGGTGATCCTGGACGGCAACCGCCGTTGGGCGCGCAGCCTGGGCGCCGAGCCTTCCACCGGGCACCGGCGCGGCGCGGACAAGATCTCCGACCTGCTGCGCTGGTCGGAGGAGGCCGGGGTCGAGGTGGTGACCCTGTGGATGCTCTCCACCGACAACCTCGGCCGGGAGCCGCGCGAGCTGGCCGAGCTGCTCGGCATCATCCAGGACGCCGTCGGGGAGCTAGCCGCGACCGGTCGTTGGCACATGCAGGTGATGGGCGCGCTCGACCTGCTGCCGGCCGAGTCCGCCGCCGCCCTGCGTGAGGCCGAGGCCCGTACGGCCGCCGTCGACGGGCTGCACGTGAACGTGGCGGTGGGCTACGGGGGGCGCCGGGAGATCGCCGACGCGGTGCGGTCGATCCTGCGCGAGCACGCCGGCAACGGGATCTCGCTGGAGGAGCTCGCCGAGTCGTTCGACGTCGAGCACATCGCCGAGCACCTCTACACCAAGGGTCAGCCGGACCCGGACCTGGTGATCCGGACGTCGGGGGAGCAGCGCCTCGGCGGGTTCCTGCTGTGGCAGAGCACGCACAGCGAGTTCTACTTCTGCGAGGCGTACTGGCCGGACTTCCGCCGGGTGGACTTCCTGCGCGCGCTGCGCTCCTACGCCGCCCGGGAACGCCGTCTCGGCCGCTGACGCGCAGGTGCCGACGCCCGTGCAGCGCCCCGCAGTCGGTGCAGCTCTGGTG
The DNA here is from genome assembly GCA_964416715.1 of uncultured Actinotalea sp. Taxonomy (GTDB): domain Bacteria; phylum Actinomycetota; class Actinomycetes; order Actinomycetales; family Cellulomonadaceae; genus Actinotalea. Next base: position 1,285 of record CAYQFJ010000249.1, on the reverse strand, counting down.
TGTGGAGCGTTCGCGCTGCGACACGCCGGCGTGTCGCGCGCGTTCGCTCCACACAGTGGCGAAACGCTCCACTTCCGCGACGGAGTGCTCCACACCGTGAGGGAACGCTCCACTTCCGCGACGGAGTGCTCCACTTGTGGGGGTGGGTGGGTGGGTGAACGGGGGTGGCGGGGTGCGTGTCGGTCGTTGACCGGGGGAGTCGCGGGCGTAGCGTCCGGCTGTAACGGACGACGTCCGTCGTCCCTCGGGAGGCCTGCCGATGGAGCACCTGCTCCGGGAGGAGGGCCCGACGCCGGCCCTCGCGCCGGTCGACCGGGTCCACCGTGCCGGGTGCCGGTCGAGGTGACCGGGCTCGGGCAGTACGGCGCACCGCGCCGGAGGGAGCCCTCCGATGAGTCACACCTACGTGCTCGACACCTCCGTCCTGCTGTCCGACCCCCAGGCGGTGCGGCGGTTCGCCGAGCACGCGGTGGTGCTGCCCGTGGTCGTCATCACCGAGCTCGAGGCCAAGCGGCACCACGCCGAGCTGGGCTACTTCGCCCGCAGCGCGCTGCGGATGCTCGACGACCTGCGCATCAGCCACGGTCGGCTCGACGAGGCGGTGCCGGTCAACGAGGCGGGCGGGACGCTGCGGGTCGAGCTCAACCACGTCGAGGAGTCCGTGCTGCCGGCCGGTTTCCGGCTCGGTGACAACGACACCCGCATCCTGGCCGTGGCCCGGTCGCTCGCCGACGAGGGCCACGAGGTCACGCTGGTGTCCAAGGACCTGCCGCTGCGGGTGAAGGCGTCGGCCGTCGGGCTGAGCGCCGAGGAGTACCGGGCCGAGCTCGCGGTCGACTCCGGGTGGACCGGGATGACCGAGCTGCAGCTCGCCGAGGAGCAGATGGCCGCTATGTGGGAGCACGAGGGCCTGGACCTGGCCGACGTGGACCTCACCGGGCAGGAGGTCGGGCCGTTGCTGACCCACACCGGGGTCGTCGTCGGTTCACCGCGCGGCTCGGCATTGGCCCGGGTGACGGCGGACAAGCGGCTGCGGCTCGTGCGCGGCGACCAGGACGTGTTCGGGGTGCACGGACGCAGCGCCGAGCAGCGGATCGCGATCGACCTGCTGCTCGACGAGGAGATCGGCATCGTGTCGCTCGGTGGGCGCGCAGGCACCGGCAAGTCGGCGCTCGCCCTGTGCGCCGGGCTGGAGGCGGTCCTCGAGCGGCGCCAGCACCGCAAGGTCGTGGTGTTCCGGCCGCTGTACGCCGTGGGTGGCCAGGACCTGGGCTACCTGCCGGGC
>CAYQFJ010000248.1:0-2971 GCA_964416715.1 uncultured Actinotalea sp. | reverse complement strand
GCTCGAGCTCCCGTCGGCTGCCCATTGTGGAACCCTGCACCCGCATCTGGTTGAAGAATATCCGGGTCAGCTCGGCGTTGTCCGGCTGGGGCCCCGAGGTGGTCCCTGCAATGACGACCGTGCCCCCGGGACGCAGCGACTTGACCGAGTGCGACCAGGTCGCCGCGCCCACGGTCTCCAGGACGGCGTCGACCCGGGTCGGCAGGCGGGTGCCGGGTTCGGCGGCGTGCGCGGCCCCGAGCGACAGCGCCCTCTCGCGCTTGCTCTCGTCGCGGCTCGTCACGAACATCTCCAGCCCGGCGGCCGCACCCAACGCCACGGCCGCCGTCGCGACACCGCCCCCGGCCCCTTGCACGAGCACGCGGTCGCCAGGCCGGGCGTCGGCGCTGCGGAACAGCATCCGGTAGGCCGTCAGCCACGCGGTGGGAAGGCACGCGGCCTCCTCGAAGGACAGCTCGGCCGGCTTCGGTACCAGGTTCCAGGTGGGGACCGCGACCTGCTCAGCGAGCGTCCCGGCGTACTTCTCCGACGGGAGTGTGCGCCGCTCACGGGGCCCGACGCCGTGCCCGGTGGCCCCGATCACCGCGTGCACCACGACCTCGGCCCCGTCGGGGGTCACCCCAGCGGCGTCCGTCCCCAGGATCATCGGGAGCTGTTCGGTGGAGAGCCCGACGCCGCGCAGGGACCACAGGTCGTGGTGGTTGAGGCTCGCAGCGCGTACGTCGACGACTGACCAGTCGGGGTGGTCGCCCGGGGCTCGGGCTGCAGGGACGTCGCCGACGCGCAGCCCGTGCAGCGGATTCTCGGGGTCGACGGCGGCGGCGTAGGCGGCGAGCATGCCGTCCAACCTACGGTCAGGTGCTGCGGCGCGCCCGGCCGCTACTCGCCCTGGAGGTCGAAGGCGAGAGTGAGGGCCCGGGCGAGCGCGGGTTCCTGGCTCGGCAGCAACCGGCCGATCTGGCGACCGAGCGTGCCTGCCGGAACCGTCGTGACGTTGTCGCAGCTCACCACGCACTCGTCGTCGAGCCCGTTCGCGGCGCCGAGGGGGAGCTCGGTGGACAGGCCGCGGATCGTCGTCGTGACGGGGGCGATGGTGACGCTGGACAGGTAGGGGCGAACCGGCTCGCGGGTGAGCACCAGGACCGGCCGCGTCTTGTCGAGCTTCGCCAGGTGGATCGGCCTCATCGGGTGGTCGGCTCGGTGGGAAGCCTGCGCGCCCAGGTGGCGAGCGCGTCGAGGTCGTCGTCGACCGCTCCGCCGCGCAGGATCGTGGCGTCGCGCTCGGCGATCCGCAGTCGTAGTTCACGCTCGAGCGCACGCTCGACGACCGACGCGCGGCTGCGCGCGTCTCCCGAGGCGACGAGCGCGTCGACGAACTCGACCAGCTCGTCAGGGAGTCGGACGGCGATCTGGGTGCTCATCCCGAAATGGTAGCAGTTTGGGATGCAGAGCGGATAAGCGCTGACTCCAGATCGGATTACTGAACTGGCCGCGAGCCGGCGCTGTGCTCGGCGTCGTACTCGACGCGTGGGTTCTCCGGCGGTCCGAACACGTCGATGACCAGGTCCGGGACGGTCGTCCCGTACACCTCGCACAGCGCGATCAGCGTGGACAGCCGCGGGTTCGCCGGGGTGTTCTTGGCCCGGTCCGAGAGCCCTGACTCGAGCAGCTGATAGTGGTTTCTGTTGATGCCGGCCGAGTTCGCCACCTGCTCCTGCGTGAGGCCGACGGCGTTGCGCAGTTCTCGCAGCCGACGCGCGAGCGCTTCGGCTGAGCGCCGCTCGAGCGGTGGGGCGGTGGGCACCCGTCAACCGTCACCGTGCTGACACGGGAAGTCAGCGGGGTATACACGGGAGGCGCGCGTGTGTGGCAGCCGCTGAGACGGGGGATTCCCGCCCCGACTTGAGCCCTGGCAGGATGGCGCCGATAGACCGTGTAAACACGGTGCAGACCATGATCAGGGGACCCAGTGGCGGGAGAGCAGAGCAGCGCGCTCGATGACCCCGTTCTCGTCGGCCCCTACGACCCACCCGACCGTCATTTCGAGCTCGGTTCGCACGGACCGACCGGGGCCGTCTTGCCGGGCAGGCGTCCGAGTGAGTCCTTCATCCCGATCGCCCCCGTACGTAAGGGGCGCGGCGGCGGACGCGCGACAGTCCTCGAGCGTGCCGACGACCAGGACGAGCTCGACCTTGACGTCACCGGCGAACGCCGCGAGGCCAACACCCTGATCAACGACCTGCGACGAGAGGTCGAGCTGTGGCGCTCCCGTGGCTACGGCCACGTGACCCCGACCTCCCGCACGCTGCTGCAGTACTGGGCGGACCCCACACGTGAGAACCGGGTGCTCTACTGCCAGCGTGAGGCCGCCGAGACGGCGATCTTCCTCACCGAGGTCGCCGGCCGTCACGGCACCACCGACTGGCGTACTCGCCTTGAGGGCGCCAACGCCGAGTACAACGCGGGCCTCCCGCGTGTCGCGCTCAAGATGGCGACGGGCTCCGGCAAGACGGTCGTCATGGCGATGCTCATCGCCTGGCAGACATTGAACAAGGTCGCCGGCCCGCGGGATGCGCGCTTCGCGAAGCGCTTCCTCGTCGTCACCCCAGGGATCACCATCCGCGACCGTCTGCGCGTGCTCGTCCCGGGCTCACCCGGCAACTACTACGACCTGCGCGATCTCGTCCCGGCAGACTTGCAGGGAGCCTTGCGCCAGGCGCAGATCATCGTCACCAACTACCACGCGTTCCTGCCGCGTGACGCCAAGGAGATCCGCGGCGTCGCTCGCACGACGCGGTCAATCCTGCTGGCGGGCAAGGACAACGACCCCTTCAAGGAGTCTCCCGACGCTGTCGTCTCCCGGGTGCTGCGCGACTTCTCCCTCGGTTCGGACCGGTCCGGGTCGAACTCGGTCGTCGTCTTCAACGACGAGGCGCACCACTGCTACCGCTACAACCCCGACACTGCGGGG
>CAYQFJ010000247.1:0-2998 GCA_964416715.1 uncultured Actinotalea sp. | reverse complement strand
CCGCTGCGTAGACGTCGTCGTGCCGTTCCAGGTGGACGACTACACCCGGTGGCGGCTGATGGAGGGGCTCGACGACATCGGGCTCACCCTCCAGCACGAGGCCGAGATCACGGAGTTCGAGTCCACCCGCGCGTCCTGGCGTCCGAAGACGCTGCCGGCCAAGCACCTGCCTCCGGTCGAGATCGTGGCGGCGCGCCCGGTGCCGCACGGGGACGACGCACTCGCCTGAGCAGGCCCTCGCAAGGGGGCCGACGAGGTCCTCGGGTCGGGCGTTCCGGTCCGGTGTGAGCACCGACACGTGCGCTTCGGACCCCGGAAAGATGACGGAGGCGCGACGGTGGGTGAACATAGTCGGATGAGCGATGTCCTGCGTGTCCACGGCGGCACCCCGCTGCACGGCGCGATCACCGTCCGCGGCGCGAAGAACTTCGTCTCCAAGGCGATGGTCGCCGCCCTGCTCGGCGACGGTCCCAGCGAGCTGCGCAACGTCCCGGAGATCCGGGACGTCGCCGTGGTGACCGGCCTGCTGGAGCTGCACGGGGTGACGGTCAAGGCCGACCACGCCGACGGCGTCCTGCACCTGGACCCGAGCAACGTCGAGGCCGCGCACGTGGCGGACATCGACGCGCACGCCGGGTCCAGCCGCATCCCGATCCTGTTCTGCGGCCCGCTGCTGCACCGCCTCGGCGAGGCGTTCATCCCGGACCTCGGTGGCTGCCGGATCGGTGACCGGCCGATCAACTACCACCTGGACATCCTGCGGCAGTTCGGCGCCGTGGTGGACAAGCGCGAGCAGGGCATCCACATCCGTGCCCCGCGCGGGCTGCAGGGGACGAAGATCTCCCTGCCGTACCCCAGCGTGGGCGCCACCGAGCAGCTCCTGCTCACCGCGGTGCGTGCGAACGGGCGGACCGAGCTGTCGAACGCGGCCATCGAGCCGGAGATCCTCGACCTGATCAACGTGCTGCAGAAGATGGGCGCGATCATCTCGGTGGACACCGACCGGGTGATCCGGATCGAGGGCGTCCCGCGGCTCGGCGGCTTCCAGCACACCGCGCTGTCGGACCGGATCGAGGCCGCTTCGTGGGCGTCCGCGGCGCTGGCCACCGGCGGTGACGTCACGGTGCTCGGCGCGACCCAGCCGGAGATGACGACGTTCCTGAACACCTTCCGCAAGGTCGGCGGCGAGTTCCAGATCGACGACCACGGGATCCGCTTCTTCCACCCCGGCGGCGACCTGCGGTCGATCGTGCTGGAGACGGACGTCCACCCGGGGTTCATGACCGACTGGCAGCAGCCGCTGGTCGTCGCGCTCACGCAGGCCAAGGGCCTGTCCATCGTGCACGAGACGGTGTACGAGAACCGGTTCGGGTTCACCGACGCGCTGCGCGGCATGGGTGCGACCATCCAGGTGTACCGCGAGTGCCTCGGCGGGCACCCGTGCCGGTTCGGCCAGCGCAACTTCTACCACTCGGCAGTCGTCTCCGGCCCGACGCCGCTGGCCGCGGCCGACATCGAGGTGCCGGACCTGCGCGGCGGGTTCAGCCACCTGATCGCCGCCCTCACCGCGAAGGGAACCTCGGCGGTGTCCGGGATCGGGCTGATCGACCGCGGCTACGAGCACTTCACCGAGAAGCTCACGGCGCTCGGCGCGGAGTTCTCCCGGGACTGAGCCGGGCGCCGGGCCGGTAGCATCGGCTCCCGTGCCGGCCCCCGCGAACTCCAACCGTGCCTACCGCAACGTGGCGCGGGTGGTGCGTCCCATCCTGCTGGCGATCACCCGTCGCGACTGGCGCGGGGCCGAGCACCTGCCGGCGGACTCCGGCTTCATCGCCGCGGCCAACCACATGACCAACGTCGACCCGCTCACGTTCGCGCACTTCCTGTACGACAACGGCTACGCCCCGAAGATCCTCGCCAAGGCATCGCTGTTCCGCGTACCGGTGCTCGGCCCCGTGCTTCGGGCGACCGGAATGATCCCGGTGTTCCGCAACACGTCCCGGGCGGGGGCGTCCCTGGAGGCCGCGGTCCGGGCGATCGACGGGGGAGAGTGCGTGGCGGTGTTCCCCGAGGGGACGCTCACGCGCGAGCCGGCCCTGTGGCCCATGGTCGGAAAGACCGGTATCGCGCGCCTGGCGCTGACCACCCGGGCGCCGGTGATCCCGGTGGCCCAGTGGGGGGCGCAGGACCTGCTCGGCCGGTACAAGAAGCTCTTCAAGCCGATCCCGCCGAAGAAGGTCACCGTCGTGGCCGGCCCCCCGGTCCCGCTGGACGACCTGTACGGGCGCCCGCAGGACACCGCGACGCTCCGGGAGGCGACCGAGCGCGTGATGACGGCGATCACCGGGCTGCTGGAGGAGATCCGCGGTGAGCAGGCGCCCGCGGTGCGGTACGACATGCGCCGCGCGGGCCAGGGCGACGCGTCGTGAGCACCCCGGACGCCGCCCGCCCCGACGTGGCCCCGCTGACCCGCGCCGCCGTGATCGGCACCGGGAGCTGGGGGACGGCCTTCGCCGCGGTCCTGGCCGACGCCGGGTGCGAGGTCACGCTGTGGGGTCGCCGGGAGGACGTGTGCCAGGAGATCAACCGGACGCACAGCAACGAGGAGTACCTGCCGGGCATCGGTCTGCCGGAGACGATCCGCGCCACGACCGACCCGGCACGGGCGCTGGCCGGCGCCGAGCTCGTCGCGATCGCGATTCCCGCGCAGAGCGCCCGGGCGACCCTGGAGCCGTTCGCCGCGCTGGTCGCGCCCGGGGCGGTCGCGGTGTCATTGATGAAGGGGGTCGAGCTCAGCACCGACCAGCGGATGAGCCAGGTGGTCGGCGAGGCGCTGCAGATCCCGGCCGAGCGAGTCGCCGTCGTCTCCGGGCCCAACCTGGCCCGGGAGATCGCCGCCCACCAGCCGACGGCGACGGTGGTCGCCTCCACCAGCCAGGAGACCGCGCGGCTGTCGCACAGGCGTGCGCGTCCGGCTACTTCCGGCCGTACACGAACA
>CAYQFJ010000246.1:0-3063 GCA_964416715.1 uncultured Actinotalea sp. | reverse complement strand
GGACTTCAAGAACATGCTCGAGCGCGAGCGCCTGGAGTCCAAGAAGCTCTCCAAGACCCAGTCTGTGACGTCGAACCTGGACGACGGCCCGCTGGCCGGCAAGAAGGAGGACCGGAACGTCCACATCGGTCCGTCCGACTACGTCGCCTGGCTGGACGACCGCAAGTGGGCCTACGTGCGCCTGGAGGGCCGGGCCTTCGGCGAGGTTCCGCTGAACCTGGAGTACAAGCTCGAGGTCTGGGACTCGCCGAACTCGGCGGGCATCATCATCGACGCCCTGCGCGCGGCGAAGATCGCCAAGGACCGCGGCGTCGGCGGCCCGGTCCTGTCGGCGTCGACGTACTTCATGAAGTCGCCGCCGGTCCAGATGGAGGACACGAAGGGCCGCGCCCAGCTCGAGGCCTTCATCGCCGGCAACGCTGAGCGCTGAGCACCCGCACTGCGAGCTGTCTGGAAGATCCGGCACGGATTCCGTGCCGGATCTTCCACTTTGCGGGCGGTGTCAGCGGCCCACTGGGCACGCCGCGCCGCACGGGCGCCCGCGGCCGGTCCAGCCACCCGCCCGCACTGCCTGCTCGACCTGACGAGCCGTGGCGCACGCGCCGACGAGCACGTGCCTCCAGCGATAGCGGAGCGTGATCTCCCCTCGGCTGATGAGCGCCTCGTTGTCGCGCCACACGTCACGGTCGGTACGTCCGCCGGGGTGGGCCAGCTCGCCGTCGAGCTCGATCCTGACCCCCAGCCCTTCGTGGATCCGGTCGGCTCGCACCCACCACCCACCGAGCCGGTGGCGGACCTGGAGAGTGGAGGCGGGCAGCCCGTGGCGGCGCTCGACGTCGTGGTGGTACCTGTGCTCCAGCGTCGACTCGATCCCCTCCTCCGCCTCCGTGATCAGATCGATCAGCAGCGCGCGGTTCCGGACCCGGGAACGCATGGCGAGCACGTCGAGGATTCGCCCGGGTGTGGTGCGTCCTCGCAGCGCGGAGCACACGAGCCCGATCACCTCGTCCGGAGTCGTCATGGTCGCGACCACGTCGACCACCGTGTCCGCCGGACCGATCGTCGGCAGCCGACCGCCGCTGTACGGCATCGTCCGACGATGGACGACCAGTCCGGGTTGCGGTGCGACCCGCCGAGCAGCGTCGACACTGACTTCGATCAGGCGCGAGGGTTCTCGCACCATGCCGTGGGCATAGCCCGCCGACCGGTGCGACAACGCCGCTCCGGCGCCCGCGTATAGGACGGCAGCATGGGCCCGGGCCCGCCAGCTCACAGGTCCCGAGTGAGCGAGGTACACACCGGGGAACATGCGCTGCCAGCGTCCGCTCGACGCTCGCCGTGACACCCACGGGCCGGTCGCGCCGAGCGCGATCAGCTGGGCGCGGGCCACGACCTGGTCCTGTCGCGCGAGCAGCTGCCGGACGGCGTCGTGCTGAAGTGGCATGCCCGGACCCTGGCGCTCCAACCACACCCGTCGGGAAAAGGACCCTCCGCCCTATGGACGACACGGCATCCACAGCCCTCCCACGCCCACCCCGCCCCCACCCGATCCCGTCAGCGGACCCCCCCGCACCATCCGCAAAGGTGGAAGATCCGGAACGAATCCCGTGCCGGATCTTCCACTCGAGGCGAGGCGCTCCGGAGGCGCGGGCGGAACCGCCCTCGCGGGACTCGTGCGGCGGGTGGTAGGGATGACGGGTGCGGGATCTGGGACGGCCGCAGCGGCCGACGGGGTGGCAGAGGTGGGCGTTCCGGCTGCCGATCAAGTTCTACCGATGGCGACTCGGGTGGCTGCTCGGCGGACGATTCGTGCTCCTGGTGCACACCGGCCGCGTCTCGGGGGAGCCGCGACAGGTCGTGCTGGAGGTCGTCGAACGAGACCGCACGACGGGTGCGGTGAGCGTCGCCTCCGGGTTCGGGCCGCAGGCCGACTGGTACCGCAACGTGCTGGCGAACCCCGAGGTCACGTTCCAGGTCGGACGGCACGGGTACGACGGCGTCGCCCGGCCGCTCAGCAGCGACGAGGGAGCACGGCTCATGGCGCGCTACGCCCCGCAGCACCCGCGCGCGGCACGCCGCCTCAGCGCATTCATGGGCTTCGAGGTCGACGGCAGCGTCGAGGACTACCGCGCCGTCGGCGAGCGCATCCCGTTCGTCCGCCTCGAACCGCGCTGAGGGTCGCGGCGCTTCAGCCACGCACGCAGCGCGATCTTGCGCAGCTCGTCGTACCAGAGGACGGCACTCGCCAGCACGGCGCACAGCGACCACTGGTCGGCACCCAGCGCGGCGGTGCCGAAGGCTCGCTGCAGGAACGGCACGTGCACGACCGCGACCTGGAGCACGAGCGACAGGGTGATCGCCGCGTACAGCCAGCGGTTGGCGAACAGGCCGCGGAAGGCCGACGTCGTCTCCGAGCGTGAGTTCAGGGCGTTGAAGAGCTGCGCCAGCACCAGAACCGTGAAGCCCGCGGTCCGCGCCGTCGTCAGGTCCTCCGAGCCCTCCCAGAACCCGCCGGGAAGGTAGAGGTCGATCGTCGCCAGCGTGACCACGGCCATGACCAGGCCGATCTGCAGCACACCGGCCCACATGTGACCGTCGATCACCCGGTCCGTCAGACGACGCGGCGGGCGAGCCATGACGTCGTCGGTCTGCGGGTCGACCCCCATCGCGAGCGCCGGGGCGGTGTCGGTCAGCAGGTTGATCCACAGGATCTGCACCGCCAGCAGCGGGGCCACCACCGCCTCGCCGTGGCCGCTCAGCCCCAGCACGCCGGCGCCGAGCACGCCGAGGAAGATCGTCAGGACCTCGCCCATGTTCGAGGACAGCAGGTACCGCAGGAACTTCTTGATGTTCGCGAAGATGCCTCGCCCCTCGCGCACGGCTTCGACGATCGTGGCGAAGTTGTCGTCGGCGAGGATCATCTCCGCGGCGTCCCGGGTGACCTGCGTGCCGGTGACCCCCATGGCGACGCCGATGTCCGCGGACCTCAGCGCGGGCGCGTCGTTCACGCCGTCGCCGGTCATGGCGACCACGTGCCCGTCGTCCTGCAGCGCGTCCACGACG
>CAYQFJ010000245.1:0-3085 GCA_964416715.1 uncultured Actinotalea sp. | reverse complement strand
GTACCGCAAGTCGCGCCGCGGCTACGTCGTCAGCGACAAGATGGACAAGACCGTCGTGGTCGAGGTCGAGGACCGGGTCAAGCACCCGCTCTACGGCAAGGTCCTGCGACGCAGCAGCAAGGTCAAGGCGCACGACGAGGCCAACGCGGCCGGCGCGGGCGACCTCGTCCTGATCATGGAGACCCGTCCGCTGTCGGCGACCAAGCGCTGGCGTGTGGTGGAGATCCTGGAGAAGGCGAAGTAGCTCGTCCTTTCCGACCACGAACATCCGTTCGGCCAGGCTCGCCGGCACGGCGAGAACCGGCAGACGACAGGAGTAGGTAGATGATCCAGCAGGAGTCGCGGCTCAAGGTCGCCGACAACACGGGAGCCAAGCAGGTGCTCTGCGTCCGTGTGCTCGGCGGTTCCGGCCGTCGTTACGCCGGTATCGGCGACGTCATCGTCGCGACCGTCAAGGACGCCATCCCCGGCGGCAACGTCAAGAAGGGCGAGATCGTCCGGGCGGTCATCGTGCGCACCCGCAAGGAGCGCCGTCGGCCGGACGGCTCGTACATCAAGTTCGACGAGAACGCCGCGGTGATCCTCAGGTCCGACGGCGAGCCCCGCGGGACGCGCATCTTCGGTCCGGTCGGGCGTGAGCTCCGGGACAAGAAGTTCATGAAGATCATCTCGCTGGCTCCGGAGGTGATCTGACCATGGCGAAGATCAAGAAGGGCGACCTCGTCGTCGTCATCGCCGGCCGGGACAAGGGCAAGCAGGGGCGCGTGCTGAGCGTCCTGAAGGACTCCGACCGGCTCATCGTCGAGGGCGTCCAGCGGGCGACCAAGCACGTCAAGCCCGGTCAGTCGGCACGCGGCACCCGGACCGGCGGCATCGAGACCATCGAGGCCCCGATCCACGTGAGCAACGTGATGCTGGTGGACCCGGAGACCAAGAAGGGCACCCGGGTCGGGTACCGGATCGAGCAGGTCGAGCGCGACGGCCGGATGCGTGACACGCGCGTCCGGGTCGCCAAGCGCTCCGGTAAGGACATCTGATGAGTGTGGACAGCATGACGGCAGAGACGTCCGAGCGGGTCGTCCCGCGGCTGAAGGCGCGCTACGCCGAGGAGGTCGCTCCGGCGCTGCGCGAGGAGTTCGGCCACGCCAACGTCAACCAGGTCGCACGGCTGGTCAAGATCGTGGTGAACATGGGCGTCGGCGAGGCGGCCCGGGACTCCAAGCTCATCGACGGCGCGATCCGCGACCTGAGCCTGATCACCGGCCAGAAGCCGCAGGTGACCCGGGCCCGCAAGTCCATCGCGCAGTTCAAGCTGCGCGACGGCATGCCGATCGGTGCCCACGCCACCTTGCGCGGGGACCGCATGTGGGAGTTCACCGACCGACTGGTCTCGCTGGCCCTCCCGCGCATCCGCGACTTCCGCGGGCTGTCGCCCAAGCAGTTCGACGGGCACGGCAACTACACGTTCGGTCTGACGGAGCAGCTGATGTTCCACGAGATCGACCCCGACCGCATCGACCGGGTGCGCGGCATGGACATCACCGTGGTGACCTCCGCCACCACCGACGACGAGGGCCGTTCGCTGCTGCGTCGTCTGGGCTTCCCGTTCAAGGAGAACTGAGATGGCGAAGACTGCCCTGATCAACAAGGCGGAGCGCAAGCCGAAGTTCGCCGTGCGCGGCTACAGCCGCTGCCAGCGCTGCGGACGCCCGCGTTCGGTGTACCGCAAGTTCGGGCTCTGCCGCATCTGCCTGCGCCAGATGGCGCACCGCGGCGAGCTTCCCGGTGTGACCAAGAGCAGCTGGTAACGACTACGCCGCTGGTCCGTGGGCACCACGCTCCACGGATACCGCGGCGAGGAAGGGCACGAGCCCGATGACGATGACCGATCCGATCGCAGACATGCTGACACGTCTGCGCAACGCGAACTCGGCGTACCACGACAGCGTGACGATGCCGTACTCGAAGCTGAAGTCCCACATCGCCGAGATCCTCCAGGCCGAGGGCTACATCGCCGGCTGGTCCGTCCAGGACGCGCCGGTGGGCAAGAACCTGACGATCGAGCTGAAGTACGGCCCGCACCGCGAGCGCTCGCTCGCCGGCGTGCGCCGGGTCTCCAAGCCCGGCCTGCGGGTGTACGCGAAGTCGACCAACCTGCCGCGCGTGCTGGGCGGCCTGGGCGTGGCGATCCTGTCCACGTCGTCGGGCCTGCTCACCGACAAGCAGGCCGGACAGAAGGGCGTGGGTGGGGAAGTCCTCGCCTACGTCTGGTAACGAGAGACCGAGAGGAGCACCCATGTCTCGAATCGGCAAGGTCCCCGTCCCGGTCCCGTCCGGCGTGGACGTCACGATCGACGGCGCCGTGGTGACCGTCAAGGGCCCCAAGGGCACCCTGACGCACACCGTCCCGTCGCCCATCCAGGTGGCCCGGGACGACGCGGGCGCTCTGACGGTGACCCGCCCCGACGACGAGCGCGACTCGCGCTCGCTGCACGGGCTCACCCGCACGCTGCTGGCCAACCTGGTCACCGGCGTCACCGAGGGCTACGAGAAGAAGCTGGAGATCGTCGGTACCGGGTACCGCGTGGTCGCCAAGGGCTCGACGCTCGAGTTCGCGCTCGGCTTCAGCCACCCCGTGACGGTCGCCGCCCCCGACGGCATCAGCTTCGCGGTCGAGAGCCCGACGAAGTTCTCGGTCAGCGGCATCGACAAGCAGCAGGTCGGCGAGGTCGCGGCCAACATCCGCAAGATCCGCAAGCCCGAGCCGTACAAGGGCAAGGGCGTGCGCTACGCGGGCGAGACCGTCCGCCGCAAGGCCGGAAAGGCTGGTAAGTAACGTGGCTCTCTCCATCCGTGGCAAGGGCAAGACGGTTGCCCGCGTGCGTCGCCACCGTCGACTGCGCAAGAAGGTCGTCGGTACGGCTGCTCGTCCGCGCCTGGTGGTGACCCGGTCCAGCCGGCACATGGTTGCCCAGGTGGTCGACGACTCCGTCGGCCGCACCCTCGCGTCCGCGTCCACCCTCGAGGCGGACCTGCGCGCGCTGGACGGCGACAAGACGGCAAAGGCGCAGCGCGTCGGCGAGCT
>CAYQFJ010000244.1:0-3098 GCA_964416715.1 uncultured Actinotalea sp. | reverse complement strand
GGGGTAGGGGATCAGCGCACCCGAAGCGCCTCCACGACGGCGGTGGGCACAGAACCGGTGCCGCCCGCGACCCGGATCAGGTTGACGTCGTGCGACGCGAACCATTCGCCGACCACCGGCTGCACCTGACGGTTGGTCAACAGGGTGACGTTCCCGAGGACCCCACCGGTGAGAGCGTCGACCATGGCCCGGTCCGTAGCCCCGGCAAGCAGGACCGTCGTGGCGCCGACCGTCGGGGCGAACGCGGTCGCCACCGCCGCCGCCGTCTCGTACCGATCATCACCACCCAACCGCGTCGTACTGACCCCCAGATCCGTGATGAACCCCCGAGCCTTCTGACTGACCGCACCCCCACCACCGATCAGGTACCCCTGCTTGACCCCCATACCCTTGACCGCGTCCAACGTCGCCTTCGGCACCGAGTCCCGCAACGTCAACAGGATCGGACGCCCCGTCGCCGCCGCCACACCCCCCACCGCCGCCGAGTCGATCACGTTCGCCGACGCACCCGAGGCGAACACCACACGCCCCGATGCCGCACCCATCTCCCGCGCCACCCGCGCCGCCGTCTCGAACCGGTCATCACCCGCCACCCGCTTGACAGCGATCCCCATCGCCTTCAGCTCCGCCACCAGCTTCGGACCCAGCACCCCCGCACCACCGACCAACCACACCGTCGACGGCCCCCGACGCACCAGCTCATCCCTGGTCGGCTTCGGCAGCCCATCACGGGCCGCCAGCAACAACGGAGCACCACGCGAATACGCGAACGGCGCCGCCACCAACCCATCGATGACCGACTCCGGCGCCCCCGCCACCAGAACCACCTCGGACCCCGACGGGAACGCCTCCCGCCCCAGAGCCACCGCCGTCTCGTACCTGTCAGCCCCGCCGAACCTCTCGACGGCGGCTCGTTTGCCGATGCTGAAGTACGCCGAGTTCAGCCCCAGCGCGGTACGGACGGAGTCCGACCGCGCCGAGCTGACCAGGTTCTTCCTCGTACCCGTGGAGCTGGTGGCTCGCACCTGCATGACTGCACCGCTGGACGCCCGCTTCGTGACCTGGAGACGGGCGACGTCCGGGAGCCCGAAGATCGAGGCGACCTGTGCCTGCGTCTTGGTCGCGGTCCAGTTCGCGCGGGGGTTGGCACTGGTCTGGCTCCAATGGTCGTCCCTGGTGCGTAGGTAGGGCAGCGCGGTCCCGCCCCAGACATCCTCGTTGTTGCTGGTCATGCCCCCGGTCGAGGAGGAGTAGTAGGCCTGGATCAGCGCACCACTGTGGGTGATCACCTGGGCGCCCGACGAGGAGATCGTCGCGTCCACAGCAGCCCTCCAGCGCGGACCGTAGGTGGTCTCGTTCTCCTTGTTCCAGGCTGTGAACTTTTGGTCGGTGGTCTCGTCGGTGACGTGGCAGCCACAGGTCGTTCGGATTCCGTCGTTCACCTTGCGCAGCGCGTACGTCCGCCCCGCGATGGCCTGGGACTGCAGCGCGGCGGCCGGCCACGACGACGGCATCTCGGCCAGGCCGTAGAGGTAGTGGGTGTTCATCCGCACCCGATTGACGACGTTGGGCCGGCCGTTGAGCACCCCGACACGCAGCTCGCCGTGCCGGTACCGGACGGCGCCGGAGTCCGCGTGCGCGTACGGCACCGTTGTCGTCGTCGCCGTCGCACCACTGGGCACGTCGTAGGAACCCGTCCATCTCAGCACGAGGGCGGTGTCGATCGCATAGTCCTTCGCGCCGACGGTGCCGACGATCTCGCCGTTCTTGACCGTGAAGGTCACCTCGTCCGCCGGGATCTCGGTACGTCCGTGGATCATGACGAGCCGACCGCCCTGGGCGGTGATCTTGACGCTGGACCGCGAGTTGAGCACCTGGACGTCGATGGTCGGATCGTTCGTCGTTCGGGTGACCTTCGCGGGGTTGTAGTAGTGCTCGAGGATCTTGACCGCGGAGCGTCCCTCCAGCGCCTGCCCGTAGGCCCCGTACTGCGACATGCCGATCCCGTGCCCCCAGCCGGACCCGGAGAACAGGAACGACTCCGGGACGGCCGCGGCCTGGGCGGTGGGGCCCGGGATCCCGCCCGCACCGACGACGACGGCCACGAGCACAACCAAGGTCGACCGAACCCTGCGCCACGACTTGACGGCCCGTGTCGAGCGTCCTGCAGCCCCCGCTGCGCCTGACGACGCCCGGCCTCTCACCGACGGGCCCCGTCCAGCACGGCCACGGCAGCGGGAGTGATGACGCCTGCACCACCGGCGAGCATCAAGGTCCCGGGCTCGGCGTCGCCAAGGAAGGCGACGACCGACGGCTGGACCGTACTGCGGTCACTGAGCAACGTCACCTGAGCGAGCGTGCCCGCGGCGAGGGCGTCGATCACGTTCCGGTCGGCCGCGGCCGCCACGGTCACTGAGGTGGCGCCGACCGTCGGGGCGAACGCGGTCGCCACCGCCGCCGCCGTCTCGTACCGATCATCACCACCCAACCGCGTCGTACTGACCCCCAGATCCGTGATGAACCCCCGAGCCTTCTGACTGACCGCACCCCCACCACCGATCAGGTACCCCTGCTTGACCCCCATACCCTTGACCGCGTCCAACGTCGCCTTCGGCACCGAGTCCCGCAACGTCAACAGGATCGGACGCCCCGTCGCCGCCGCCACACCCCCCACCGCCGCCGAGTCGATCACGTTCGCCGACGCACCCGAGGCGAACACCACACGCCCCGATGCCGCACCCATCTCCCGCGCCACCCGCGCCGCCGTCTCGAACCGGTCATCACCCGCCACCCGCTTGACAGCGATCCCCATCGCCTTCAGCTCCGCCACCAGCTTCGGACCCAGCACCCCCGCACCACCGACCAACCACACCGTCGACGGCCCCCGACGCACCAGCTCATCCCTGGTCGGCTTCGGCAGCCCATCACGGGCCGCCAGCAACAACGGAGCACCACGCGAATACGCGAACGGCGCCGCCACCAACCCATCGATGACCGACTCCGGCGCCCCCGCCACCAGAACCACCTCGGACCCCGACGGGAACGCCTCCCGCCCCAGAGCCACCGCCGTCGCATACCGATCCACACCACCCAGACGC
>CAYQFJ010000243.1:0-3103 GCA_964416715.1 uncultured Actinotalea sp. | reverse complement strand
GATCGACGATCCCGACACCATCGCCACCGCGATCCGGATCGGCAACCCGGCGTCGTGGGACCAGGCCGTCGCGGCGAGGGACGAGTCCGGTGGCCTGATCGAGGCGGTGACCGACGAGCAGATCCTCGCCGCGCACCGGCTGCTGTCCTCCCGGGTCGGGGTGTTCGTCGAGCCGGCCTCCGCCGCGGGGGTGGCCGGGCTGCTGATGCTCGCCGAGCGGGGCCGGGTGCCGGCCGGTGCCCGGATCACCATCACGGTGACCGGCCACGGCCTGAAGGACGCCCAGTGGGCGCTGCGCGGTCCGGACGGCTCGGACGTCGAACCCGTCCGGGTGACCGCCGACCCGATGTCGATCGCCGACGCCCTCGGGCTGGACTGAGGCGACGACGATGCGACTGGGCAGCGACCACGTCCGGGTCCGGGTCCCCGCGACGAGCGCCAACCTCGGCCCGGGGTTCGACGCGGTCGGCCTCGCGCTCGGCCTGTACGACGAGATCGAGGTCAAGGCGCTCGGGAGCGCGGACGTGACCGTCGAGGTCTCCGGGCACGGCAGCGGCGACCTGCCCGACGGCGAGGACCACCTGATCGTCCGGGCCATCCGGGCGACGCTCGACGACGTCGGAGCGCCCCAGGTCGGGTTGCACCTGAGCTGCGTCAACCGGATCCCGCACGGACGCGGCCTGGGGTCGTCCGCCGCCGCCGTCGTCGCGGGGATCCTGGCCGTGCGGATGCTCATCGGCGAGCCCGAGCTGTTGGACAACACCCGGGCGTTCCGACTGGCCTCGGCCTTCGAGGGGCACCCGGACAACGCCGCCCCGGCGATCCTCGGCGGGGCGACCGTCGCCTGGACCGCCGACGACGGCCCGCACGCCACCGAGCTGCCGGTGCACGGCGACATCGAGCCGGTCGTGCTGGTCCCGGCCGTCCCGGTCCCGACCCGGACGGCCCGCGGCGTCCTGCCGGAGACCGTCCCGCACGCCGACGCGGCGTACACCGCG
The DNA here is from genome assembly GCA_964416715.1 of uncultured Actinotalea sp. Classification (GTDB taxonomy): domain Bacteria; phylum Actinomycetota; class Actinomycetes; order Actinomycetales; family Cellulomonadaceae; genus Actinotalea. Next base: position 2,105 of record CAYQFJ010000243.1, on the reverse strand, counting down.
GGGCGGGCCGCGATGCTCGTGCAGGCGCTGTGCCACCGCCCGGAGCTGCTGTGGGACGCGACCGAGGAGAGGCTGCACCAGGAGTACCGCGCAGCGGTCATGCCCGAGACGTGGGACCTGCTGCGTGGTCTGCGCGAGGCCGGTCAGGCCGCGGTCGTCTCCGGCGCGGGCCCGGCGGTCCTGGTCCTGGAGCGCGTGCAGGACGCCGTACAGGGGGCCCAGGTGCGCACCGAGCTGCTCGGCCGACCGGACGAGGACGGGGTCACGCCGTCGGGCTGGCGCGTCCTGGAGGTGCCGATCGACGTGCACGGCGCCCGGGCCGAGCGGGTGTGACGGATCACCCGGTACGGAGGGAGCCAGCGGCCTGCTCGCAGTGATATCGTGTGGTATCTCCCCGGTACCCCAGAGTGGAATACGCGTCGGCGCGTGCTACGCAGATGCCACCGATCGGAGGGGACTCCACCAGACGAGGGTTTGACCCCTGGTGGTTCTACAACGACCCGGGTGCGGCCCGGGTGTCTTTTCCATGCGGTCCCATTCTCAGCAGACCGCCGACGAGGGGGAAGGATCCTTCGTGTCAGAGACCATCGAAGCAGCCACGGACACCGCTGGCGACGCTGCAGCGGGTCGGGGCGGCACCACCCGCAGCGGCGCGCTGTCGACGCTGCGGCTGCCCGAGCTCCAGGCGTTGGCCGCCGAGCTCGGTGTCCCGCGGACCTCCACGATGCGCAAGGGTGACCTGGTGACCGCGATCCGCGAGCACCGTGCGGGTTCTGCGGACTCCTCGGGGTCACGTGGCGCCGCGGGCAAGGACACCGCGAAGGACGCTGCGCCCAAGGACACCGCGCCCAAGGACACCGCGCCCACCACGCGGACGGCACCCGGGGACGGCCACCGCACGGAGTCGCAGGAGTCTGCGCCGAAGCAGGACGCGTCCGAGCGGGACGGCGCCGACGGCCGGGACGAGCGCCGTGAGGGTCGGGGCCAGGAGCGTCCCGGGGCCTCCGACCGTCGCAACGGTGATCGCAACGGCCGCCAGGGCGCCGACCGCTCCGGTGGAGAGAGCCCCGACGAGCGCGCGGCCCGGGCCGCCGAGGCGGCCCGCTCGGTGACGGTCGACGGCCGCCGACCGCGCCACACCGAGCGTGACGAGGAAGGTCGGGACGGCTCGCCGGACGGGGACGACGCCGACGGCGGCTCCCGGGAGAGCAGGAGCAACGGCGGGCAGGGCCGCGACCAGGACGGTCAGCAGGCTCAGCACGGTCAGCGCAACCAGCAGGGGAACCGCAACCAGGGTCGCCAGGGTGGTCAGCAGGGCCGCCAGGACGACGACGACCAGGGTGGCGGCGGACGACGTCGTCGGGGTCGCTACCGCGACCGTGACCGCAACAAGCGACGCGGCCGTCCCAACGACCTGGCGGGGTACGAGGACGTCGAGATCAGCGAGGACGACGTCCTGCTGCCGGTCGCCGGCATCCTCGACATCAAGGACAACTACGCGTTCGTGCGGACCTCGGGCTACCTGCCGGGGGACAGCGACGTGTACGTCTCGATGAACCAGGTCAAGAAGAACGGCATGCGCAAGGGCGACGCGATCGTCGGTGCCGTGCGCCAGCCGCGCGAGGGTGAGCAGCCGCAGGGCCGGGGCGCGAAGGTGAACGCGCTGGTCCGGCTGGACTCGATCAACGGGATGGCCCCCGAGGAGTCGAAGAGCCGTCCGGACTTCGGCAAGCTCACCCCGCTGTACCCGCAGGAGCGGCTCCGCCTGGAGACCGAGCCGAACGTGCTGACCACGAGGGTCATCGACCTGGTGGCGCCGATCGGCAAGGGCCAGCGCGGGCTGATCGTCTCGCCGCCGAAGGCCGGCAAGACGCTGGTCCTGCAGGCGATCGCGAACGCGATCACCACGAACAACCCCGAGGTCCACCTCATGGTCGTGCTCGTCGACGAGCGGCCCGAAGAGGTGACGGACATGCAGCGCACGGTCAAGGGCGAGGTCATCGCCTCGACCTTCGACCGTCCCGCGGAGGACCACACCACCGTCGCCGAGCTGGCCATCGAGCGGGCCAAGCGCCTGGTCGAGCAGGGCCAGGACTGACTCATGG
>CAYQFJ010000242.1:0-3168 GCA_964416715.1 uncultured Actinotalea sp. | reverse complement strand
ACGGGCGGGCACGCAGGGGGCCGAACTCGGGGCCGCGGGTGTGGAGCGGGCCGAGCTCTAGAGCGATGTCGCGGGTGTCGCTGCCGGAGCCGGTGGCTGTTCCGGTCCATGCGACGAAGCCCGCGGCCTGGCCTGCGCGGGTCGTGGTACCGTGCGCGGTGCCGGTCCAGTGCACGGTGCCTGTCGCCGTGGCGAGGGGGTCGCGGCGGCCGTGAGCACTGCCCGCCCATGCGGTGCTGCCGGATGCTGTGCCGGTGCGCTGGTCCACGGCAGGAGCGCGCCCGGTAGCCGAACCCGTCCACGCGACCGCGCCCGCCGCGGTGGCCTTGGGGTGCATGCGTCCGGTCGCGGTGCCGGTCCAGGCGGTGGCGCCCGCGGCGTGCCCGGTGCGGTGGTCCAGGTCGGGTGCGGTTCCGCTTGCGGTGCCGGTCCAGGCGGTGGTCCCTGTTGCGGTGGCGCGCGGGTCTCGCCGGCCGGTTGCTGCACCTGCCCATTCGGTATGGCCGGAGGCGCTGCCGTGTGCCGCACGGCGTCCGTCGGCGGCGCCGGTCCATGCAGTGTTGCCGGTGGCGGTGCCGTGACGCTCAGGTAGAGCCGGGGCGGTACCCGTTGCGGCCCCGGCCCATGAGGTCGAGCCTGTGGCGGTGCCGGTGGGGATGGGTGCGACCTGCACCCATGCCGACCACGGCGAGCTGATCCCGCCATCCATGGTGGCGACGCGATACCGGTACCAGGACGCGGCGTCCAGGTCCTCGTCGGTGTGGGTGGTGGCCGTGATGTCGGCGGTGGTGGTCAGCTCGGACCAGTCGTCCGGCACGGCGACCTCCCAAATCTTCGACTGCTGCGGGTTCGATGCCACATACCCCGACGGGTCCTCGTAGATCGCCACCGGGTAGATGCGGATCAGCCCGTCATCGGCCAGGGCGTGCTGGTCAAACTGAGCGCCGTGGAAGTCGCCGGTGGTGTCGAGCACCCACCGGTCCCAGGTGGTCAGGTCGGTGGCGTCGGCGACGTACAGGCACAGATCGTTCTCGCCGGGGTCACGGACCACCACATACACCTTGCCGTCATGGTAGGTGGTGTCGTGATTGACCCGGTAGGGCGGGTATGCCTGGCCCGGTGTCTCGGGTATCGGGTCCGCGTGCCGAAGGAGTCGCACCTGGTCCCAGGCGGCGCCGTTCCAGACGCCGACCCACAGAGACATGTACGCGTCACCCTCGGTGGCGTTCTTCCAGGCACCGACGACGACGGGCCCGGTGGCGGTGGCGACGATGGTGGAGTTGGAGATGTTGCCGGTGGACGAGCCCCACACGGTGGAGGTCTCAGACCAGTCCGCAGGGAGGGTGATGCTCGCGCCGTCCAGGTCCTTCCAGGTGGCCCCGTCGTCCGAGGACTGCATGACGCCCACGTCGCGGTAGGGCCAGGCGAAATAGCCGGTGGAGCGCTCGGCGACGGCGTACATGGTGGCACCGTCGGGGGACCAGGCGAGGCGGACGAGCGCGCACCCATCGGTGCCCTGGTCCACGAGCGGCAAGTTCCCGACCGGCACCAGCGCCGCGCTCTGCTCGTCCCACCGGTAGAGCGCGCCCTGGTTGGTGTTGCCGCGCACGTTCAGGTACAGGGTGCCATCGGGGGAGCGGTACATCTTCCGGTAGTCGGCGCGGGTGTCGGCCCCGGCCGGGTTCGCCAGTGCTGCGGCGGTGGACAGGTCGCCACCGGTGGCCACGTAGGCGTCCAGCGGGTAGGTGTGACCGCCGCGTCGAGCCAGCACGGTCCCGGCGCCGGAGACGCCGACGGAGGCGGGGGTGTGTCCCGGCTCCCCGTCCCATGCCTGCACGCCCAGCCCAGCGGAGCCGACCTCGACGTGATCGGACTTGCGGATCTTCGCCACTCGTCCGGTGAGCACGCCGTCACCCTTGCCGCCCTCGGGGTTCCAGGTGTTCTCGGCGAGGTAGATGTGCTCGCCGTGGGAGGTGATGATCGTGTAGTAGATCTCGCTGCTGTTCGGGCCGCGCTGCCCGTCCCACCAGGTGGGGTGCTGGGTCATGGTCAGGGTGCCGCGCTGGGTGATCGTCGCGTCGGTCACTGCGGCACTCCTGTCCCGGTCCACCGCTCCCGCTGGATCGTGTAGGAGTCCGCATCGACCACCGGATTCCACGCGAGGGTGATGGCGGAGGCGGTGTGTGCGGTGACGTGCAGGCCGGTCGGGGTGTCGGGCGCGTCCACGTCGGGCGCGGCGCCGGCAGCGGTACCGGTCCAGACGGTCTGACCGGATGCCGCACCCTCACCGGCCGAGGGGGCGCCCAGGCTCTCACCGGTCCAGTCCGCGATCTGGATGTCCAGCGCGGCGCTGGTGGTCAGTCGCCAGCCCGTGATGCCCGCGTAGGTGCCGGTCGCGAGCGTGGTGTCCGTGGCTGTCAGGACCTGAGAGCTATTGCGGTACAGGGTCAGGTCGGAGCCGACCACCTCCAGCCGTATCACATCGCCCACGGACGGGGCGACGAGCGCGGGCCGCTGCCTGATCAGCTCGACCTCATCGCCCATGTCGTAGGCCACCAGGCTGTAGAAATAATCGTTGCCGGTGCGGCCGACATATGCGGCGTAGAAGTGCTCGCCGGTGGCGTCTACGCGGACGGCGGGGCCGATGTCGGTGTAGGAGTCGGTCGGGATCGATGCGAGGGTGATCTGTGAGGACTGATCCACCCCGCCCACATCCGCCCGTGCGACCGAGCGGGGCATCCCGGCGGCACCCACCTCGCACACCCCACCCGCGACCGACCATGTGCCGGCGATGCTGGCGAGAGGCGCGAGGGTGCCGTCCTCGAAATCGGCCGTGACCATCGGGTCAGCTGGAGGTCTGCGACTCGGTCACCGAGGTCAGGGTGTACTCCCCGGCCGCGTTCGCCGTGGCATCCCCGGTGACCGCCGCGCCACCCCGGTTCTCGCCACCAGTGCCAGCAGTCCAGTAGGACACGCCGCCGATCGCCTGAGACGCGCCGAGGCCGGTGAACGCCACGTCGGACCAGGTGATGTCGCCGTCGGCGTCCACAGTCCCGGACACGGCCACGCGGTCACCGACGGCGCCGGTGCCCCAGGAGCCGCCGACGTTCGAGGAGTGCAGCTGCATGTGCGTGATCTCGGCCTCGACCGCGGATGCAGCGGTCACGA
>CAYQFJ010000241.1:0-3279 GCA_964416715.1 uncultured Actinotalea sp. | reverse complement strand
CTCGCCGCGAGCAGGGCGGCCTCGTTGGCGAGGTTCGCCAGGTCGGCGCCCGTCATGCCCGGCGTGGTCCGCGCGACCTGACCGAGGTCGACGTCGGCGCCCAGCGGCTTGCCACGGGTGTGCACCTCGAGGATCTCCTCCCGGCCCACCTGGTCGGGCGCCGAGACGGTGATCTTCCGGTCGAACCGGCCCGCCCGGGTCAGCGCGTCGTCGAGCACGTCCACCCGGTTGGTGGCTGCGATCACCACGACGCCCTCGGACCCGTCGAAGCCGTCCATCTCGGTGAGGATCTGGTTCAGCGTCTGCTCGCGCTCGTCGCTCCCGCCCATCGCGCGAGGCCCGGCCCGGGAACGTCCGATGGTGTCGATCTCGTCGATGAAGATGATCGACGGGGCGACCTTGCGCGCCTCCTCGAACAGGTCCCGCACACGCTGCGCCCCGACGCCGACGATCATCTCGATGAACTCCGAGGCGCTGGCCGAGAAGAACGGGACCTGGGCCTCCCCCGCCGTCGCGCGGGCGAGGAGGGTCTTGCCGGTGCCCGGGCCGCCCTCGAGCAGCACACCCTTGGGCACCTTGGCTCCCAGCCGGGTGTACTTGTCCGGGTTGCGCAGGAAGTCGACGACCTCGCTGATCTCCGCCTTGACCTCGTCGATCCCCGCGACGTCGTCGAAGTTCGTCCGTACCTTCTCCGGGTCGACGGGCTTGGCCTTCTTCCCCCCGAACATGCCCCCGCCGGCGCCCATGCCCGCCATGGCCTTCCGACTCCGGCGGAACATCCAGACCCAGAAGGCGACCAGCAGGATCAGCGGGAGCAGCGAGATCAGCAGGTTCGCCAGGAAGCCGCGTTCCTGCACCACCGGGGTGGCCTTGACCACGACGTCGTTGCGGGCCAGGGCACGCAGCAGGTCGTCCTGGGCGAAGGTCGGCCGCTCGGTGGCGAACTCGCTGAACGTGGAATCGCCGTCCCCGCCGATGCTCTCCGGGACGGGGGCGGGCTCGGTCAGGGCGCCCTGGATCGTATCCCCCCGCGAGAACACCTCGGCCACGTTGCCGCTCTCCACCTGGGCGATGAAGTCGGTGTACGGGATCGTCACCGGTGAGGTGAGCTGCGCCTGGAGCGTGGTCAGCCCGAAGAAGACCAGCCACCAGATCAGCAGCCACAGGCCGATACGTCTCCAGGAAGGACGCCTGGGGCGGTCCGGCTCGTCCGGCAGCCCCTCCGTGCGCCACGGGGGTGGTGGCTCGCTCCTGCGCTCCGGGTCGTCGCGGTTGTGCGCGTCGTGCGGTGCGTCCGCCATGAGCACCTCTCAAGAACTGCGGCCTCGAGCACACGCTAGTACGGGACCGCGCCGTGGGTGCTGTGGCGGGCGGTGGACCGCGTGCTCAGACCCGGCGTTCGGCGCGCAGCAGGTCCGCGATCTCCTCCTCGGGCCGCGGCGGGATCGTCTCGTCGAGCTCCAGCTCCGGTAGGTCGAGGTCGGTTAACGGCCTGCCGGAGTCCTCCACGGTACTGACCACCGTGGTGGACCTCTGCCCGCCATGTCCGCCTGCGGTTGCTCGCTCGTCGCCCATGACCTCCACCACCTTCTCGCCGTACCGTCCACGGTACGCCCTCAACGATCTTTGCTGCGGGACGGGTTCCGTGCCAGTGGGGTCCGCACCCCTGTCGGCGCGAAGCCGGTGCGCCGACATGCCGGTCCTGGGATGTCGAGAACCGCCGCCCGGTTCCGTCCCTGGGGTGAGACGGTCAAGATGGGCCGTACCGCACGAAGGAGACGACGATGGCCAAGTACCTGCTGCTCAAGCACTACCGCGGGGCGCCTGCGGCGGTGAACGACGTCCCGATGGACCGGTGGACCCCGCAGGAGGTCGCCGCGCACATCAAGTACATGGACGACTTCGCGGCCCGGCTCGAGGGCACCGGTGAGTACGTCGACAGCCAGGCACTCTCGTCCGAGGGGACGTTCGTCCGCTACGACGGCGCGGGCCGTCCGCCGGTGACCGACGGCCCGTTCGCCGAGACGAAGGACCTCATCGCGGGGTGGATGGTGATCGCCGTCGACAGCCAGGAGCGGGCGTACGAGCTCGCGGGCGAGCTGTCGGCCGCGCCCGGTGCAGGAGGAGAGCCGATCCACGAGTGGCTCGAGGTCCGACCGTTCCTCGCCCCGTCCGCAGCCACCACGGACTGAGGCCCGGTGGACGAGGGCCTGGTCCGCACGCTCACGCCTGCCGTGATCGGGGCCCTCGTCGGCCGGGGGGCCGACCTCGCCGCGGCGGAGGACGCAGTGCAGGAGGCGTTGGTCGAAGCGGTGCGGAAGTGGCCGGAGGACCCGCCCCGGGACCCGAAGGGCTGGTTGGTCACGGTCGCGTGGCGCAAGCTACTGGACGCCGTCCGCGCCGACTCCTCCCGACGGACCCGTGAGCTGCGCGTCGACCGCTACCGGCCACCGGGACCCGGCCGGCAGCGTGACGACACGCTCCTGCTCTACTTCCTGTGCGCGCACCCCTCCCTCGCCCCGGGGTCGGCCGTCGCACTGACCCTGCGCGCCGTCGGTGGGCTCACCACGCGCCAGATCGCCCGGGCGTACCTGGTCCCCGAGCCCACGATCGCCCAGCGGATCAGCAGGGCCAAGCGAACCGTCTCATCGGCGCCCCTGGACCAGCCCGGTGACGTCGCCACCGTGCTGAAGGTGCTCTACCTGGTCTTCAACGAGGGCTACTCCGGTGACGTGGACCTGGCGGTCGAGGCCATCCGGCTCACCCGTCAGCTCGCCTCGGTGCTCGACCACCCCGAGGTGCTGGGCCTGCTCGCACTCATGTTGCTGCACCACGCGCGGCGGGCGGCGCGGACCGGTCCCGACGGCGGCCTCGTCCCGCTGGACGAGCAAGACAGACGGCTGTGGGACCGCCGGTCGATCGCCGAGGGCGTCGAGGTGCTGCAGCACGCCCTCGCTCGGGACCGGTTGGGCGAGTACCAGGCCCAGGCGGCGATCGCCGCACTCCACGCCGACGCGCCGACCTCGGAAGAGACGGACTGGGTACAGATCGTCGAGTGGTACGACGAGCTGCTGCGACTCACGGACAGTCCGGTCGCCCGCCTCAACCGCGTCGTCGCGGTGGGCGAGGCGGACGGTGCCCGGGCGGGTCTGGCAGCACTGGTGGGTCTGGACCCCGCACTCCCCCGGTACTCCGCGACCGCGGCGTACCTGAACGAGCGGGCCGGCGACCTGCCGACCGCTGCGCGCCTGTACGCCGAGGCCGCCCGGTCGGCGACCA
>CAYQFJ010000240.1:0-3297 GCA_964416715.1 uncultured Actinotalea sp. | reverse complement strand
GGTGACGTCTCGGGTCGGCCAGGCTGCGGGGGTGGCCATGCTGGTGGTCATGCTTCCTCCTGCTGACGTGGGACCGGAGCTGCTTCCAGGGTGCCCCCTGCGGCGACGCAATACATGGGACGTTCGGCCGTCGGCGACCGGCGCCCCACCGGCAATGCCACCACACCGCGCACCACTCCGCCCGTCCCCGCCCCACCACCGTGCCGCGAACTCGGCAGACGTCGCCGGACTCGTGAGTTGCGGGTGTCGAGCTGGGCGAGTACTGCCGAGTTCGCGGCGGTGGGGGCGAGCTCGCCGAGCTCGAGGAGTGGCGGGCGGCGGGTAGCGTGGCCGTATGGCTGAGCACGGGTGGGAGGCGACGACGACGGCGCCCTCGCCGGCCGTGCCGTCGGCGGTGCCCCGGGCGGCGGGTCCGGCAGGCCCGGATGTGCCGTCACCGGGTGATCCGTCGCCCGGTGCTCCTGGGAACGGGCCCTTCGAACCCACGCGGGCGCCGTCGTACCTGCGCACCGCCCGGTCGCCGCGGATGCTGCTGCTGCTCGTGCTGCTGCTCGGGGCGGCGGCGGTGTGCGCACGCCTCGGGATCTGGCAGCTCGACCGCGCGGAGCTGCGTGGCGAGGCGGCCGCGCGGGCGGAGCAGGCCGAGCTGCTCGACGCACCACCCGAGCCGCTGACCGACGTGCTCGCGCCGCAGACCTCGTTCCCCGGCGGGCTGGTCGGGCGCAAGGTCGAGGTGACCGGGACCTTCGAGGACGATCCGTTGCTCGTGGCCGGCCGCGCGCTCGACGGCCGTACCGGATACCTGCTGCTGGACCCGCTGCGGGTGGACGTCGGGTCGGACGAGCCGCCGGTGCTGCCCGTCGTGCGGGGCTGGGTGGAGAGCCCCGAGGCCGCGGCCGAGCTGGCACCCGCGCCGGACGGCGCGGTCCACGTCGTCGGGTACCTGCAGGTCGGGGAGGGCGCCGGGGGGACGGGGCTGCCGCCGGGTCAGGTGGACGCGATCAGCTCCGCCGAGCTGGTCAACCGCTGGGAGGGGCCCATCTACTCCGGCTACCTGGTGCTCGCGCAGATCGACCCGCAGCAGGACCCGGGGATCGCCCTGCTGCCCCCGCCGAAGACGCCGGGGGGCGGGCTCAACGTGCAGAACGTCGCCTACGCGCTGCAGTGGTGGATCTTCGGCGGGTTCGCCGTGTTCGTGTGGGCCCGCCTGGTGCGGGACGAGGCGCGTGCCGAGGTGGAGGCCGACGCCGGTGAGCACGGGCCGGAGCAGGACGCATGAGCGCGCCGAAACTCCGCGGCTACCGGGCGAGTGACCGGGACGACGTGTACGACGTGTGCGTCCGGACGGCTGACGAGGGCGACGACGCCCGCGGGCAGTACTCCACCGATGACCTGATGCCGGACGTCTTCGCCGGCCCGTATCTGGTGCTCGACCCGGAGCTCGCGTTCGTGGTCGACGACGGAACGCGGGTCGTCGGGTACGTCCTGGGCACGGCGGACACGGCGCGCTGGGCGGCTCGGCACCGGGAGCTGTGGCTGCCGACCGTCGCGGACAAGTACCCGGCGGTCGACCAGCCGTCCACGCCCGAGGAGAACCTGGTCGACCTGCTGCACCACCCCGAGCGAAACGTGCACCCGGAGCTCGCCGGCCACCCCGCGCACCTGCACATCGACCTGCTGCCGAGCCACCAGGGGCTCGGGCTCGGGCGGCGGTTGATCCGCACCTACCTGGCGGCGCTGCGGGACCGCGGGGTGCCGGCGGTCCACCTGGGCATGGCGACGGCGAACACCTCGGCCCGAGCCTTCTACGACCGTGTCGGCTTCACCGAGCTGATGCGGCGCCCGGGCGTGACCTTCCTCGGCGCGCCCACCGATCTACCGGTGTGACGGGAGTTCGGGACGCTCCTCCGGCTGGGGGAGGATGGAGCCCCCGGGCAGTTGTGGCCGGCGGCGATGGTGAGCTGGAGGTAGCGGTGGCGGAGAAGGACTGGGCGACCAAGGCGACGGGTGCGCTCAAGCGCTACCGGGTGATGGCGTGGGTGACCGGCGTGATGCTGCTCGTCCTGTGCGTCGAGATGACCCTGAAGTACGTCGTCCAGGCCGGGGACGACATCATGCGGTGGATCGAGTGGATCCCGTACGCGCACGGCTGGATCTACGTGATCTACCTGGTCACCGTGATCGACCTGTGGTCGACGATGCGCTGGAGGTTCGGCCGGCTGACCGCGATGGTGCTCGGCGGCGTCGTGCCGGTGATGAGCTTCGTCGTCGAGCGCCGGGTGCACGCCGACGGCCTGGCCCAGGTGGGCACCGGACGACCGGCCGCCCGGGCCGGTGCGGCTCACTAGACTCCCCGCGTGACCGACACCCAGCCGCAGGTGGGCCCCGTCCTCGTCGTCGACTTCGGGGCGCAGTACGCCCAGCTCATCGCCCGCCGCGTGCGCGAGGCGAACGTCTACTCCGAGATCGTGCCGCACACCTGGCCCGTCGAGCGGGTGCTGGCCGAGCGCCCGGCGGCGATCATCCTCTCCGGCGGTCCGTCGAGTGTGTACGCCGACGGTGCTCCGGCCGTCGACCCGGCGCTGTTCGACGCGGGCGTCCCGGTGCTCGGCATCTGCTACGGGTTCCAGGCGATGGCGCGCGCGCTGGGCGGCACCGTCGCGCGGACCGGTGCGAGGGAGTACGGCGGCACGCACGTGGAGGTGCCCGACGCCGGGCTGCTGCTGACCGGCTCGCCCACGGAGCAGTCGGTGTGGATGAGCCACGGGGACGCCGTGCAGCAGGCGCCCGAGGGGTTCACCGTGCTGGCCCGGTCGGCCGGTGCACCGGTGGCCGCGTTCGAGGACCGGGAGCGGCGGCTGTTCGGCATGCAGTGGCACCCCGAGGTCAAGCACTCGCCGTTGGGTCAGCACGCGCTGGAGAACTTCCTGTACCGCGGCGCGGGGCTGCGCCCGACCTGGACCGCGGGCAGCGTGATCGCCGACCAGGTGGAGCGGATCCGGGAGCAGGTCGGCGACGCGCACGTGATCTGCGGGCTGTCCGGCGGGGTGGACTCCGCGGTCGCCGCCGCCCTCGTCCAGCGGGCCGTCGGTGACCAGCTCACCTGCGTGTTCGTGGACCACGGGCTGCTGCGTCAGGGCGAGGCGGAGCAGGTCGAGACGGACTTCGTGGCGGCGACCGGTGTCCAGCTCAAGGTGGTGGACGCGCGCGAGCAGTTCCTGTCCGCCCTGGCGGGGGTGACCGACCCGGAGCGCAAGCGCAAGATCATCGGCCGGGAGTTCATCCGCGTGTTCGAGG
>CAYQFJ010000239.1:0-3340 GCA_964416715.1 uncultured Actinotalea sp. | reverse complement strand
ACGGCGACTGGCTGGTGTCCCGCCAGCGCTTCTTCGGGGTGCCGATCCCGCTGTGGTACCCGCTCGGGGCCGACGGCGAGATCGACCACACGAACCCCATCGTGCCCGACGAGTCGGTGCTGCCGGTCGACCCCAGCAGCGACGTCCCGGCCGGCTACGACGCCGACCAGCGCGGGGTTCCCGGCGGGTTCGTCGGCGAGAACGACGTGATGGACACCTGGGCGACGTCGTCCCTGACGCCGCAGATCGCCGGCGGCTGGGAGCGGGACACCGACCTGTTCGAGCGCGTGTTCCCGATGGACCTGCGCCCCCAGGGGCAGGACATCATCCGCACCTGGCTGTTCTCCACCGTGGTTCGCTCCCACCTGGAGCACGGCACGCTGCCGTGGCAGCACGCGGCGATCAGCGGGTGGATCCTCGACCCGGACCGCAAGAAGATGTCCAAGTCGAAGGGCAACGTGGTCACCCCGATGGGCCTGCTGGAGCAGCACGGGTCCGACGCCGTGCGCTACTGGGCGGCCTCGGCTCGCCTGGGCACCGACGCGGCCTTCGAGGTCGGCCAGATGAAGATCGGGCGCCGGCTGGCGATCAAGGTGCTCAACGCGAGCAAGTTCGCCCTGGGTTTCGGCACCGCCGACGCCGACCACCTGGATCCCGCGGACGTCACTGAGACCCTCGACCGCGCCATGCTCGCGGCGCTGGCCGACGTGGTGGACGCGGCCACCGCCGCGCTGAAGTCCTACGACCACACGCGCGCACTGGAGCTCACCGAGACGTTCTTCTGGACGTTCTGCGACGACTACCTGGAGCTGGTCAAGGACCGCGCCTACGGAAACGGTACGGTCGACGTCCCCGCGGCGAGCGTCTCGGCCCGCACGGCGCTGGCCCTCGCGCTGGACACGGTGCTCCGCCTGCTGGCGCCGGTGCTGCCGTTCGCCACCGAGGAGGTCTGGTCGTGGTGGCGTTCCGGCTCCGTGCACCGAGCGCCCTGGCCCGGCTCCGAGGTGCTTCGCCGGGCGGCCGGTGACGTCCGGGCCGAGCACCTGGATGCCGCCGGTCGCGCACTCGCGGCCCTGCGCAAGGTCAAGTCCGAGGCGAAGGTCTCGATGCGCACGCTGATCACCGGCGCCACGCTCGCGGTGACCGACGCCGACGGATCGCTGGTCGAGCCGACCCTCCCCGACGTGCGCGCCGCGGGCCGCGCTGCGGACCTGACGCTCGCCGTCGACCCAGGGCTCGTCTCCACCGAGACGCCGTTCGCGGTCGAGGTGCGCGACGCCGTGCTGGTCGAGCCGGAGCCGAAGGTCAAGGCCTGAGCGTCGGCGCTGAGCGCCGGCCGGCCGCTCAGCGCCCCTTGCGGCCGGCGTCGGCGGTGTAGCTCGGGGCGTTCTCGTGCGGGGTGGACGGGTCGTGCCAGCGCAGAAGTGCGCCGACGCCGTCCACTACGTCCAGGCTCCCCTCGTCGGCGAAGGTGATCCCGGCGTCCTGCGCGACGGCTGCCCGTAGCAGGGCGACTCCGGCCCGCACCTCGCGCGCGGCGCCGTCGTCCACCCCCAGCGCACCGAGCTCGCTGCGACGCACGGCGACCTGGAGCGGATCGGGCCCCACCCACAACGTGCGCCCCTCCAGGGAGGCCAGCGTGCCGGCGGCGTCCTGCACGAGCACGAGCTCGGCCACCTGGCCGCGGCGCAGCACCTCGGTCACGTCGGCCAGCTCGGTGACCGCCTGCTCCCCACGGCCCAGGGCCTCCCCGAGGCGGGTGACGACGTCGTCCCGGCGGCGCGCACGGTAGGCCTCGAGCGTCCGGTGCACGTTGCGGACGAACGCGTCCTCCTTGACCCCCTCGGCGCGGGACCCGCCCGGCACCTCGACGATGAGCTCCGCCGTAGGGCGTCCGACCTCGTCGCGGATCATCGCCATCGCCCGCACGTCGCCGGTGATCATCACCAGCTCCGGACGGTGCTTGGCCACCGCCCGGTCCAGCTCGGCGGCGACCGCCTCGGCGTTGCGCTCCCAGGAGTCCCGTGCCCGTGACTGCATCCGCCGGTGCGACCAGCCACCGGCGCGGACCTTGTGCAGCACGTCGTGGCCGCCCTCCACGCGGTCGGTCGTCTCGTCGTCCACCTCCGTACCGGACCAGGTGAGGTCGGCACCCGAGCGGTCGACCTCCACCAGCAGGTAGCGGACCGCCTCGCACTCGGCCCGGGCCGCGGGCACCAGGGTCGGGACGCCGTCGTGCACGGCCTCCTGCTGTGGTGGCGCGTCCGCCAGCACGCGGTCGAAGAGGACCCTGCTGTCGTCGGCGACGACGAACCGCCCGTGCGGCCCGGGGACGTGCGTGGGCATCAGCACCCGCTCGCCGATCAGATCCACGGTGTGTGCGGGTGCGCCCTGCTGCTCCAGCTCACGGCGCAGCGCGTTCCACCGGCTGCGCACCTCCCGCTCCCCCGCCTCGTCGGCGCGGGTCACGTCCACGCAGACGGTGGTCAACGGGCCCGGGTGATCGAGGAGTGGTCGCAGGGAGTCGAGCTTCATCGGGCACCTCAGGATTCGTCGCTGCTCTGCCACGGGTCGGTCCCTGTCCACCTTGGGCCACCGTGGGACGCTACGCCACCGCAGACGACGACGCCGTCGACAGGGGTGTGCGCCGGGCCGAACAGCCGGCCTGTTCAAGCCGGTGCGGTGAGGAGAAGACGCCGCCCCTGGGCTGGGGTCAGGCGGACTTCTCCCGGGGGGTGCGCTTCGCCGGAGCGGGCTCGCGGGGCACGATCGTCGGGTTGACGTTCTCCAGCACGACCTCGCGGGTGACCACCACGCGGGCGACGTCGTCCCGGCTGGGCACGTCGAACATGATCTGCTGGAGCACCTCCTCGAGGATGGCCCGCAGTCCGCGCGCACCGGTGCCACGCAGCAGCGCCTGGTCAGCCACGGCCTCGACCGCGTCCGGCTCGAACTCCAGCTCGACCCCGTCGATCTCGAACATCCGCTGGTACTGCTTGACCAGGGCGTTGCGCGGCTCGGTCAGGATGCGCACCAGCGCCTGCTGGTCCAGCGGCGAGACGGTGGTGATCACCGGCACGCGGCCGATGAACTCGGGGATCAGCCCGAACTTCAGCAGGTCCTCCGGCATGACCTCGCCGAACACGTCGACGTCGTCGGCGGAGTGCAAGGGGGCCCCGAAGCCGATCCCGCGGCGCCCTGCGCGCGAGGTGATGATCTCGTCCAGCCCGGCGAACGCGCCGGCGACGATGAACAGCACGTTCGTGGTGTCGATCTGGATGAACTCCTGGTGCGGGTGCTTGCGGCCGCCCTGGGGCGGGACCGACGCCGTCGTGCCCTC
>CAYQFJ010000238.1:0-3359 GCA_964416715.1 uncultured Actinotalea sp. | reverse complement strand
GCCCCTCGCCCCCGCCCCCGCCCCGCGCGCAGCCAGGTTTGGTCGAGATCGGTCGCTCAGAGCTGCAGATCCTGACCGAACCTGGCCGGAGCGTGGTGCCGGAGGGCGGCGAGGAGCTCGCGGACCTGACGAACGACGTGCTGGGGGCGGTTGGTGAGGTCGTCCCAGGTGAAGCGGAGGACGGTGTAGCCGGCAGCGACGATCCGGTTCTGACGTGTGCGGTCCGACTGGAACCGTGCCGGGCCGTGGCCGGCGAGGCCATCGACCTCGAGGACGAGCCCGACGTCGTGGAACAGGATGTCGGCCCTTGCTATCAACCGGGAACCGGCGAACAGCGGTTGATCCGCTGCCCATCCATCGATTCCCGCCCTGTGCAGCAGGTCGTGCAAGAGCCGTTCCGCGACGCTCAGGACGCCGTCGGCGGCGTCGAGCACGGCCTGCCGACGCCGGGCGTTGCCCCACCAGTTCGGTCGACGCGCCAGGGCCCGCTCGAGGGCCGGGCCGTCGAAGAGGTCGCGCGTGACCGTCCAGGCGAACAACGAGCGGGAATCCTCGTCCGGGAGCCGGCCGAGGCAGTCGAACACCGTTCGGTTCAGCGAGGTGACGCGCGCCAGCCCGCAGGGAACCACGTCGTCCGGGTCCAGAGCCAGACGGTGACTGATCAGCCCGCGACGCCCGGCCCTGCGGTTGGGCACGATGACATGGACCGCGTCGTCCTCGCGCACGGGCAGCTGGTGGACGCGGGCGGCGGAACCGAAGCACACGACGGCGTCGGGCCAGGTCAGTCCGGCTGCCTGGGCGCGGACCCAGGGTGTGCGGGGCAGGTCGGCCCGGGCGTAGGCGTCACCGGCGACCCGTACCCAGCGCCCGCTCTCGCGGCGAGATCGAGCCTGGCCGTACGTGGCGCCGTCGGCGTAGGCCTGGGCCAGCGTGAACAGTCCGTACTGGCGTTCGGCCACGGCCGGGACCCAGTCCTTGGGCAGGCGATGCGTCATGCCCCGAACATCGCGGCTCTTGCCGTCCGGGCTCCCGCCAGGACCCACACCCATGTGGACCACCCGCGATTGGCTGTCCTGTGAAGGCCTGCCGTCCCCTCAGCGGCGCGAAGCTCGGTCGACCGCGGCCGCAAGGGCCAACCCCGACCAACGTCGAGCACCGTGTGCCCCGGCGTCCCCGTCCCCCGGCGGACCGACGGGCACAGCACTCGCCCGAACCTCCGCGAAGACCCGAACCTCCGCGAGGAATGGTCGAGAACGGTCGCTCGGAACGACCACGGCCGACCAAACTTGAGCTGGGAAGGGGGCGGGGAAGGGGTGGGGTGAGGGGGCTGGTGGGGTAGGGTTGTCCGGTTGCCCGGTGTCGGGCGACTCCCTGGGGACCTCAGCCGCATCACGAAGGTCGGTCCCACGCCCGCCGGAATCCTCCGTCGCGGGTCGTGCCACGACAACGACAGGATGAACACGTATGACCAAGGTGACTCGCGCGCGCCGTCAGGTGCGTCTGTCCCGGGCCCTGGGCCTGGCCCTCACGCCCAAGGCCGTCAAGCACTTCGAGAAGCGCCCCTACCCGCCCGGCGAGCACGGTCGTGCCCGCCGCCGGACCGAGTCCGACTACGCGGTCCGGCTGCGCGAGAAGCAGCGGCTTCGCGCCCAGTACGGGCTGCGCGAGAAGCAGCTCGTCCGGGCGTTCGAGGAGGCCCGCACCGCGCCGGGTCTGACCGGTGAGGCGCTCGTCGAGAGCCTGGAGCAGCGGCTGGACGCACTCGTGCTGCGGGCCGGGTTCGCCCGGACCATCCTGCAGGCGCGGCAGACGGTCTCGCACCGCCACGTGCTCGTCGACGGCAAGATCGTCGACCGCCCGTCGTTCCGGGTGAAGCCGGGGCAGACCATCCAGGTCAAGCCGCGCAGCCAGACGACCGTGCCGTTCCAGGTCGCCGCCGCCGGTGCGCACCGCGACGTGCTGCCCGCCGTCCCGCCGTACCTGGACGTGCAGCTCGAGAAGCTCAGCGCCGTGCTCACCCGCAAGCCGGTCCGCGCCGAGGTCCCGGTGACCTGCGACGTGCAGCTCGTCGTCGAGTACTACTCGCGCTGATCCGTCCCGGCGCCCGCTGGGCGCGACCCGTGACGTAGCGCGTCACCGACGCCCCGCAGTCGACCCGGTCCGCCGGCCGACGGCGGGGCGTCGTGCATCACCGTCCGGGTAGGGTCGGACAGCACACCTGCAGGAAGGATCACCGCATGTCTCTGGGCGACGTCGCCGGGCTGATCGCCGCGATCGCTTTCGTCGCGCTCGTGGGCTTCCTGGCGCTCCCGCTGATCAAGCTCGGCAGCGTGTTCGACGAGACCCGTCGCGCGGTCAAGGAGGTCACCGACCACACCGTCCCGGTGCTGGACGAGACCGCCACCACCGTCGCGACGACGAACGCCCAGCTCGTCAAGGTGGACGCGATGACCACCTCGGCCGCGGAGATCAGCCAGAACGTCTCGGCACTGACCGCGCTGGTGGCGGCGACCGTCGGCGGACCACTGATCAAGGTCGCCGCCTTCAGCTACGGGGTCCGCCAGGCGCTGTCTGGGCTGCGACGGGGGTCGCGGGGCTGATGCGTCGCCTCTTCTGGGTCGCCGTCGGCGCCACCGGAGCGGTGCTGGTGGTCGGCCGGGTACGCCGGGCGGCACGCCGGTACACCCCCGAGGGACTGGCCGAGCAGGTGGACAAGGCCGGCCGGCGCGCGTCCTCGACGCTCCGCGAGGCAGTCGGCCGGTTCGGCGCCGCCCGGCGGGAGCGCGAGCAGGAGCTGGTCAGCACCCTGCTGGTCACGCCCGAGGAGGGCGACGCCTCGGTGGTGTTCGGACGCGGCAGGCACGCCGCGTCGCCCGACCGACCGGGCGACGCCGGCGCACGGCGCGACGCCGACCGGCCGGGCGAGGCCGAGCACCCGGACGCCGCCGGACGGCGCAGGGCGGGGCCACCGGGCCGGGTCGACCTCGACGAGCCGCTGAACGACTTCTGACCAGCCCGTCGGCTGCCACGAGAGGCGCCCCGACGACTTCCACCCGAGACTGTCTGCCGACCGGGCACCCGCCGGTCACCTGAGGTGAGGACACCGATGCGCACCGCCGAGATCCGCAGCCGCTGGCTCGACTTCTTCGCCCAGCGCGACCACGCCGTCGTGCCCAGCGCCTCGCTGATCTCCCCGGACCCGTCGACGCTGTTCACCATCGCCGGCATGGTCCCGTTCATCCCGTACATGCTCGGCCGCGAGACCCCGCCGTGGAAGCGCGCCACGAGCGTGCAGAAGTGCGTGCGGACCCTGGACATCGACGAGGTCGGCAAGACGACCCGGCACGGCACGTTCTTCC
>CAYQFJ010000237.1:0-3373 GCA_964416715.1 uncultured Actinotalea sp. | reverse complement strand
CTGGACGAGACGGTCGCCTTGGTGGAGGCGCACCGGACCGGCGCGGGGAGACCGAGAGCGCCCAGGAGCGACTCGAGCGGCACACGGACGAGCCGGAGCAGACCTCCTCGTCCATCGTCGAGGAGGAGCGCCGTGACGGATCAGGGCCCGGGACGAGCACGGACGGTGATCAGCGATGAAGGCAGAGATCAAGGTCTTCGGTGTCTTGGTGCCGTTCTTCACGGTGGTTGGTGTGGGCTACGGCCTGTGGAGCAACTGGGAGGCGGTCGGCACCCTCGCCCTGCTGCTGCTCGCGGGGCTGGGCGGGATGGTCAGCTTCTACCTGATGCTCGTGGCACGGCGCATCGACGCCCGGCCGGAGGACGACCCGGAGGCCGAGATCGAGCAGGGTGCCGGCGAGCTGGGTGTGTTCCCTCCGTGGAGCTGGTGGCCGCTCGTCGTCGCCGGCGGGGCCGCCATCGGCTTCCTCGCCCTGGCGCTGGGCTGGTGGCTCATGGTGATCGGCGCGGTGACCGCCGTCATCGGTCTGATCGGGTGGATGTTCGAGTTCTCCCGCGGCCAGCACGCCCACTGACGCCACCCCTATGGTGTTGATCATGCAATTCGCCGACGGCCGTCGGCGAATTGCATGATCAACCCCAGGGGGGCGGTCACCCAGGCTGGTGGGTACGGCAAGGGCCCCGCGGCTTTGCCGCGGGGCCCGCTTGCACTCTGGTGTCAGGGGACGATGAGGCCTGCGGTCTGGGTGCGGGCGCGGTCGAAGCGCGCGGCGGCGTCGGCCCAGTTCACGATGTTCCACCAGGCCTTGATGTAGTCCGCCTTGACGTTGACGTAGTCCAGGTAGAAGGCGTGCTCCCACATGTCCAGCACGACGATGGGGACCAGCCCGAGGGCGATGTTGCCCTGCTGGTCGTAGAGCTGGACGATGACGAGCTTCTCGCCGAGGGAGTCCCAGGCGAGGATCGACCACCCGGAGCCCTGGATCCCGGTGGCGTTGGCGGCGAAGTGCTTCTGGAACGCGTCGAACGACCCGAAGAACTGGTCGATCGCCGCAGCCAGCTCGCCCTCCGGGCGGTCGCCGCCCTCGGGGGAGAGGTTCTGCCAGAACACGGAGTGGTTGATGTGCCCGCCGAGGTTGAACGCGAGGTTCTTCTCGTGCAGGTTCACCGCACCGAGGTCGCCGGACTCACGCGCCTCGGCGAGCTTCGTCAGCGCGGTGTTCGCTCCGGTGACGTAGGCCGCGTGGTGCTTGTCGTGGTGCAGCTCCATGATCCGCCCGGAGATGTGCGGCTCGAGTGCGGAGTAGTCGTAGGGAAGGTCGGGCAGGGTGTAGTCAGCCATCTAGGCACCTCCGGTCGCGCCGCGGCCGACGGCCGCGACTGTCATCTGTGCGAGCGGTGCACCCGTCACGACTGTCGCCGTGCGCGCGGCGGCACCGCTTTCTTTCTGCTTACGTGCTCCACTCTCGCCGCTTGTCAGCGTTCGTGCTCGTCGTGCGCGGCGGCGTCGGACAGCACCGGGGGCTCGCCGCCCGCGGCGCGTTCGCCGTTCCCCGAGGTGATCGCCGCGGGTTCGCTGCCGGACTCGGAGCCCGGCAGGGCATCGTGCTCGCCGTGCGCGTGCGCGGCGGCCAGCTCTGCGGGGGTGACCGGCTCGACGCGGTCCTCGTAGAAGAACCGGGAGAGTCGGGCGCGGAAGGCGTCCCGCCGGTAGCCCTTGCGGCGCACTCCGTGCTCGTCCTCCCGCGGCTCGATCTCGATCGGCCGACGCGGCTCCTGCTGGACCAGCAGCCACCGCTCGTGCTCGTCGAGCGGACGGTGCACCTCGATGTACTCACCGTGCGCGAACCGGACGATGCGACCGGTCTCGTGCCCGTGCAGCACGAGCTCGCGGTCCTTGCGCTGCAGGCCCAGGCACGCCCGCTTGGTGATCCAGAAGGCCAGGAACGGCGCGACCAGGAAGAGCACCCGGAAGATGTTCGTGATGTCGTTGATCGACATGTGGAAGTGGGTCGCGATGAGGTCGTTCGAGCCGGCCAGGATCAGGATGAAGAACGCCGTGAGGATGCCCACGCCGATCCCGGTGCGCACCGGCACGTTCCTGGGACGGTCCAGCACGTGGTGCTCGCGCTTGTCGCCCGTGGCGAAGGCCTCGATGAACGGGTAGAGCGCCAGCGCCGTGAAGAGCAGGCCCGGGATGACCACCGCGGGGATCAGCACGTTCAGCGACAGGGTGTAACCGCCGATCACCCACTCCCAGCCGGGTCCGGGCATCAGACGCAGCGAACCCTCGAGGAAGAGCATGTACCAGTCGGGTTGGGCTCCGGCCGCCACGGGGGACGGGTCGTAGGGCCCGTAGTTCCACACCGGGTTGATCGTCATCGTGGCCGCCATCAGGGCGAGGAACCCGAACACGATGAAGAAGAAGCCGCCGGCCTTGGCCACGTAGACCGGGAAGAGCGGGAAGCCGACCACGTTGCGGTCGGTGCGGCCCGGCCCGGGGTAGTGGGTGTGCTTGTGCAGCACCACGAAGAACAGGTGCAGCCCGATGAGGGCGAGGATCAGCGCCGGCACCAGCAGGATGTGCAGGGTGAACAGTCTCGGGATGATGTGCTCACCGGGGAACTCGCCACCGAAGACGAAGTACGACATGTAGCTGCCGATGATCGGGATCGACTTGACCACACCGTCGGTGATCCGCAGCCCGTTGCCGGAGAGCACGTCGTCGGGCAGCGAGTAGCCGGTGAAGCCGGCAGCCAGGCCGAGAATGAGCAGCGTGAAGCCGACGATCCAGTTGATCTCGCGGGGCTTGCGGAACGCACCGGTGAAGAACACCCGCATCATGTGCGTCACGATCGACGCCATGAACAGCAGTGCGGCCCAGTGGTGGATCTGCCGCATCAGCAACCCGCCGGTGACCTCGAAGGAGAGGTCGAGCGTGGACGCGTAGGCCTCCGACATCTCCACGCCGTTCATGGGCGCGAACGGACCTTCGTAGGTGATCAGACCCATGCTCGGGACGAAGAACATCGTGAGGAACACGCCGGTGATGAGCAGGACCACGAACGAGTACAGCGCGATCTCGCCCAGCAGGAACGACCAGTGGTCGGGGAACAGCTTGCGGGCGAAGTTCTTGACCGCGACGCCGATGCCGGTGCGCTGGTCGAGGTAGTCGGCCGTGCCGGCCGCGGTGCGTTCCATGGTGCTCACTTCAGACGCTCCCAGTAGCTCGGGCCGATCGGCTCGTCGAAGTCGTCCTGGGCCACCAGGTAGCCCTCGTCGTCGACGGTGATCGGCAGCTGGGGCAGGGGACGACTGGCCGGCCCGAAGACCACCTTCGCGCCGTCGGTCATGTCGAAGGTCGACTGGTGGCA
>CAYQFJ010000236.1:0-3382 GCA_964416715.1 uncultured Actinotalea sp. | reverse complement strand
GCTCCCGGTGCTCATCCACGGCGACGCGGCCTTCGCCGGCCAGGACGTGGTGACCGAGACCCTCAACCTCTCCCAGCTGCGCGGCTACCGCACCGGCGGGACGGTGCACGTCATCGTCAACAACCAGGTGGGCTTCACCACCGGCCCGTCCTCGTCCCGGTCCACCTACTACGCGACCGACGTGGCCAAGGGTCTTCAGGTACCGATCTTCCACGTCAACGGGGACGACCCGGAGGCGTGCGTGCGCGTGGCCGAGCTCGCCTTCGAGTACCGCGAGCAGTTCGACCGCGACGTGATCATCGACATGGTCTGCTACCGCCTGCGCGGCCACAACGAGGGCGACGACCCGTCGATGACCCAGCCGCTCATGTACAACCTGATCGAGGCGAAGCGCTCCGCGCGCAAGCTGTACACCGAGGCGCTGGTCAGCCGCGGCGACATCACCGTCGACGAGGCGGCGCAGGTGCTGCAGGACTACCAGGACCGCCTGGAGCAGGTCTTCACCGAGAGCCGCGAGGCCAGCTACACCCCGCCGCCGTCGAGCGAGCCGATCTCCGGTCTGGAGAAGCCCGAGTCGCAGCTCGAGGACGCCGGCACGATGGTCGGCTGGCAGACCGCCGTCGACCCCGAGGTGCTGGAGCGGATCGGACGGGCGCACGTGCGTCCCCCCGAGGGCTTCACCGTGCACCCCAAGCTCACCAAGCTGCTCGAGCGGCGCGAGCAGATGTCCCGCGAGGGCGAGATCGACTGGGGCTTCGGCGAGCTCGTCGCCTTCGGCTCGCTGCTGCTGGAGGGCACACCGGTGCGTCTGGCCGGCCAGGACTCGCGCCGGGGCACCTTCGTCCAGCGGCACGCGGTGCTGCACGACCGCAACACCGGCGCCGAGTGGACGCCGTTGTCGTACCTGTCGAGCGACCAGGCGAAGTTCTGGGTCTACGACTCCTCGCTGTCCGAGTTCGCCGCGCTCGGGTTCGAGTACGGGTACTCGGTCGAGCGCCCGGACGCACTGGTGCTCTGGGAGGCCCAGTTCGGCGACTTCGTCAACGGGGCCCAGACGGTCATCGACGAGTTCGTCTCCTCGGCCGAGCAGAAGTGGGGCCAGCGCTCCTCCGTGGTGATGCTGCTGCCGCACGGCTTCGAGGGGCAGGGTCCGGACCACTCCTCGGCCCGTATCGAGCGGTTCCTCCAGCTCTGCGCGGAGCAGAACATGACGGTGGCGGTGCCCAGCACGCCGGCGTCGTACTTCCACCTGCTGCGCCGTCAGGCGTACGAGCGTCCGCGCCGGCCGCTGATCGTCGCCACGCCCAAGTCGATGCTGCGGCTCAAGGCCGCGGCGTCCGCGGTGGAGGACTTCACCTCCGGAACGTTCCGCACCGTGCTCCCGGACACCACGCTGCCCGACGGCGCCGCCGGCTCGGTCGACCGGGTGCTGCTGTGCTCGGGCAAGGTCTACTACGACCTGCTCGCGCGGCGGGCGAAGGACGAGGACACCCGCACCGCGATCGTGCGGATCGAGCAGCTCTACCCGCTGGACCGGGAGGCGGTGGCCGAGGCGGTCGAGCCCTACGGCGACGCCGAGCTGCTCTGGGTCCAGGAGGAGCCGGCCAACCAGGGTGCGTGGACGTTCGTCAAGCTGCGGCTGCCCGAGGCGCTCTCCCGTCCGTTGCGACGGGTGTCCCGGCCCGCGTCGGCCTCCCCGGCGACCGGGTCCAGCAAGGTGCACGCCGTCGAGCAGGCCGCCCTGATCGACGAGGCCTTCGCGCGCTGACCCGCGTCGGCGGGTGCGCCGGCGAGCCGCGTCCTGACCCACCGGGCGGCCTGCGGGGCTTCGCCGGTGGGCACGCGTACGCTGCCCAGCAGGCTGCACGGACGGAGGACCCGGTTGGCGAACACCACCGCGCGACGCATCTGCGTCGTCGGCGACGAGCTCGTGGCGGGGGTCGGAGACCCCAAGGCCCTCGGCTGGGTGGGCCGGGTCGCCGCCCGGACGCCGCTCGAGCCGGCGCCGATGGTGCTGACCCTCGCCGTCCCGCAGGAGACGACGACCGAGCTCAGCGCCCGCTGGGAGGCCGAGACGGCGCTGCGGTTCGGTGCCGCTTCCGACGGCGACCAGCACCTGGTCGTCGGGCTGGGCGGGGCGGACCTGGCCGCCGGGGTGTCGCTGGCGCGCAGCAGGCTCAACCTGGCGAACATCCTGGACGTCGCGCACGGCCGGCGGCTGCACACCTTCGTCGTCGGGCCGCCGCCGAGCGCCGACGGCGACCCCGAGCGCCAGGCCGAGCTCTCCGCCGCGTTCGCCGACGTGGCCCGGCGTCGGCGGGTGCCGTACGTGGAGACGTACGCCCCGCTGGCCGAGCACGAGCAGTGGCTGGCCGACCTGGCCGCCGGTGACGGCAGGACCCCAGGGCAGGCCGGCTACGGCCTCATGGCGTGGCTGGTCCTGCACACCGGTTGGCACCGCTGGCTGGGCCTGCCCGACGACGCCGTCTGACCCGCGGGCTCGAGCACTCCACCCCCGGAGTGGAGCGTTTCGACCCTCAAGTGGAGCATTCGACCCTCAAGTGGAGCGTTTCGTCGCACAAGTGGAGCGTTTCGTCGCACAAGTGGAGCGTTCCGTCGCGCAAGTGGAGCGTTCCGTCGCGCAAGTGGAGCACTCGGTCGAGGTGTGGAGCGCTCCTGCTGCGACACGCCGGCGTGTCCCGCCCGAACGCTCCAGTTGAGGATGGTGGGCCCGGGCCGAGGAGGACCTGGTGCGGGTCAGCCGATGATGCCGGCCCCGCGGAGCTCGACGGTGAGGTCCTGCGGGTGGCTGGCCACGGTGCAGCCGTCCTCGTAGGAGATGACGCCGTCCTGGATCAGCTCGAAAAGGTGCTGGTCGAAGGTCTGCATCTTGTAGTAGTCGCCCTCGCGGATGAGATCCTCGATCGGCGGTGCGCTGTACGGGTCGACGATCGCCTCGGCGGTGCGGCCGGTGTTGACCAGGATCTCGAACACCCCGGCCCGGCCGGTGCCGTCCTGCTTGCGGACCAGCCGCTGGGAGACGATGCCGCGCAGCAGCTGGGCCAGTGCGCCCCGGACCTGCTTCTGCTCGTGCGGTGGGAAGAAGTCGACGATCCGGTTGATCGTCTCCTGGGCGTCGATCGTGTGCAGCGTCGAGAGCACCAGGTGCCCGGTCTCGGCCGCGGACAGCGCCGCCCGCACGGTCTCCGTGTCGCGCATCTCCCCGACCAGGATCACGTCGGGGTCCTGGCGCATCGCGGCGCGCAGCGCGACCTCGAAGCCCTCGGTGTCGTTGTGCACCTCGCGCTGGGAGACCATCGCCTTCTTGTCCTGGTGCAGGATCTCGATCGGGTCCTCGATCGTGACGATGTTGACCTCTTTG
>CAYQFJ010000235.1:0-3458 GCA_964416715.1 uncultured Actinotalea sp. | reverse complement strand
ATGATGCCGAGGTTGTCCCGTAGCCACTGCACCAGCGAGCCGGTGACCGCGATCGAACCCTCCAGCGCGTACGCAGCTGGCTGGTCGCCCAGCCGGTAGCAGACCGTGGTCAGCAGCCCGTGCTCGGAGGCCACCGGCTCCGTCCCGGTGTTGAGCAGCATGAAGTTGCCGGTGCCGTAGGTGTTCTTGACGTCGCCGGGTCGCACGCACGCCTGGCCGAGCATCGCCGCGTGCTGGTCACCGAGGATCCCGGCGATCGGCACCCCCGGCACCATCCCCCCGGGCCGCCCGACGCCGTACACCTCCGACGAGGACCGGATCTCCGGCAGCATCGCG
This sequence comes from uncultured Actinotalea sp., assembly GCA_964416715.1. Classification (GTDB taxonomy): domain Bacteria; phylum Actinomycetota; class Actinomycetes; order Actinomycetales; family Cellulomonadaceae; genus Actinotalea. The sequence goes on along the minus strand of CAYQFJ010000235.1, from coordinate 3,122 downwards.
AGCGGCACGCCCATCTCGGCGGCGATCTCCTGGTCCCACTGCAGCGTGCGGAGGTCCATCAGCAGCGTGCGCGAGGCGTTCGTGACGTCGGTGACGTGGATGCCGCCGTCGCTGCCGCCGGTCATGTTCCACAGCAGCCAGGAGTCGACAGTGCCGAAGGCCAGCTCGCCCCGCTCGCCCCGCTCCCTGGCGCCGTCGACGTGATCGAGGATCCAGCGCACCTTCGGCCCGGAGAAGTACGTCGCCAGGGGCAGTCCGGTGCGCGCCCGGTAGCGGCCGACGCCGCTGGGCAGCCCGTCCGGCGCACCCCGATGGCCATCGCTCGGGCCGAGCGCCGCGAGCTCGTCGCAGGTCGCCTGGGTACGGGTGTCCTGCCAGACGATCGCCGGGTACACCGGCTCCCCGGTCGCGCGGTCCCACACCACGGCCGTCTCACGCTGGTTGGTCACGCCGACGGCGGCGATGTTGCGGTGAGTGAGGTCGGCGCGGCTCAGAGCGAGGCCGACGACCTCGCGGACCGTGCCCCAGATCTCCATCGGGTCGTGCTCGACCCAGCCGGCACGCGGCAGGTGCTGGCGGTGCTCCTTCTGCCCGGTCGCGACCACCCGGCCGGCGTGGTCGACGAGGATCGCCCGGGTGCTCGTGGTGCCCTGGTCGATGGCCAGGACGTGGCGGGCCGTCATCGGGACAGGCTCGCCATCGGCGCGACGTCCGCGGCCCGGCGTCGGACCGCCTGGGCGGTGGCGTCGTCCGGCTGGTGGGAGGCGTCCTCCTCGGCGGCGCAGCGCTCGCGGTAGGCGGCGGTCTCGGCCGCGCGCCGCGCGTCGTCCCAACCGAGCCGCTGCCCGACGAGGTCGGCGATCTCCTCGAGGGCACCCAGCCCGCGGTCGCGCTGCTCGTAGGTGAGCCGGGTGCGGTGGACCATGACGTCCTCCAGGTGCAGCACGCCCTCGTGGACCGCTGCGTAGGCGACCTCCGCGCGCAGGTAGGCCGGGGCCCCGGTCAGCGGCAGGGCCAGTGTCGGGTCGTCATCGATGAGCTCGATCAGCTCGGTCAGCAGCGAGCCGTACCGGTGCAGCAGGTGGTCGACCATCGCCCGGTTCCACCCGTGGCGGCGTCCGATCCGCCGGGCCTGGCGCTGCAGGACCGCGTGGCCCTCGGCCCCGGCCAGCGGGATGCGGTCGGTGATCGACGACAGCGCCTCGGCCCGGTCGCCCAGGGCGAAGTCGACCGCGTCGCGGGCCATGACCCGGTAGGTGGTGAGCTTGCCGCCGGCGACCACGGTGAGCCCGGGGACCGGGGAGGCGACGGTGTGCTCGCGGGAGACCTTCGCCGACGACGTCCCCTCCTTGGTCCCGGGTTGCAGCAGCGGGCGCAGCCCGGCCCAGGTACCGATCACGTCGTCGCGAGTGAGCGGGACCGCGAGCACCTCGTTGGCGTGGTCCAGGACGTAGTCGATGTCCGCCGCGGTGGCGACCGGGTGGCGCCGCTCCTGGTGCCAGGGGGTGTCCGTGGTGCCGATCACCCAGTACCGGGACCACGGGATGATGAACAGCACGCTCTTCTCGGTCTGCAGGATCATCCCCACGTCACCGTCGATGCGGTCCCGCGGCACGACGACGTGCACCCCCTTGGAGGCGAGCACCCGCAGGCTGCCGTCGGTACCGGTCAACGCCTCGGTCTCCTCGGTCCACACCCCCGTCGCGCTGATCACGTTGCGGGCGCGCACGGTGATCCGACGGCCGGTCTCGGTGTCCGCCAGCACCGCACCGTCGACCCGGCCGGTGTCGTCCTTGGTCAGCTCGACCACCTGGGTGCGGCTGGCCACGTGCGCCCCGTAGCCCGCGGCCGTGCGCACCAGCGTGGTGACCAGCCGCGCGTCGTCCACCGATGCGTCCCAGTACCGGATCGCCCCCACCGCGGCGTCGGTGCGCACGTCCGGGACGAGGCGCTGGATCCCCGACCGGCTCACGTGCCGGTGCCACGGCAGGGCCCGCCGCCCGGGAGCCAGCGACGCCAGGACGTCGTACAGCGCGACCCCAGCACCGACGTACGCCCGCTGCCACACCCGATGCTCGAGCGGGTAGAGGAAGGACACCGGGCGGACCAGGTGCGGCGCCAACCGCCTGAGCAGCAGGTCGCGTTCGGTCAGTGCCTCGTGGACCAGCCGGAAGTCCAGCATCTGCAAGTACCGCAGGCCGCCGTGCACCAGCTTCGAGGACCGGCTGGAAGTCCCGCCGGCCCAGTCCTGCGCCTCGACCAACCCGATGTCGAGCCCCCGGGTCACCGCATCCAGCGCGACGCCCGCGCCCGTCACCCCGCCGCCGATGACGAGCACGTCCAGCGCGCGGTCCTCTTCGGTGGACGCGTCGAACCGGTCCAGTGCGTCCTGACGGGACCGCGGGGTCAGTGTTGTCGTCCTCATCGGCTCCGCCAATGGTCGCGAGTGGGTGGTGCTGGAATCTTGGCAACGTTGCAAGGACCCATGATGGCACGGGCGTTGCCCTAGCGTGGTGGCGTGGACCATGACGATCAACCGCCGCAGCCGTACATCATCCGGCCGGCGCTACCACGTGACATCCCCCAGCTCAGTGACCTCGTGGCGCCGTACGCCGACGAGCGGATCCTGCTGGCCAAGGAGCTGGTCGCCTACTACGAGTCGGTCCAGGAGTTCGTCATCGCCGAGGACGCCACCGGCCAGATGATCGGCTGCGGGGCGCTGCACGTGATGTGGATCGACCTCGCCGAGATCCGGACCCTCGCGGTGCACAAGGCGTGGCTCGGGCGCGGCGTCGGCAGTGCGCTGATGGAGGTGCTGATGGACCGCGCCCGCGGCCTCGGCCTGCGGCGGCTGTTCTGCCTGACCTTCGAGGTCGACTTCTTCACCCGGCACGGGTTCCGCCCGATCGCCGGGACGCCGGTGGACAAGGAGGTCTACGCCGAGCTGCTGCGTTCCCACGACGACGGCGTCGCGGAGTTCCTCGACCTGGCGCGGGTCAAGCCGAACACCCTGGGCAACACCCGCATGCTGGCCGACCTCGAGGAGCTCCCCGCCCCCTCCCCACCCCCCGCCGAGTCCGAGTACCCCTAACCCCTCCGCCCCGTCGTGATCATGCAACTCG
>CAYQFJ010000234.1:0-3462 GCA_964416715.1 uncultured Actinotalea sp. | reverse complement strand
TCGGCGTCCTTCGCGATGTAGGTGTCGGTCCGCGGGATGTACGCCTCGGGCTGGTAGTAGTCGTAGTACGAGACGAAGTACTCGACCGCGTTGTTCGGCAGCAGCTCGCGGAACTCGGTGGCGAGCTGGGCGGCGAGCGTCTTGTTGTGCGCCATCACCAGCGTCGGGCGCTGGACCTGCTCGATCAGCCACGCCGTGGTCGCCGACTTCCCGGTGCCGGTCGCACCGAGCAGGACGACGTCCTTCTCCCCGGCCTTGATCCGCTCGCTCAGCTCGGCGATCGCCGTCGGCTGGTCGACGGACGGCGTGTACTCCGAGATCACCTCGAACGGGGCGCCGCTGCGTTGCAGGTCGGTGACGGGTCGCATGCCTCCACCGTACGTCGGCGCACCGACATACGGGGCGGGCCGGGAGGTCAGCCGGCGTCCGGCTGCGTCCGGCCGTGGCCGAGCGGGTCGGCGAGCACGTCGGAGAACGCCATCTCGGCGGCCCCGAGGATCGTCGAGTCCTGGCCGAGCCCGGCCCGGTGCACCGGCAACGACTCCCGCAGCACCGGGATGACCAGCCGCTGGAACCACGGCATGACGTCGTCGACGACGGCAGGCCACAGCTCCCGCCACAACCCCGCCCCGAGCACGATCATGTCCGGGTCGAGCACGTTCGCCACGCTGGCCAGGCCACGGGCGAAGGACCTGGAGACGGTGTCCCGGGTACGCCGGGCGGCCACGTCACCAACGGCGAGCCGGTGCAGCACCTGGTCGGCGATGTCCGGTGCGGCCGGGTCCAGGCCGAAGGACGTGGCCCAGGCGGACGCCATCGCCTCGGCCTCCCAGCACCCACGGCTGCCACACCGGCACACCCGGCCCGCGGCGTCGACGCTCACGTGCCCGATCTCGCCGGCGAAGCCGCGGCTGCCCTCCAGACGTCTGCCCGAGGACAGGATGCCGCCGCCCAGCCCGTAGGTGCCGCAGACGTAGACGACGTGGTCGGCGCCCCGGGCCACCCCGCGCATCCGTTCGGCCAGCACGCCCAGGTCGGCGTCGTTGGCCACGTCGACGCGTCCGGACCAGCCCACGACGCCCTCCACCTCCCGGGAGACGTCGTCGGCGAGCGGGACGTCGTCCCAGCCCAGGTGCGGTGCCACGGCCACCACACCGTCCGTCCGCCGCACCGTCCCCGGCACGGCGACGCCGATCCCCACCGGGCGCTCCACGTCCGGCGGGCCGGTGGACACCAGCTCCGAGGCGAGCTGCGCCGCCCGGCCGACGACGACGTCCGGGAGCGAGTACGACGGGAGGCGTTCGCGACGCTCGCCCAGTACCTGACCGCCCAGCCCGACCCAGGCCACCCGCAGCAGGTGCACGTCCATGTGCACGGCCAGCACCGTGGCCGCACCCGGCACGGGACGGACCACGAGCGACGGGCGGCCCACCCGGCCCCGGGAGGGGGCGGGCTCGGGCCGCGCCTCCACGACGAGCCCGGCGCCGACGAGCTCTCCGACGAGGTCGCCGACGGTGGACCGGTTGAGCCCCAGCACCTCGGTCAGCTCGGCACGGGTGACCTCCCCCCGGGCGTGCGCCTGCCGCAGCACGGCCGAGAGGTTGTGCCTCCGGACGGACTCGTGACCGAGCCCCAGCGTGGTGGTACTCAGGAGGCCACCGTCGCGCGTCGGCGTCGGGAGATCGCGTCCACCGCCGCGGCCAGGAGCAGGACCGCGCCGGTGACCAGGAAGTTGGCGTACGCGCGCTGGCCGAGGAGACCGAGGCCGTTCGCGATGGTGGCGATCACCAGACCACCGATCACCGCGTTGCTCACCTTTCCCTTGCCGCCGAACAGGCTGGTCCCGCCGATCACCGCCGCCCCGATGCCGAGCAGCAGCGTGTTGCCACCACCGGACCCGGGGGTCACGGAGTTGAGGCGTGACGCCTCGATGATCCCCGAGAGCGCCGCGAGGGTCGAACCGATCATGAACACCGACACCCGGATGGCACGCACCGAGATGCCGGCGCGGCGCGCCGCCTCGGCGTTCCCCCCGACGGCGTAGACGTGGCGTCCGTAGGCGGTGCGTCCCAGCACGAACGTGAGCCCCACCAGCAGCACCGCGATCACCGGCACCGACCACGGGATCCCCTGCAGGATCACGGTGTTCGGACGGGCGCGGTTCAGCGACAGGATCCAGGTGACGAGGACCAGCACCGCCGCGACGGCACCGGCCCGGGCCAGCACGAGCACGAGGTTGTCCCGGCTGAGCCCGAGCCGCCGCAGCCGCACCCAGCGGCTGATGGTCAGTGCCGCGTACAGGACCGAGGCGGTCCCGGCCAGGGCCCAGCCGAGCCCGATCGGGACGTTGCTGTTGGCGATGCCCACGATGACGTCGTCCCGCACCGGGATCGTGCCGCCCTCGCCGATCAGCCGAAGGGTGACGCCCTGCAGCGCGAGGAAGAAGCCCAGGGTGACGACGAAGGAGGGGATCCCCACCCGGGACACCAGCAGGCCGATCATCAGCCCGAAGACCAGACCGCTGGCCAGGCCGGCCAGGATGCCGACGTACCAGGGCACCCCGCCGGCGTTGAGCACCATCGCCATCACCGCGGCGGCGCTGCCCCCGGCGACACCGGCCGACAGGTCGATCTCGCCGAGCAGGAGCACGAAGATCATGCCCATCGCGAGGACGATGATCGACGATGCCTGGACCATGAGGTTGGCCATGTTGATCGGCGTCGGGAAGGTGTCCGGGCGCAGCGAGGAGAACAGGATCACCAGCGCGATGAGCCCGAGCACCGCGGGCAGCGAACCGATGTCGCCGCCCCGCAGCCGGTTGACGTAGCTCGTCAGTCCCTCGCGCAGGGTCGGCTCACCGTTGTGCACGATGGTCTCGGTGGAGGCCGTGGCGCGGGCCAGTGCGGCGATCCGCTCGGACTCCGTGCGTGCATCCGGCTTCGCGTCGCTGTCGGACGTTACGGACATGCGGATCTCCTCAGGCGCTTGCGGGGGACGTTTCCGGTGATGTCGCGGGCGCGCCCGGCGGTGATCAGCTCGACCACCTGGCTGCTGGTCACGTCACGGGTGCGCACCGTGGCCGCCACGCGACCCAGGTACAGCGCGGTGATGGAGTCGGCGACCTCGAACACGTCGTTCAGGTTGTGCGAGATCAGCACGACGCCGAGCCCGTTGTCGGCCAGCCGCCGCACCAGGTCCAGGACCTGCCGGGTCTGCGCGACGCCGAGGGCCGCCGTGGGCTCGTCCAGCAGGACGACCTTGGAGTTCCACAGCACCGCCTTGGCGATGGCGACCGTCTGCCGCTGACCGCCCGAGAGGCTCGAGACCACCTGCCGGACCGAGCGGACCGTGCGCACGGAAAGGCTCGCCAGCGTCTGCCGGGCGAGCTCCTCCATCGTCTCCTCGTCGAGGCGGATGCCGTTCTTCTTCTCCCGCCCGAGGAACATGTTCTGCACGATGTCG
>CAYQFJ010000233.1:0-3476 GCA_964416715.1 uncultured Actinotalea sp. | reverse complement strand
CGTTCATCATGTGGCTCGGCGAGCAGATCACCGAGCGCGGCATCGGCAACGGCATGTCGCTGCTGATCTTCACCCAGATCGCCGCCACGTTCCCCACCGCGATGTGGTCCATCGCCGGGGGTGACAACGGGATCTCGAAGTTCATGGTCGTCATGCTCGTGGTGATCCTCGTCGTCGTGCTCGTGGTCTACGTCGAGCAGTCGCAGCGGCGGATCCCGGTGCAGTACGCCAAGCGAATGGTCGGCCGCAAGATGTACGGCGGTTCGAGCACGTACATCCCGATCAAGATCAACATGGCGAACGTGATCCCGGTCATCTTCGCGGCGTCGCTGCTGGCGATCCCCGGGCTGGCGGCCCAGTTCGGGGACCAGAACGAGCCGTGGGTGCAGTGGGTGGCGACCAACCTCGCCGCGCAGGACGCGCCGCTGCACATCGCGATCTACGTCGTCCTGGTCATCTTCTTCGCGTTCTTCTACACGGCCATCACGTTCAACCCGGAGGAGGTCGCCGACAACATGAAGAAGTACGGCGGCTTCATCCCCGGGATCCGGGCCGGGCGGCCCACGGCCGAGTACCTCGACTACGTGATCTCGCGGATCACCACCGTCGGGTCGATCTACCTGGCGTTCGTCGCCCTGGTCCCGCTGGTGGCGTTCATCATGCTCGACGTCGGCACGAACATCCCGTTCGGCGGGATCTCCATCCTGATCGTCGTCGGCGTCGGCCTGGAGACGGTCAAGCAGATCCAGTCCCAGCTCGAGCAGCGGCACTACGAAGGGTTCCTGCGGTGACCGCAAGACTCGTGATCATGGGGCCGCAGGGTGCCGGCAAGGGCACGCAGGCCGCCCGGCTGGCCGAGCGGCTCGACGTCCCGGCGATCTCCACCGGCGACATCTTCCGCGCGAACATCAAGGGCGGTACCGAGCTCGGCGAGCTGGCGCAGTCCTACACCTCGCGCGGGGAGCTCGTGCCGGACTCGGTCACCAACGAGATGGTCCGGGACCGCCTGGCCCAGCCCGACGCCGCGGCCGGATTCATCCTCGACGGCTACCCGCGCAACGCGGCCCAGGTCGTCGAGCTGGACGCCATCCTCGACGGGCTCGGCACCGAGCTCGACGCCGTGGTCGAGCTCACCGCCGACCGCCACGAGCTGCTCGCGCGGTTGCGGCGCCGGGCCGAGCTCGAGGGCCGCCAGGACGACACCGAGGAGACCATCAACCGGCGCCTGGACATCTACGCCGAGCAGACCGCGCCGCTGGCCGACGCGTACGCCGAGCGCGGGCTGCTGGTCCGGGTCGACGGCATCGGTGAGATCGACGACGTGGCCGAGCGTCTGGCGGCAGCGCTCGACGGCGCGCTGCACGCCTAGGCGGGGACAGGGATGTTCGGGCGGGAAAGGATCGAGTACAAGACCGCCGACCAGGTCGCGAAGATGCGTCGGGCCGGGCTCGTGGTCGCGGACATCCACGCGGCGCTGCGCGAGGCGATACGCCCGGGGATCACCACCGCCGAGCTCGACGCGGTGTCGGCGCGGGTGCTCGACGAGGCCGGCGCGACGTCGTCGTTCCTGGGCTACCACGGGTACCCGGCGACGGTGTGCATCTCGGTGAACGACGAGATCGTGCACGGCATCCCGGGCCCCCGTGAGCTGGGGTCGGGCGACGTGGTGTCGATGGACTGCGGGGCGATCGTCGACGGCTGGCACGGGGACGCCGCGTTCACGGTGGTGCTGCCCGAGGCGGACCCGGCCGACGTCGCGCTGTGCGAGACGACCGAGCGGGCCATGTGGGCGGGGATAGCGGCCCTGGCGACCGGTGAGCGGCTCGGCGGGGTCGGCGACGCGGTGGAAGCGGTCGTGGCGGCGAGCGAGACCGGGTACGGCATCGTGCAGGAGTACGTCGGGCACGGCATCGGATCGTCGATGCACCAGCCGCCGGAGGTGCTGAACTACCGGACCCGGGACAAGGGCCCGCGGCTGCGCCCGGGGCTGTGCGTGGCGATCGAGCCGATGCTCACCCGCGGATCGCGGACGACCCAGGTGCTCGAGGACGACTGGACGGTCGTCACGGTCGACGGCGCGAACGCCGCGCACTGGGAGCACACCGTGGCGATCGGCCCGGACGGGATCTGGGTGCTCACCGCGGCCGACGGCGGAGCGGAGCGGCTCGCGGAGCTCGGCGTCGGGATCGCGCCATGGGGAGTCTCGGAGCCAACCGCCTAGCCGGCATCCGGCCCGCCCCCGCGTGCCCATCCTGGTGCCGGTTCGAAGGACCTCGTCGGAGGATGGTTTCCGGGTAGCACGCCGATGGCGTAGGATTGTCCGTTGGGTGTGCGCCGCCGGTGCGTTCGCGAGTCTCGTTCGTCGGCTGCCTCCCCGTCCACCATGTCCTCGTTCCGACCCTCCGGGGCCGGGCTCGGGCATGACGTGGGTCGGCCCAGTCGAAGAGAGTTAGCGGAGGACATGGCGAAGAAGGACGGTGTCATCGAGATCGAGGGCTCCGTGGTCGAGGCTCTGCCGAACGCGATGTTCCGCGTCGAGCTGAGCAACGGGCACAAGGTTCTCGCCCACATCTCGGGGAAGATGCGCCAGCACTACATCCGGATCCTCCCCGAGGACCGGGTCGTGGTCGAGCTGAGCCCGTACGACCTGACCCGCGGCCGGATCGTCTACCGCTACAAGTAGTCCCACCCGATCGAACGAACAACTGCTGCCCGTCGCACTCGTGCGCGTGCGGCGGCGGAGGAACGAGCATGAAGGTCAAGCCGAGCGTCAAGAAGATCTGCGACAGGTGCAAGGTGATCCGCCGGCACGGTCGCGTCATGGTCATCTGCGACAACCCCCGGCACAAGCAGCGCCAGGGCTGACGCGCCCACCGGTCGGCTTCGGTCGGCCACCGGCCCCGCCCAGCGGGTCGCCGGACCAGCGTACGGTCAGCGTCCTGACCCACCGGAAGCGGTGGCGGGGCGCAACCCCCGGTCGGAGGCCGGGGCCCGCAGCCGCGGGGCGACCGTGCGGAGGACCTCCGACGCAGTACAGGAGCACATGGCAGATGGCACGTCTCATCGGCGTCGACCTCCCCCGCGAGAAGCGGGTCGAGGTCGCGCTCACCTACATCTACGGGGTCGGACGCACCCGCGCGCAGCAGACCCTCGCCGCCACGGGCATCAGCCCGGACCTGAGGGTCAAGGACCTGGGCGACACCGAGCTGGTCGCCCTGCGGGACCACCTCGAGGCGAACTACCAGCTCGAGGGTGACCTGCGGCGCGAGGTCGCCGCGGACATCCGTCGCAAGGTGGAGATCGGAAGCTACCAGGGCATCCGGCACCGCAAGGGGCTGCCCGTCCACGGACAGCGGACCAAGACGAACGCGCGCACCCGCAAGGGACCGAAGCGCACCGTCGCCGGCAAGAAGAAGGCCCGCTAGCAGCGGCCCCAGAGATTTCGACAGGAGACCACCATGGCAACACCCAAGTCG
>CAYQFJ010000232.1:0-3501 GCA_964416715.1 uncultured Actinotalea sp. | reverse complement strand
CCCTCGTCGGCCGCCTCCCGCGCCGCGCGCCACCAGGCGACGGACTCGGCGTCGTCGTAGTCCCAGAAGGGCGAGAACTCGCCCCAGCCCGCGTCACCGCGCAGCAGCACGCCGTCGCGGGAGGTCAGCCCACGGAACCTGGGCCGCAGCCCGACGCGGTAGACGCGCAGGTCGGCGGACGGCTGGGCACTCACCCGGCCCACCGTAGTGCGGGTGCGCTGCGGAATCACACCGGCCGGCACGCCAGACGGGAGATAGTTTTCACGGCTGGCATTGGAAATACTCACCGCCCGCGAGTACGTTGCCGATCATGGCGCCCTCTCCCGATCAGTCGGACCTGCCCGCCCCCGCGACGTCGAGCGTCAACCCCGAGGCACTGCACGCCTTCCGGGCGGAGCTGAGCCGCGGCATCGACGTCGTCGACCCGAAGACCTGGGCCGGGTCCATCCCTGCCCAGACGGCCCTCGCCCCGAGAATCCGGATCGGCCGATCGAAGTGGTTCAACCTGTTGTGGCTTCTGCCCATCGGGTTCGTGCTGCTGCTGGCCGCCGTCGCGGCCGCCCGCGAGCTGCGCGAGCTCCCCGCGGTCGAGGCCTTCATCGCGGACTATCCCGGGATGGTGCTCCCGGAGAACGGCCAGGTCGGCATACCCGCCTGGGTGGGATGGCAGCACTTCCTCAACATGTTCATGATGATCTTCATCATCCGGTCCGGGGTGCAGATCCTCACCGACCACCCCCGCCTGTACTGGACCCGGCACAGCACACCGGGCAAGGAGTGGTTCCGGATCCAGAAGGAGGTCCCCGAGGACCCGCTGTGGACCGCGAAGCAGGACTCGGTGTCCCTGCCCGGTCAGGTCGGCCTGCCGGGGATCCGCCACTCGATCGGTCTGGCGCGCTGGTGGCACCTCGGCGTGGACGTGCTCTGGCTGCTCAACGGCATCGTGTTCTTCGTCCTGATGTTCGCCACCGGCCACTGGCAGCGGTTGGTGCCGATGACCTGGGACGTGTTCCCCGCCGCCGGGTCCGTCGCGATCCAGTACCTCTCGCTGGACTGGCCGGCGGACAACAGCTGGGTGGCCTACAACGGCCTGCAGATGCTCGCGTACTTCATCACCGTGTTCATCGCCGCACCGCTGGCCATGATCACCGGCCTGGGCATGTCCCCGGCGCTGTCCACCCGTTTCAAGAGGATCTCCTCGGTGCTGAGCATCCAGACCGCCCGCTCGCTGCACTTCCTGGTTCTCGTGTGGTTCCTGGTGTTCATCGTCATGCACGTCACCCTCGTGTTCACCACCGGCCTCCGGGAGAACACCAACTACATGTACGCCAGCCGCGACGACGCGTCGTGGACCGGCTTCTGGGTGTTCGCGCTGTCGCTGGTCGTCCTGATCGTCGGCTGGGTCGCCGCCACCCCGCTGACCCTGCGCCACCCCAGGAAGGTGCAGAGAGTCGGGTACGCGCTCATCGGCCCGGTCCAGCGGCTGTTCGAGCACGTGGACACCAAGCCCGGGCAGTACACCGAGAAGGACATCTCCCCGTACCTGTGGCACAACGGCCACTACCCCGAGTCGGACGAGTACCGCGAGATGTTCAACGACAGCTTCGCCGACTATCGGCTGCACGTCGGCGGCCTGGTCGAGCACCCACAGGAGCTGGACCTGGTCACGCTCCGGAGCCTGCCGTACCACGAGCAGATCACCCAGCACTTCTGCATCCAGGGCTGGTCCGGGGTGGCCAAGTGGGGCGGCGTGTCGATGAGCACGATCCTCGAGCTGGTCCGGCCGAAGCCGGAAGCCAGGTGGGTTGTGTTCTACTCGTTGGGGGACGGTCCCAACGGTGGCATCTACTACGACGCCCACCCCATCGAGCAGATGGAGTACCAGCTGACGATGCTCGCGTACGACATGAACGGCGAACCCCTCGACTACGGGCACGGCGCCCCGCTGCGCCTGCGCAACGAGGTCCAGCTGGGGTTCAAGCAGGTCAAGTGGATCAAGGGCATCGAGTTCGTCGAGCACTTCTCCGAGGTCGGCGGCGGGTACGGCGGGTACAACCAGGACCACGAGTTCTTCGGCTACCGGCAGAGCATCTGATGGAGCCTTGATGGTCACCGACCGGCGCGGCCGCGCCCTTCAGGACCTGCGGATCTCCGTGACGGACCGCTGCAACTTCCGCTGCCTGTACTGCATGCCCAAGGAGATCTTCGGGCGGGACTTCGAGTTCCTGCCCAAGGAGTCCCTGCTGACGTTCGAGGAGATCACCCGCGTCGCGGGGGTCGCCGTGGGGCTCGGCGTGCGCAAGATCCGACTGACCGGCGGCGAGCCGCTGCTGCGCACCCGCCTGGAGAACCTGGTCGCCGAGCTCGCCGCGCTGCGCACGCCCGACGGCGAACCGGTCGACCTGGCCCTCACCACGAACGGCTCCGTGCTCGCGCACAAGGCGGCCGCGCTCAAGGAGGCCGGGCTGCGGCGCATCACCGTCTCGCTGGACTCGCTGGACGACGCGACCTTCCGCGCGATGAACGACGTCGACTTCCCCGTCTCCCGGGTGCTGGCCGGGATCGACGCCGCACGCGAGGTGGGCCTGTCCCCGATCAAGATCAACATGGTGGTGCGACGCGGCCACAACGAGCACGACGTCGTCCCGATGGCCCGGCACTTCAAGGGCACCGGGGCGACGCTGCGGTTCATCGAGTACATGGACGTGGGCACGACCAACGGTTGGCAGCTCGCCGACGTCGTCCCGGCCGCCGAGGTGATCGCCGCGATCGACGGCGAGCTCCCGCTCGAGCCCGTCCCGCCCGCCTACCCTGGCGAGGTCGCGACCCGGTGGCGGTACCGGGACGGCGACGGCGAGGTCGGCGTCATCGGCTCGGTCACCCAGCCGTTCTGCGGCACGTGCACCCGGGTACGGCTCTCGACCGACGGCAAGCTGTTCACCTGCCTGTTCGCCAACCGCGGCACGGACCTGCGCGCGATGCTCCGCGACGGCGGCACCGACGAGGACGTGCGTGACCTGCTGTCGAACGTCTGGCGCGTCCGCGACGACAGGTACTCCGAGGTCCGCACGTCCCTGACCCCGTCCCTGAAGGCCGACGAAGAAGCCGCCGAACCGGGCGACGGGCCGCGGCGGATCGAGATGAGCTACATCGGGGGGTAGGGCTCCGGGCGACGCGGCTACAGTCGGGCGGGTGAGCCACGACGCTGCCGCCGCCCCCCTGCCCGAGCGGGTCTCGGCCACCTTCGACCCCGCCCGATGGCGGTCGGTCGAGGGGTTCGAGGACCTCACCGACCTGACCTACCACCGCGGCGTCGTGCGCGCGGCGGCGGACGGCGGCGTCGGAGACCTGCCCGTGGTGCGGATCGCCTTCGACCGGCCCGAGGTGCGCAACGCGTTCCGCCCCGAGACCGTCGACGAGCTGTACCGCGACCTGGACCACGCCCGCCGCTCACCCGACGTCGCCGCCGTGCTGCTCACCGGCAACGGCCCGAGCCCCAAG
>CAYQFJ010000231.1:0-3512 GCA_964416715.1 uncultured Actinotalea sp. | reverse complement strand
GATAGAGCGGGACGGATCTTGGTCGAGGTCCTCCACGACGCCGGCCTGGTCGAGAAGGTCTGGGGAGACGACCTGCTCGTCGAGGGCCTGGTCGTCGAGCTGCTCGAAGGCGTGGACCACCTGCCCGAGGCCGTCGCGGCGTTCGGACCCGGACCGGACCGCCGGCTGGGGGTGCTCGTCGACCACCTCGTGCCCGGCAGCAAGGAGTCGCGCATCGCCGAGTCGGCGGTCCGTCGGGCGCCGGCCGGCACGGTGCTGGTGCTCGGCCACCCGTACGTGGACGTCTGGCAGGCGGTACGCCCGGAGCGCCTCGGCCTGACCACGTGGCCGACGATCGAGCGTGGCACCGACTGGAAGCGCGGCGTCCTCGCCGAGCTGGGACTGGCGAACCGGACCCAGGCGGACGTCGCCCTCGGGTGGCGGCAGATCCTGAGCGCGGTGCGTGACTACCGGGACCTCGAGCCGTCGCTGCTCGGTCGGATGGAGGAGCTGATCGACTTCGTCACCGGGTGAGCCCCACCGCCGCCGGCCGGTGACCGCCGGCCAGGCCTGGACTCAGACCTCGAGTCGGGCCCGGAGTCCGGCCTGAGTCAGGCCTGAGTCAGGCCTGGAACTGGACAGGGCCCCCGAGCGCGGCCCGCCGGTTGCGGTTCGCCCACAGGTGGACGATCGCCGCGACCCGCGGGGCGTCGGTGACGCCGGACATGGGGTACGTCGTGCGCCCGGCGTACCCCGAGTAGGCGATCGTCAGCGCGACGGTCAGGCCCCGGGCCTCGGCCCGGGCGACGGTCCACAGCGCCAGCTCGTCCGGCGCTCGGCCGGAGCCGCGGCCGGGCGCCACCCACACCCGGTGCGTGGTCACCCGGTGGCCCGCCCCCTCCCACTCGACCCGCTCGGTCACGGGCAGCAGCGGGACGGCGGGGTCCGGGAGCGCCATCGAGGTCCGGTAACCACCGGTGACCACCTCGTCGGTCCAGTCGGTGCCGGACCACCAGCGCTGCTCCCAGTCCCCCGACGGATCGGGGTACCAGCCGGGCATCACTGCCGACTGGTACCCCGAACCCGGTTGGCTCATCGCTCAGGCGGCGACGGGCTCGCCCTGCAGACGCCGGTACACGTACGTCTGGGCGATGATCGACACCGGGAGCGCCACGAGCAGGCCGATGCCGCACAGCGCGGCACCGATCGCCCCGGCCACGAGCACGCCGAGGTACAGCACGACGACGGTGCCGAGGTTCTTGTTCACCAGCGCGAAGCTGGACTTGAGCGCGTCGACCGCGCCCTGGCCCTTGTCCACCACGAAGAACAGCGTGAACTGGGCGAAGAACCCGATGATGATGCCGGGCACGTAGCACAGCATGAAGCCGACGGCGGTGAGCACGGACACCAGCAGCGAGGCGATGATGACGGCGCCCACCCGGTCGAGCTGGAAGAACGTCTTGACGTCGATCGGCTCGCCGTAGGTGATCCGCAGAGCCGCCCGGATGATGCCGGCCTGCATGACGTAGTAGAGCGCCACGAAGACCAGGGACATCAGACCGGTGGCGATGAGCAGGCCGATGAAGCCGGCCTGCGCAGCCGCGTCGGAACCGGTCGCGCCGACCCCCAGCCCGATGGCGTTGAGGATCAGCGTCCAGATGATCCCGATGATCACGCCGGCCGCGACGTAGCCCAGGACCGCGAGGATGATCGCACCGAGGTTGGCGGTGAACTTGCTCCAGCCGTAGCTGAACGCGTCACCGACCTGGACCCCGCTCCCGCTCGCCGGGCCCGGGGCGCCGTAGCCCTGCGCGGGCGGCGGCGCGTTGTAACCCGCGGGCGGCGGAGCCGCGGGGCCGGGCGGCGGGGGCGCAGCACCGGGAGGCGGCGGCGGGGTGCCCTGGCCCGGTGGGGGCGGTGGGGTGCCCTGGCCCGGAGGGGGCGGTGGGGTGGAGCCGCGCTCCTCGTCGGCGGGTGGCCCCCCTGGGGTCTGCTCGCTCATCTGGACACGCCTCTCATCGATGGGGAGTTCTGTGCGGCACCTGCCCGCATTGCGCGCCCAGCGAATCGGAGTACGCCATGGGGTGTCAAGGAGCCACGCGGACGCCGAGTGCCCGCCCCGCGCGCCACCACCGTGCGCGGGCTCGCCGTCCTGGCAGGTCAGTCGGTCAGGGCACGGACCACCGCATCGGCGAGCAGCCGGCCCCGGCGGGTGAGAATCACCCTGCCCCGCACCGCGGCGGGCCCGTCCGCGAGGCCGTCCGCGACGAGCTCGGCGACCCGGGTCCTGGCCGGCGCCGAGAGCTCATCGATGTCGAGCCCCTCCGACACCCGGGTCCCGAGCAGCACCCGCTCGAGCGCGACCGAGTCGGGCGCGAGCACCTCTCGCGCCGCGGCCGGCGTCCTGCCCGCGGTCAACCGGTCGGCGTAGGCGCGAGGGTGCTTGACGTTCCACCAGCGCACCGAGCGGTCCCCGGCCCCCACGTGCGAGTGCGCCCCCGGTCCGATGCCCCACCAGTCCGCCCCGCGCCAGTAGGCGAGGTTGTGCCGGCACGCGTCCCGGGGTTCCCGGGCCCAGTTGCTCACCTCGTACCACCGCAGGCCCGCGGCTGACAGCAGCTCGTCGGCGAGCTCGTACTTGGTCGCCTGGTCGTCCGGGTCCGGCGCCGGCAGCACCCCGCGACGGACCTGGGCCGCCATCTTCGTCCCCTCCTCGACCACGAGGGCGTAGGCCGAGACGTGGTCGACGCCGGTGTCCAGCACCGCCTCGACCGAGCGTCGCCAGTCCTCGACCGACTCCCCCGGCGTTCCGTAGATGAGGTCGAGGGAGACCGCCAGGCCGGCCTGCCGGGCCCAGTGCACGACGTCGGGCACGCGGGCGGGGTCGTGCGTGCGGTCCAGGGTGGCCAGCACGTGCGGCACGGCGGACTGCATGCCGAAGGACACCCGGGTGAAGCCGGCCTCGGCGAGCTCGGCGAGCGAGCGCTGCGTCACCGAGTCCGGGTTCGCCTCGGTGGTGATCTCCGCGTCGGGCGCCAACCCCCAGGTGCCGCGTACGCCGTCGAGCATCCGGGCCAGGTCACCGCTCGGGAGCACCGTGGGCGTCCCGCCGCCGACGAAGACGGTGGAGACCGGCCGTTCACCACGCCCGGCCTCGTCCAGGACCCGGGCCGCCAGGTCGACCTCGGCCAGCGCCGTGTCCGTGTAGGCGATCTGGCTCGCCCCGCCACCGAGCTCGGCGGAGGTGTAGGTGTTGAAGTCGCAGTACCCGCAGCGCACCGTGCAGAACGGGACGTGCAGGTACACCCCGAGCTTCTCGGCGCCCGGGCGGGGTGACGTCCGGGCCACCCAGGGTGGCAGCGCACCGTCGTCGGGCACCGGGTCGCCGTCGGGCAGGGCCGGGCTCATGGCGTCACTTCTTGGCCTTCTCCCGGACCTCGGTCTGCTCCGAGGACAGCGCCGCGATGAAGGCCTCCTGCGGGACGTCGACCCGGCCGATCGTCTTCATCCGCTTCTTGCCTTCCTTCTGCTTC
>CAYQFJ010000230.1:0-3547 GCA_964416715.1 uncultured Actinotalea sp. | reverse complement strand
GCGCGTGCTGTCCAAGGCGCAGATCCTCGACCACGTGTGGGCCTACGACTGGGGCGGCAACGGCGCGATCGTCGAGTCGTACATCTCCTACCTGCGGCGCAAGATCGACCGGGCCGAGTCGGGGGACTCGACCGACGTCGTCCCGCTCATCCACACCAAGCGCGGGGTCGGCTACGTGCTGCGCCTACCGCCGGGCGCGACGAGCCCGTGAGCGCGTCCGACGTCGGTCCGCCCCCACCCCCGGGACCGCCGCCACCGCCTCCGTCGTCGGGCACGCCACCACCTCCCCCACCCCGTCCGCCGCGACCACGACGGCGATACCGGCCCGGCCGGATCGCCGCCTCCCTGGACCGCTGGCCCCTGCGCACCCGCCTGGTGGTGATGAGCGCCGCGCTCCTGCTGGTCGGTCTGGGGATCACCGGGGTCGCGGCGTACACCCTGCTGCAGCGGTCGCTGGTCGGGCAGCTCGACGAACAGCTCACCGCGGCCCTGCCCCGACTGCTGGACGAGGCGACCAGCGGGCTACCGCCGTCGAACCAGGCCGACGACGGGCTGCCCAGCGACTACCACGTGACGTTCTCGTCGCCGTCGGGCGAGCCACGCGCCCGTTGGGCGGCCGAAGCCGACGGCGACGCACCGGACCTGCCCCGGCTCACGGTCCAGGAGGTCGCCGACCTGGACGCGCAGGGCTTCACCGTGGGTTCGACCTCCGGCCACGGCCGGTGGCGGGTGGTCGCCCGACCGGTCGTCGTCAACCCCACCGGGCGGGTGGTCGGGTCGGTCGCGGTCGGGCTGCCGATGACCGCCGCGGACGCGACCCTGGCCCAGATGCGCGGCGTCCTGCTCGGGGTCGCGGCCGCCGTCGTCGGGCTCGGTGCGGCGGCCGGGTGGTGGGGCGTGCGCCGCTCCCTGCGGCCGCTGCGGAAGATCGAGGACACCGCCGCCGCGATCGCCGCGGGCGACCTGAGCCGCCGGGTCGCACCGGGGCCGCGGTCGACGGAGGTCGGGCGGCTGGCCGAGGCGCTCAACGGGATGCTCGCGCAGATCGAGCAGGCCTTCGAGGCCCGCACCGCCTCCGAGCAGCGGATGCGCCGCTTCGTCGCGGACGCCAGCCATGAGCTGCGCACCCCGTTGGCGGCGATCCGCGGCTACGGGGAGCTGTACCGGATGGGTGCGCTGACCACGCCGGACGACGTCGCCTCGACCCTGGGCCGGATCGAGGAGTCGGCGAGCCGGAGGGGGACGCTGGTGGAGGACCTGCTGCAGCTGGCCCGGCTGGACGAGGGGCGGCCGGTGCGGCGCGTCCCGGTGGACCTCGGCGTGCTGGCCGGCGAGGCCGCCGCGGACCTGCGTGCCCTGGACCCCGACCGGCCGGTGGACCTGGTGACGCCCGGGCCCGCCGCGGCCGACGTCGTCGTGCCGGGGGATCCCGACCGGTTGCGGCAGGTGCTGGCGAACCTCGTCGGGAACGTCGTGCAGCACACGCCGGCGGGGACACCGGTGGAGCTGGCCGTGGGGCGTCGAGCGGACGGGGATCGGGAGCGGGCGTGCCTCGAGGTCCGGGACCACGGGCCGGGGATCTCGCCCGAGGACGCCGCGCGGGTGTTCGAACGCTTCTACCGGGTCGACCCCGCGCGCGGCCGGGACTCCGGTGGGGCCGGCTTGGGGATGGCGATCGTCGCCGCGATCGTCACCGCGCACTCCGGGGACATCGAGCTGGAGCAGACGCCCGGCGGGGGCACGACAGTGCGCGTCCTGCTCCCGGTCCAGGGCTACGATGACCAGTCGCGACCCCGAGACGATGAGGCACGACGATGGGCGTCCCCGACGCACCCCAGTGGCTGATCCCCGCCTGGCACCGCGCCTGCACGGGTGCCGGGGCGACGGCGTCGGCGGAGCAGATCGAGGCGGTCGGTGAGGCGCTGCTGACCCGCTGGTCCCAGCCCGACCGGCACTTCCACAACATCAGGCACCTCGTCGAGGTGCTGGCCCGGGTCGACGAGCTCGCCGAGGAGACCCACGAGCCGGACCTGGTGCGCCTGGCGGCCTGGTACCACGGCGCGGTGTTCGACGCCGCCGAGCGCGCCGCGTTCGCCCACCGTGGTGGGGAGGACGAGCGCGCCGGGGCGAGCCTGGCCCGCGAGGAGCTCACCGCGCTGGGTGTCCCCGCGCCCGGGGTGGACCGGGTGGCCACGCTGGTGGACGCGCTGGCCCGGCACACCCCCCTGCCCGACGACGTCGACTGCGCGGTGCTGTGCGACGCGGACCTCGCGGTGCTGGCGGCCGAGCCCCAGCGGTACAAGGCGTACCTGGCGGACATCCGCGCCGAGTACGCACACCTGCCGGTCGAGGACTTCGTCCGGGCCCGGATCGCCATCCTGCGCAAGCTCAGCGCGCGGCGGTCGCTGTTCTTCAGCCCGATGGGCACCGCCTGGGAGGAGCCCGCCCGGCAGAACGTCGCGGCCGAGCTGCACCGGCTCACCAAGGAGCTCGCGGCGATCGAGGCCGCGTCCGACGCCGGGCGGTAGTGGACCGCGTACTGCGTGGTGCGGAACACGGGCGCTCCGTGCACAGACCGCGACGGACCAGCTCCTCCACGCGGCGGTGGGTCCGTTCCGTAGGTTGGCTCCCACCCCGGCTAGCGTCCGGACCTCCACGTCACACCGGGAGGATCCGATGTCCAGGTACGAAGTCGACAGCGCCCAGGTGGCCCAGGCGAGCACTGCGGCGAACGCGTCGGTCAATGCGATCCGCGTCGAGGTCTCGGCGCTGATGCGGCACCTCACCGAACTGCAGAACGGCTGGCGCGGCGGGGCGGCGACCGCGTTCGGAGCGGTCATCTCCGACTGGTCGGCGACCCAGCAGCGCGTCGAGCAGAGTCTGGACCAGGTCTCCGCGGCCCTCGGTGCGGCAGCCCGGCACTACGCCGACGCCGAGCAGCAGGCCTCGCGCCTCTTCCTGCACTGAGGCTTCTCGCACTGGGATCTCCTGCACTCGACCCTCGTGCACCGGGAGTTCCGGTGGCGGGCATTCCCGGAGCGGGCCGTTTGGATGCTTCAATCGGTCGGTGACCGTTCTCGTCGACCCTCCGCTGTGGCCGCGGCACGGCCGTGTCTGGGGCCACCTGGTCAGTGACTTCTCGCTGCAGGAGCTGCACGACTTCGCCGTCCGCGCCGATCTCCCGGCCCGTGGGTTCGACCTGGACCACTACGACGTCCCCGAGGAGCGCTACGACGCGCTGCTCGGGCTCGGCGCCGTGCTGGTGGACTCGCGCGAGCTGGTCCGTCGGCTGCGCGCCTCCGGTCTACGGGTCCCGGCGCGGGACCGGGTCCGCACCGCGGACGCACGGCACCTCGGCACGCAGCAGCTCGTCCGCACCCGCTGAGAACTCCGGTCCCGCGTAAGCCGGCGCCCGGCACGGAGTCGAGCATCTGCGCGCGGCGTACTGCCGCTCCGCACGAGGGCGTACTGCCGCTCCGCACGAGAGAGGCGGGGCACCCCCGCAGGCGTGGGCCGCCACTGGTGCTCAGCCGGAGCGGCCCAACCC
>CAYQFJ010000229.1:0-3610 GCA_964416715.1 uncultured Actinotalea sp. | reverse complement strand
CGGGGGGGGGGGGCGGGGCGGGGGGCCGTTTTCGGTGGCGGCCGGTTAGGCGGGGCGCCGACACCTCGGCTCGCGACCCACCCGACCACATCACCTCAGGAGCGCTGCTTTTCGCGCAGCTCGAACGTCTCGATGACATCGTCCACCTGCAGGTCCGAGAACGACCCGAGGCCGATGCCGCACTCGTATCCCTCGCGGACCTCGGTGGCGTCGTCCTTGAACCGCTTGAGCGACTCGATCGTGAGGTTGTCCCCGACGACCTCGCCACCGCGCAGCACCCGGGCCTTGGCGTTGCGCCGGATGAGCCCGGAGCGGACCAGGGAGCCAGCGATCGTGCCCGCCTTGCTGGAGCGGAAGATCTCGCGCACCTCGGCGGTACCGAGCTGCACCTCCTCGTACTCCGGCTTGAGCATCCCCCGCAGGGCGTTCTCGACGTCCTCGATCGCCTGGTAGATGACCGAGTAGAACCGGACGTCGACCCCCTCGCGGTCGGCGAGCTCCTCGACGCGCTCCGCGTACTTCACGTTGAAGCCGAGGATGATCGCGTCGTCGACGGTCGCCAGGTTGACGTCGTTCTGCGTGATGGCACCCACCCCGCGGTGGATGACCCGCAGCGCGACCTCCTCGCCCACGTCGATCTTGAGCAGGGCGTCCTCGAGCGCCTCGACGGCACCGGAGACGTCGCCCTTGAGGACCAGGTTGAGCGTCTCGACCTTGCCCTGCTCGAGCGCCTGGGTGAAGTCCTCCAGGCTGATCCGCTTGCGCCGTCGCGCCAGCAGCGCGGCCCGCTCGGCGGCCTCGCGCTTCTCGGCGATCTGGCGGGCGGTCCGCTCGTCGGACGCCACCAGGAAGGTGTCGCCCGCCCGCGGCACCGACGCCAGCCCGAGGACCAGGACCGGACGTGCCGGGGTGGCGGCCTCGACCGTCTCCCCGTGCTCGTCGAACATGGCCCGGACCCGGCCGTGGGCGGTGCCGGCGACGATCGCGTCCCCGACGTTCAGGGTGCCGGACTGGACCAGCACCGTCGCGACCGCACCACGCCCCTTGTCCAGGTTCGCCTCGACGGCGACGCCTCGGGCGTCCTTGTCCGGGTTGGCCCGCAGGTCCAGCGCGGCGTCCGCGGTCAGCAGCACGGCCTCGAGCAGCTCGTCGATGCCCTGGCGCTTGAGCGCCGAGATGTCGACGAACAGGGTCTCGCCCCCGTACTCCTCGGCCACGAGGTTGTACTCGGTCAGCTGCTGGCGGATCTTCGCAGGGTTGGCCTCCGGCTTGTCCACCTTGTTGACCGCGACGACGACCGGTACCCCGGCCGACTGCGCGTGGTTCAGCGCCTCGACCGTCTGTGGCATCACGCCGTCGTCGGCCGCGACCACCAGGATGGCGATGTCCGTGACCTGCGCACCGCGGGCCCGCATGGCGGTGAACGCCTCGTGACCGGGGGTGTCGATGAAGGTCATCGCCCGCTCTTCGCCCTCGTGCATGGTGTGCACCTGGTACGCGCCGATGTGCTGGGTGATCCCCCCGGCCTCACCGGCGACGACGTCCTCGGAGCGGATCGCGTCGAGCAGCTTCGTCTTTCCGTGGTCCACGTGCCCCATCACGGTGACCACCGGGGGACGCGGGAGGAGCTGGTCGTCGTCCTCGTCGGCGAGCTCGGCCTCGAGGTCGATGTCGAAGGCCTCGAGCAGCTCGCGGTCCTCCTCCTCGGCGGAGACCATCTCGATGACGTACCCCAGCTCGGCGGCCAGGGTGCCGAAGGTGTCCTCGTCCAGGGACTGGGTGGCCGTGGCCATCTCGCCCAGGTGGAACAGCACGGTGACCAGGCTCGCCGGGTTGGCGTCGATCTTGTCCGCGAAGTCGTTCAGCGAAGCGCCGTGGCGCAGCCGCACGACCGTCGAGCCGTCACCGCGCGGCACCTGCACGCCACCCAGCGAGGGGGCCTGCATCTGCTCGAACTCCTGCCGCTTCGCGCGCTTGGACTTCCGTCCCCGCACCGGGCGACCACCGGCACGCCCGAAGGCGCCCTGGGTGCTCCCGCGGCCACCACGGCCGCCACCGCCGGGACGGCCACCGAAGCCGCCACCGGGACGCCCGCCGAAGCCGCCGCCACCGCCACCGGGACGGCCACCGCCGCGACCTCCACCGCCACCGCCGCCGGGACGGCCGACGGTGCTGCGGCCGGGCATCATGCCGGGGTTCGGACGCGAGCCTCCCGGACCGGACTGCGGCTGGCGCGGGCCGGTCCGCTCACCGTCGCCGCGACCACCCGGACGCGGCATCCCCTGGCTCGGGGCGAACGGGTTGTTCCCCGGACGCGGACCACCCGGACGAGGCCCACCCGGGCGCGGACCACCCTGCCTGGGCATGCCCTGGCTGGAGGCGAACGGGTTGTTCCCCGGACGCGGACCACCCGGACGGGGCCCACCCGGGCGCGGGGCCGGCGTCGGGGCCGATTCCTCCGCCGGGGCCGGCTTGGGCGCTGTGCCGGGCTTGGGCGCGCTCGCGGCCGGCGCCTCGGGGGCGGCCGCCGCGGGCGCTTCCGGCTCGGCGGCCGGCGCGGCCGGTGCGGCCGGTGCGGCCGACTTGCTCGCCGCCGGCTTGCGCGCGCCGGACTTGCTGGGCGCAGCGGGCGCGGCATCCGACTTCTCGGGTGCCGGGTAGGCGTCGCGCAGCTTGCGCACGACCGGGGGTTCGATGGTCGACGACGCCGACCGGACGAACTCACCGAGCTCGTTGAGCTTGGCCATCACGGCCTTGCTCTCGACGCCGAGCTCCTTGGCGAGCTCGTAGACGCGGACCTTTGCCACAACTCTCCTGTCTCGGTCCGCCCGGACAGGAGCGAACCGTCGTTAGTGCTGGGTACTCATCGCTGGGTACTCATCGGGTGCCCATCGGCTTCCAACCCGCTTTCCTTCTCGATGACGACGGACGTCGACCGGCCCGTCACGGCTCGGCCGCCTCGAGGTGCGCCCGTACCGCGGTGGTGTCGAGCGGACCGCTGCGCAGGGCACGCGGGAAGGCTCGACGCCGTTCGGCGAGCTCGAGGCAATGCAGATCGGGGTGCAACCAAGCACCACGACCCGGCCCGGAGCGGCGGGCGTCGACGACGGCACGAGCAGGTTCACCCGCACCGGCACCGGCCAGGACCACACGCAACAGGGCCGACCGCGGACCTCGTCCCCGGCACCCCACGCAAGTACGCTCCGGACCCGTGGCTGAGGTCACGACCATCCTCCACGAGCACGTTCGGGGAACCGGACCCGTGGCCCGACCTCGGCAAGTCTAGCCCCACGGCCGCCGTGGTGTGGCTCAGGGCGCGATCAGTGCGACGGCGTGGCGGGCTCCCCACCCGGGACGGGTGACGCACCCGGTGCGGGCGGCGCCCCCGGCGCGGCCTCGGCGGCCGTCTCGCCGCCCTCGTCCGAGCGGATGTCGATCCGCCAGCCGGTGAGCTTGGCGGCCAGCCGGGCGTTCTGCCCCTCCTTGCCGATCGCCAGCGAGAGCTGGTAGTCCGGCACCACCACGCGCGCCGAGCGCGTGTCGGCGTCGACCACCGTCACCGAGCTGACCCGCGCCGGCGAGAGCGCGTTGGCGACCAGCTCGGCCGGGT
>CAYQFJ010000228.1:0-3667 GCA_964416715.1 uncultured Actinotalea sp. | reverse complement strand
CGCCGGTGACGCCGGTGAACCGTGTGCAGCCATGGCGCCGCGTGGCCGAGACTTCCTCGGCATGTCGCTCGCCGAACGGGCCGGTGGTGGACGGCCCCACCCGCGATCCGGGTTGCCCAAGGAGACGCCACCGACACCCCACGGCAGGTACACATTCGGTGCGCTCAGGCACGGGACGACGAGGAACCACCGACGCATCAGCGCAGTGCGGTCCCGAGCTGCTCGCTACTCGCCCAGCCCCCGCGCGGCAAGCGCCTCGCCGGTGCGCTGGGCGTGACCGACCATGCGGACCGTCGCCGGCACCAGCAGCGCTCTGGGGTGACGGCTCAGTCCGCGTGCCCGGGCGGCGTCGCGAGCCTGGCTGGTCGACGTCACCAGCACCGGGATGGCCCGGAGCATGAGGCCGACGGCGAGCGCCAGGGTCTCGGGTCGCAGGCCGACGTGCCGCAACGGACCGGCCGCCCGGGTGATCACGTCGAGCAGCCGGTCGGCCCGCGTGGTCGCGGTGACGACGGTGGCGGCCAGCACCAGCGCCACGAGGTCGGCCGCGACCTCGATGCCCAGCGCCGGGCCCCGTGCCCACCACTGGTACCCGCCGACCACGGCCGCCGTCAGCAGGATCGGCAGGACGCCGCGCGAGGTCCGTCGCCACGACAACCGCGCGACGACGGCGAGGAGCACCGCGAGCATCAGGGCCACCACGGCCGACCACGGCCCCCGGACCACCACCACGGTCACCCCGGCCACGAACAGCAGAACCAGCTTGAGCACCGGCGGTGCCCGATGCACCGGGGACGCGCCCGGGTGGTAGAGCCCCAGCGGGCCGGACCACGGCGGGCGGACCACGGCCGACCTGCGCCGGCGGCTCATCGAGCACCCTCCGGCGAGGGTGGCGGTACCGCCACTGCGCCTTCTGAGCCCACTGCGCCTTCTGAGCCCACTGAGCCCACTGAGCCCACTGAGCCCACTGAGCCCTCGGCCATCAGCGACCGGTAGTGGTCGATCGCCGCGACCGGTGGTCCGTCGAAGGCGATCGCACCGTCGTCCACCACGATCACGCGCTCGTACCGGGCGGCCGCCTCGAGATCGTGCGTAACCAGCACCACCTGCTGGTCGAGCCCGGCCAGCAGCGTGTCCACGCGCCGGCGCCAGCGCAGGTCCAGCAACGTCGTCGGCTCGTCGCACACCAGCACGTCCGGCTCGGTGGCCAGCACGGAGGCCAGGGCGAGGAGCTGACGCTGCCCGCCGGACAGCGAGGAGACCGCCAGGTCGGCGCGGTCGCCCAACCCGAACCGGGACAGCACGGCCCGTGCCCGGCTCTCGCGCTCGGCGTCGGGCAGGTGCATTCGGCGAAGGGAGAGCGCGACGTCCTCCAGCGGTGTCGGCATGACGATCTGTGCCTCGGGGTCGGTGAACACGAAGCCGACGCGCCTGCGGACCTGTCCGCCATCGCGCACCGTGTCCATGCCGTCCACGGTCACCGTCCCGGCCGAGGGGGCGACCAGTCCGTTGAGCAGCCGCGCGAGCGTCGACTTGCCCGAGCCGTTCGCCCCGATCACGGCGATCCGCCGCTCGGTCAGCCGCAGCGACACCGGACCGAGCAGCCGCACCACCCGGCCGCGCCCACCGGCGGGATCGGGGCTGTACGCGGTGACCTGGACGTCGGTGAGCTCGATCATCGCGCAGGCGGGCTCACCGACCGCGACGTGACCGCGGGCGCAGCAGCTCGGGGAAGGCTCGGAACAGCGCGACCGCGACCAACGCGACCGCGACGTTCTTGATGACGTCACCGGGCAGGAACCGTGCGTCGACGACGATCGCCTCGCCGAGGCTGAGCTCCAGCCGCCACATCAGGCCCGCGATCCCGCCGGGATGGATGACGAGCAGGCTTGCCCCGAGACCCGCGAAGAACAGCGCCATGAGGCGCAAGGACGGGCGCACCCGACGGGCCAGCCCGGCGAACAGACCCGCGAGCGCAGCCGCGAACGGGAAGGCGATCAGATACCCGACCGACGGGCCGGCCAGCCATGCCAGCCCGGCGACCCCGCCGGCGAACACCGGCAGCCCCGCCGAGCCCACCGCGAGGTACAGCAGCACGGCCAGGGCACCGCGCCACCAGCCGAGGACGACTCCGGCGAGCAGCACACCGAAGGTCTGCAGCGTGATCGGCACGCCGGTCCCGGTCGGGATGGCGGGCATGATCGCGCACACCGCGACGAACGCGGCGAACGTCGCGACCAGCGCGAGGTCGGTCGTGGTACGGGACCAGGTGCTCGCCACCGGGTCGGGCAGCGCCGACGTCGTCGCGTCGCTCGGCCGCTCGGGCGACGCCGGCACGGGTGCGGGCTCGGGTGAGACGGACACGGGTTCCCCTCCGCCGGGCACGGGGCCGGGCCGGCTGCCCAGGTCGTCCGATCTCCGGTCGGCTGCCACGCTAGCCGGTCGTAGGATGAGCGACGTTTGTGCCCGCCCACAAGGCGACCGGGCACCCATCGGAGGAAACCTCAGTGATCACCGCCCACGACGTCGAGCTGCGCATCGGCGCTCGGGTCCTGCTCGAGCGGGCCACCTTCCGGATCGCCCCGGGGGACCGGATCGGGCTGGTGGGTCGCAACGGTGCGGGCAAGACGACCCTGACCCGGGTGCTCGCCGGGCAGGGCCAGCCCACCGGCGGCCGGGTGACCCGCACCGGGGACGTCGGCTACCTGCCGCAGGACCCGCGCACCGACGACACCACGGTGCTGGCGCTGGACCGCATCCTGTCCGTGCGGGGGCTGGACGCGATCGTCACGGGGATGAAGGCGGCCGAGGGTGCGATGGCCTCGGCCGACGACGAGACGCGGGACAAGGCGATGGAGCGCTACTCGCGCCTCAGCGCCCGGTTCGACGCCGCCGGAGGCTACGCCGCGGAGAGCGAGGCGGGGCGGATCGCCGGGAACCTGGGCCTGGACCAGCGCGTGCTCGGCCAACCGCTGGGCACGCTCTCCGGCGGACAGCGGCGGCGCGTCGAGCTGGCCCGCATCCTCTTCTCCGGCTCGTCCACCCTGCTGCTCGACGAGCCGACGAACCACCTGGACGCGGACTCGATCGCCTGGCTCCGCGACTTCCTGCTGTCCTACTCCGGTGGGCTCCTGGTGATCAGCCACGACGTCGACCTGATGCGCACCGCGGTGAACAAGGTGTTCCACCTGGACGCGAACCGGGGGGTGCTCGACCAGTACAACCTGGGTTGGGACGCCTACCTGAACCAGCGGGAGACCGACGAGCGCCGACGCAAGCGGGAGCGGGCCAACGCGGAGAAGAAGGCGGCGGCGCTGCTGGCCCA
Source organism: uncultured Actinotalea sp. (assembly GCA_964416715.1). Taxonomy (GTDB): domain Bacteria; phylum Actinomycetota; class Actinomycetes; order Actinomycetales; family Cellulomonadaceae; genus Actinotalea. Next base: position 342 of record CAYQFJ010000228.1, on the reverse strand, counting down.
GGCGGACAAGATGCGGGCCAAGGCGACCAAGGCCGTGGCTGCCCAGAACATGGCGCGGCGGGCCGAGCGGATGCTGTCCGGGCTGGAGTCGGAGCGGGCCGTGGACAAGGTCGCCCGGCTGCGGTTCCCCGACCCGGCACCGTGCGGCAGGACGCCGTTGACCGCCTCCGGGCTGAGCAAGTCCTACGGCTCGCTCGAGGTCTTCACCGACGTGGACCTCGCCGTCGACCGCGGCAGCCGGGTCGTGGTGCTCGGGCTCAACGGTGCGGGCAAGACGACGCTGCTGCGCCTCCTGGCCGGCGTGGAGGCGCCGGACACCGGCGAGGTCGTGCCCGGGCACGG
>CAYQFJ010000227.1:0-3698 GCA_964416715.1 uncultured Actinotalea sp. | reverse complement strand
CCCGAGGTGGTCACCGGGATCGCGGGGGCGCTTCGGGATGCCGACGACGAGTGGAGGCGTCTGCTCGCCGACGCGCCCCAGGGTCACCCGCCCACCCGGTCGGAGTGGCAGGCCCGTGCGGTCGTGGACTGGCTGGCTGGGGGTGGGGTATGAGCGGCAAGGACACCCGCCTGCGCCTGCTGGGGACCGCCGAGTCGGCACCCCTGCTGACGTTCGACGCCGCGAACGACGCCTTCCGTGCGGAGTGGACGAGCGCCCGTGACACGTACCTCGAGCTCCTCGCGAGCCTCGGGGGTCACTGGGTGCGCAAGCTGTACTCGCGCGGTCCGATCCAGGCGAACGAGGTCCGCTACGCCCGTCGGCAGGCGCAGGAGATCACCGACCACGCCCTGGCGTTGGTCGCTGCCCTCGACGCGGCTGAGCGTGTGCCCGCCCGGTATCTCGCGGACCGGGAGGGGCGGCGATGAGCGAGCTGGAGCAGATCACGCAAGCCGACCTCGACTGGCTACGCACCGCCCGCGACGGGTCACGCCTCGCCCGCCACGACGAGACCGGGATGCTCGGCCACGTCTACAGAGGACGGACAACCCCCGACGGTTGGACCGACGTCATCGTCTGGGACTCAACCTTGTACGGGCCCCCACCAGACCCATGGGTTGTGACCGCCGGTGGATGACCCAGCAGCCCGGGCCGAGCAGGCTGTCCTCGGCGCCTGCATGAGTTCTGCCCAGGCCCTGACCGAGTGCGCACCGCTTCTCGAGGGCACCGACTTCGTCACCCACGCCAACGAGCTCGTATGGGACACCATCCTGGCGCTGCACACCGACGGCCACGGGGTGGACCCCATCACCGTGGCGGCGCACATGGGCCACGTCGGGACCCTGAAGCGCGCCGGCGGACACCTGCACCTGCACGACCTCGTCGCCGCGGTCACCACCACGACGAACGCCGCCTGGCATGCCCGGATCGTCCGGGAGGCCGCGGCGAAACGACGCATCGTCGAGGCCGGCACCCGCGTAACCCAGCTCGCCACCGCCGGGGAGGGAACAGCGCAGGACCTCGCCACCACTGCGCAGGCCGAACTCGCCGCCGCCTACCGACCAGACCCCTCCGCGGCGAAGACCAGCATCGGTGACCTGCTGGACGACGCGATCGACGCGATCGAGACCGACACCACCACGGGAATCCCCTGGCCCTGGTTGGACGCCCGCGACGTCCTGAACCCCGCCACACCAGGCCAATTCATCTTGATCGCGGCCCGACCATCGGTGGGCAAGTCGGTGGCGTGTGTGGACGTTGCCCGCGGCGCCCTCGCCCGCGGTGTGACCACGGTCGTGCACACCCTGGAGATGTCCGCCACGGAGGTCATCCACCGGGTCCTGGCTGCCGAGGCACGTGTGCCCTTGGACCACATCCAACGCAACACCCTCACCCCGGACGAGTGGTCCCGGATCGCCCAGGCCCGGGCCGCCCTCGCGGACGCACCCCTGCACATCGTCGACACACCGGCCGTGGGGTTCGCCGACATTGCCGCATCCATCACGCGTTTCCACCCGGGCATGCTGCTCGTCGACCACCTGGGATTGGTGGCCCTGAACCCGAAGGTCGACCCCCGGCAGGGCCTCGAAGAACTGTCCAAGGCCCTGAAGATCCTGGCGAAGTCCGCCGGCATCCCCATCGTCGCGGCCTCCCAGCTGAACCGCGGCCCGGAGCAGCGTCACGACCGGGTGCCGCTCCTGTCGGATCTGCGCAACTCCGGGTCGCTCGAGCAGGACGCCGACGTCGTGGTGCTGCTGCACCGCCCGGACCAGTACGAACCGGAGCATCCACGGGCCGGGGAGATCGACCTGATCGTGGCGAAGCAACGCAACGGCCCCACCAAGACGGTGGTGCTGGCCCACCAGCTGCACTACGCCCGGTTCGTAGACCTGGCCGCATGATCACGGAAGGATGGCAGCCATGACGCTCACGGATTTCCTGCTGGCGCGGATCGCGGAGGACGAGGAGGCGGCGAGGAAGCCGTTGGACGGAGGGCTGATGGACGACCTCCCGTCCGGTCGCTTCGCAGACCTCGCCACCCACCATGCGCGCTGGCAGCCCGCCCGCGTCCTGGCCGAGTGCGAGGCCAAGCGGCGGATCGTGGAGTATGCGAGTGCCCACGAGGCTGACGAGCCCCTCATGACGCGGGGTCGCGCACACCCCGGCCTGACCCCGTTCCGCTACACGCTCCGACTGCTAGCTCTGCCCTACGCCGACCACGCGGATTATCGGCAGGAGTGGCGCCCGTGAACGCGCGAGTGTGGTTCGTCCCGGCCACCGTCGAACTGGTCGGCCTGGCCGGCGACGGGACGCTGATCACCGCCGACGCGGACCTGGGGATCGGGCCCGCGGTCGAGGTCACCGACGCCGTTCGTGGATTCATTCCCGGCCTGGTGGAGGATCATTCCGCGTGACACCCCCGGCGTGATCGTGGGGTATGCGCATCCTGATCCTCGCGGCCGGTGACGCCACCCGATGGGGCAACCACCTCGGGGTCCCCAAGCACCTGGCCCCGCTGATCGGTGAACCGATCCTGCACCGCACCATCCGGCTCATCCGCGAGCTCGCACCCGACGCGGACGTTCGCGTGGTGGTGAAGAACCGCCGCGACCCCGCCTACGACGTCCCCGGCTCCAAGCGGGTCAAGGCCCGCCTGAACCCCGCCAACGGGGACGCCGACAAGTTCCTGTCGTCCCGCCACCTCTGGGACCGCCAGGGCCGCACGATCGTCCTGTACGGCGACTGCTTCTTCACCCGCGAAGCCCTCCACGCCATCCTCACCGCCGAGCCCGTGGACGGGTGGTGGTTCGTCGGCCGGTTCGACCGGTCCACGTTCACCGGCTGTGTCGGTGGGGAGTGCTTCGCGTTCATCCTCGACCGCGACGGCCACCAGACGTTCGAGGCCGCTCTGCACCGGGTCGCCGGCCTGTGGCGCGACGGTGTGATCGCCCGGTGCGGCGGCTGGGAGACCTACCGGGCACTGCACGGCCTGCCCGACGACAAGATCCTGGAGTACATCGGTACCGACGGGTCCAACCGGAACCCGAACCTGGGGCACTGCACGGTCGTGGACGACTGGACCGAGGACATGGACACCCCGGAGGACTGGAACCGGTGGTGCTGGCACTACGCCAAGACCCCTCAGGAGCGGCGGCCGGTGTGAACATCGTCGCCCTGACCTTGTCGTACCCGCCGGTGCGGCGGGTCGGCGCCGAGCTCGCGTTGCACGCCCTCCTGTGCCACCTGAAGACCCGCGGTCATGCCGCCCAGGTGGTGACCACCCAACCGGTGAAGCGCACCACCGTGGACGGGGTCCACGTCGCTGCAGCGGCGGCGACGCACAGGCCGCAGGGTGACGTGGTGGTGGTGAACGCCGGGCTCGCGGCGAAGGCCCGCCAGTGGTGGCCCCGGGCACCCATGGTGGTGTGGGCGCACAACAACCAGGTGCCCAGCCTCCTGGACGTCAGGTCCGTCATGGGCAAGGGCACCACCCGGCTGATGGCGAATACCCGGCACATGCGGGACGTGTTCCGTTCCGTGCTGGGCGTCGAGTCCCTGGTGCTGCACCCGCCCGTCCACCCCGGAGTCCCTGGGGATCACGGGCAGGCCATCACCCTGATCAACCTCACCGCCGAGAAGGGCGCCGGCGTGACGGCCGC
>CAYQFJ010000226.1:0-3749 GCA_964416715.1 uncultured Actinotalea sp. | reverse complement strand
GACCCTGGCCGACCTGCAGAGCCTGCGGACCTGGGGAGCCAACACCCCCGGCCACCCGGAGTACCAGCACCCCGACGGCGTGGAGATCACCACCGGCCCGCTCGGCCAGGGCCTGGCCTCGGCGGTCGGCATGGCGATGGCCGCCCGGCGTGAGCGCGGCCTGCTGGACCCGGACGCCGCCCCCGGCACGAGCCCCTTCGACCACACCATCTGGGTGATCGCCTCCGACGGCGACCTGATGGAGGGCGTGACCTCCGAGGCGTCGTCGCTGGCCGGTCACCAGGAGCTCGGCAACCTCGTGGTGATCTACGACGACAACGAGATCTCGATCGAGGACGACACCAACATCTCGTTCAGCGAGGACGTGCTGGCCCGCTACGCCGCCTACGGATGGCACACCCAGCAGGTCGACTGGCTGCAGGGCCCCTCGGGCTACGCGGAGGACGTCGGCGCGCTCGCCGCGGCGCTCGAGCAGGCCAGGGCGGAGACGGGCCGGCCGTCCATCATCTCGTTGCGCACCATCATCGGCTGGCCGGCACCCTCGAAGCAGAACACCGGCGCGATCCACGGCTCGGCGCTCGGTGCCGACGAGGTCGCCGCGGTCAAGGGGGTCCTCGGCTTCGACCCGGAGAAGTCCTTCGAGGTCGACGAGGACGTCCTCGCGCACGCCCGCAAGGTGATGGACCGCGGCGCGGCCGCCCACGGCGAGTGGGACGAGAAGTACCGGGCGTGGCGGGACGTCAACCCGGACGAGGCGGCGCTCCTCGACCGCCTGCGCGAGCGGCGCCTGCCGGACGGCTGGACGGACGCGCTACCCGAGTTCCCGGCGGGCAAGGACGTGGCGACCCGCTCGGCGTCGGGCAAGGTGCTCGGCGCACTCGCGCCGGTGCTGCCCGAGCTGTGGGGGGGCTCGGCCGACCTGGCCGGCTCGAACAACACCACCATGGAGGGCGAGCCCTCGTTCGTGCCCGAGGGCCGCAGCACCAAGGCGTTCCCCGGCAACCCGTACGGGCGCACGCTGCACTTCGGCATCCGTGAGCACGCCATGGGGTCGATCCTGAACGGGATCGCGCTGCACGGTGGCACGCGGCCCTACGGCGGCACCTTCCTGGTGTTCAGCGACTACATGCGCCCGGCGGTACGCCTCGCGGCCCTGATGCAGATCCCGGTCACGTTCGTGTGGACGCACGACTCGATCGGGCTGGGTGAGGACGGACCGACGCACCAGCCGATCGAGCACCTGGCAGCGCTGCGCGCCATCCCCGGCCTGGACGTCGTCCGGCCGGCCGACGCGAACGAGACCACCTGGGCCTGGCGCACGGTCCTGGAGCGCACGCACCGGCCCGCCGGCATCGTCCTGACCCGCCAGAACGTACCCACGTTCGAGCGCGGGACCGGTGCCGCCGAGGGCGACACGCTGGCCGCGGCCGAGGGCGCCGTACGTGGTGCGTACGTCCTGGCGGAGGCCGCCGGAGGCGCGCCCGAGGTGATCCTGATCGCCACCGGCTCGGAGGTGCAGGTCGCCGTCGCCGCCCGCGAGACGCTGCAGGCCGACGGCGTCCCGACCCGCGTGGTCTCGATGCCCTGCCGCGAGTGGTTCGACGAGCAGGACCAGGCCTACCGCGAGTCGGTGCTGCCCGCGGGCGTGCGGGCCCGGGTCTCGATCGAGGCCGCGGTCTCCCAGGGCTGGCACGAGCTCGTGGGCGACGCCGGCCGCACCATCTCGCTGGAGCACTACGGTGCGTCGGCGGACTACAAGACCCTCTTCCGCGAGTTCGGGATCACGCCCGAGGCGACCGTCGCAGCGGCCAGGGAGTCACTGGCCGACATCGCGGCAGGCACGGTGACCCCCGGCGGGCCGGCGAAGCCCACCGCGGGCGGCACCGCGGACGCCTGACCCACGCACCTGCCACGCCGATACCGAAGGAGACACGTCGTGACCGAGAACAGCACCGTCCCCAACGCCGAGACCCTGCCCGAGCCGATCGCGCGGCTGCGCGAGGCCGGGGTCGCGGTCTGGCTCGACGACCTCTCCCGCGAGCTGCTCAGCACCGGTGAGCTCGCCCGGCTCGTCCGGGAGCGCGCCGTCGTCGGCGTGACCAGCAACCCGACGATCTTCGCGGCGGCGATCGGCGACGGCCACGGGTACGACGACCAGCTCGGTGAGCTGGCCGCGGCCGGTACCTCCGTCGACGACGCCGCCCTGGCCCTGATGACCCAGGACGTGCGGGACGCCTGCGACCTGCTCGCCGGCCTGCACGCCGCCAGCGGCGGCATGGACGGACGGGTCTCACTGGAGGTCGCGCCGGGGCTGGCCAAGGACACCGCCGGGACGGTCGCCATGGCCAAGCAGCTCTGGCAGACCGTCGACCGCCCGAACCTCTACATCAAAATCCCGGCGACCCTCGAGGGACTCCCGGCGATCGCGGAGGCGACGGCCGAAGGGATCAACGTCAACGTCACGCTGATCTTCTCGCTGGAGCGCTACCAGGGCGTGATCGACGCGTACCTCGACGGCCTGGAGCGGGCGAAGGCCGCCGGGCACGACCTGTCCTCGATCGACTCGGTGGCCTCCTTCTTCGTGTCCCGGGTGGACACCGCCGTCGACAAGCGGCTCGACGCGCTGGGCACGGACGAGGCCGCCGCGCTGCGCGGCACGATCGCCATCGCGAACGCACGGCTCGCCTACCAGGTCTACGAGCAGAGCCTGGACACGGACCGCTGGCGCGCCCTGGCCGGCGCCGGTGCGCACCCGCAGCGCCCGCTGTGGGCCTCGACCGGCGTCAAGGACCCGGCGTACTCCGACACCCGGTACGTCGACGAGCTCGTCGCCCGGAACGTGGTCAACACGATGCCCGGCAGCACGCTCGAGGCCGTCGCGGACCACGCGGAGATCACCGGCGACACCGTGACCGGGACCTACGACGAGGCCGCGGCCCGGCTGGCCGCTCTCGACGGGCTGGGCATCGACCTGGCCGAGGTCACCGCAGAGCTCGAGGACGAGGGCGTCGAGAAGTTCGTCGTGTCCTGGAACGAGCTGATCGACTCCGTGGCCTCCGGTCTCGGTGCGGTCGGGACGGCCCGATGAGCCCAGCCCGCGTCACCGCGGACTCCAACCCGCTGCGCGACCCCCGCGACCGGCGCCTGCCGCGCATCGCGGGGCCGTGCGGGCTGGTGATCTTCGGCGTCACCGGGGACCTCGCGCGCAAGAAGCTGCTCCCGGCCGTCTACGACCTGACGAACCGGGGGCTGCTGCCGCCGGGCTTCGCGCTGACCGGCTTCGCCCGGCGTGACTGGGCCACCCAGGATTTCTGCGAGATCGTGCACGCCGCCGTGCGGTCCCACGCCCGGACCCCCTACCGCGAGGCGACGTGGCGCCAGATGGCCGAGGGCGTGCGGTTCGTCCAGGGCACGTTCGACGACGACTCCGCCTTCGACCGGCTCAGCGACACCGTGACCGAGCTCGACATCGAGCGCGGGACACGCGGCAACCACGCGTTCTACCTGTCGGTGCCGCCGAGCTCGTTCCCGGTCGTCTGCCAGCAGCTCGCCCGCTCGGGGCTGTCCAAGCCCACGAACGGTGCCTGGCGCCGGGTCGTCATCGAGAAGCCGTTCGGGCACGACCTGGCCTCCGCACGCGAGCTGAACGACGTCGTCTCCCAGGTCTTCGCACCGGACGACGTGTTCCGGATCGACCACTACCTGGGCAAGGAGACGGTCCAGAACATCCTGGCGCTGCGCTTCGCCAA
>CAYQFJ010000225.1:0-3754 GCA_964416715.1 uncultured Actinotalea sp. | reverse complement strand
CAAGGGCCTGGAGGTGATCGAGGCACACCTGCTCTTCGACGTGCCGATCGACCGGGTCGACGTCGTGGTGCACCCGCAGTCCGTGGTGCACTCGATGGTCGAGTTCGTCGACGGGTCGACGATCCTCCAGGCCTCCCCGCCGGACATGCGCCTGCCGATCGCGCTGGGGCTGTCGTGGCCGCGGCGCCTGGACCCGGTCACCCCGCCGTGCGACTGGTCCACCGCGGCGACCTGGCAGTTCGAGCCGTTGGACGACGACGTGTTCCCCGCGGTCCGCCTGGCGCGCGCCGCTGCCGCCGCCTCGCCCACCCACCCGGCGGTCTACAACGCCGCGAACGAGGAGTGCGTCGCCGCATTCCTGCTCGGCCGGCTCGGCTTCCTCGGCATCGTCGACACGGTCGAGCGGGTGCTGGCGGAGCACGACGGCGCCACCCCTGCGCGGGACCTCGGCCTGGAGGACGTGCTCGCGGCGGAGGGCTGGGCGCGCAGCCGGGCGCGCGAGCTCGTCGGCTGAGCACGTACCGAAACCGCCACTTCCTGGACACACCGGCACCAACTGCGTCCGACCGGTCACACTGTGTCGTCTCGGTGTCGTCGTCTCGGTGTCGCTCCCGCCGTGGAGAGCGCCCTGTGCCCGGAGGGCTGCGGTGAGCAGAGGACTGTCGGAGGACGCGCGGGCGGGCGGCCGTGTGGCGGTCGTCTACCGGGAGAGCCTGAACGCGCTGCTGCGCACGGTCCTGATGGTGGCCCTGGTGGTCGGGTGCCCGGTGATCGTGCTGATGATCGTGCTGATCGGCCCCTCCGACCCGGTCGTGGCCCGGGGGTTCCCGCCGCTGGTCCTGTACCTGGCCGTCTTCGGCTGGGTGCTGCTGCGGCGACCGGACCTGACCATCGGCTTCTCCCGGGTGAGCCTCGTGCTGGCCGAGGCGGCGTGGGTCGCGAGCTTCTGGTACCGGCTGTCGGCCACCGCGGACGTGGACGCCGGGTGGGCGGCGCTCTTCCCGACGTCGTTCATGGGGCTGGTCGTCTTCCTCGTCGTCGGCTTCCTGGTGCTCGACACGCGCCACGCGCTGGTGAACGCCGCCGCGGTGCTGACCGGGGTGCTCGTCGTCGGCCTGTGGTCCCTGCTCACCACCGAGGGCGGCTCCGGGTACGCCCTCGACCTGGCGCGGTACGTGATCTACCTGCTGGTGATCGCGTCGTTGCTGCACGTGCTCTCCCAGGCCAAGGCACGGCTGGCCGTCGCGACGGCCGAGGCGAAGGAGGCCGTCGCGCGGGCCCGGGAGGCGACCGCCGAGGCACGCCAGCTCCGTGAGATCGCCTACCTCGACCCGCTGACCGGGGTCGCCAACCGGCGCCGGCTCATCGAGGAGCTCACCCACCAGGCCGAGCGCGTCGGGCCGGACCGGCCGGTCGCCGTGGTGTTCTTCGACCTGGACGAGTTCAAGGCGGTCAACGACGCGCACGGGCACATCGTCGGCGACGAGGTGCTGTGCCACGTCGCGGACCTGACCGCCCGGACGGTCCGGCAGGACGACCTGGTGGCGCGCCTGGGCGGGGAGGAGTTCGTCGTCGTCGCCCCGGGTACCGACCGGACCGCCGCGACCCGCCTGGCCAACCGGGTCCGCGCGGGGCTGCCCGAGCACACGGCCCAGCGGGCGGGCATAGCCGTGACCGCGAGCTTCGGCGTGGTCATGCTGCGCCGCGGAGAGCTGGCGAACGAGGTGCTCGAACGCGTCGACCGGCTGATGTACGACGCGAAGACGGCCGGGCGCGACCGGGTGGTTCACGACCCGGGGGTACGCCTCACCCCGAACGGCGAGGGATGATGGTTGCCGCGGACGGTGGACCGGTGGGACGCCGTCGCGTTCCCTCGACGCCCACCTGACGGAGCACCCATGGCGTACGCGGTCGGACTGGTCGTGCTGGTCGTCGGCCTGCTCGTGTCCATCGCGCTGCACGAGATCGGTCACCTGGTGCCGGCCAAGCGGTTCGGCGTGCGGGTCAGCCGCTACATGGTCGGGTTCGGCCCCACCCTGTGGTCGCGCACCGAGGGGGAGACCGAGTACGGCCTCAAGGCCATCCCGCTGGGCGGGTACGTGCGGCTCATCGGCATGTTCCCCCCGGCCGACGTGGTGGGTGCCCGGCCGCGAGCCGGGCGCCTCGCCGAGCTGGCCTCGGAGGCCCGTCAGGCCAGCGCCGAGGAGATCCGCCCGGGGGAGGACCACCGCGCCTTCTACCGGCTCAGCGCGCCGAAGAAGGTCACGGTGATGCTCGGCGGGCCGATGATGAACCTGCTCATCGCCTTCGTCCTGCTGGCCGTCGTGCTGGTCGGCTTCGGGGTCCCGGGTGCACCCACGACGACGGTCGCGGGCACCGCTCCCTGCGTGCTCCCCGACGACGCCGGCCGGCAGGCCTGCGCGCCCGGTGACCCGGAGGTCCCGGCCGCCGAGGCGGGTCTTCAGCCCGGAGACGTGATGCTCTCCTACGGCGGCGTCCCGCTGTCGACCTGGCAGGACGTCCAGGACGCGATCGCCGGCACGCCCGGCAGCGACATCCCGCTGGTGGTGGAGCGCGACGGGCGCGAGATCACGCTGCACGTCTCGCCGATCGTGACCGAGCGCCCGTTCGTCGACCCCGGGACCGGGGAGATCGCGACCGACGACGACGGTGCGCCGCTCACCCGTGAGGTCCGGTACCTCGGGGTCAGCCCGACGTCGGCGATCGAGCGCCAACCGTTGAGCGCGGTACCGGCGGCGCTGGGCACCACGGTGGTCCAGACTGCGCAGATCGTGATCACCCTGCCGGCGCGGCTCGTCGACGTCGCCCAGGCGGCTTTCGGGGAGGAGGCCCGCCAGGTCGACTCGGTGGTCGGGCCGGTGGGCATCGGCCGCATCGCCGGGGAGATCACGTCCATCGACGCCCCGGGCTTCACCATGGGCGACCGGGTGGCGAGCCTGCTCAGCCTGCTCGCCGCGCTGAACGTCGCGCTGTTCGTGTTCAACATGATCCCGCTGCTGCCGCTGGACGGCGGGCACGTGCTGGGGGCGCTGTGGGAAGGGGCACGACGGCAGCTCGCACGGCTGCGTGGCCTGCCGCGGCCCGCGCCGTCGGACGTGGCCCGGATGATGCCGCTGGCGTACGGGGTCTTCGTGGTCATCGCGGTGATGGGTGTGCTGCTGATCTACGCGGACATCGTCCGACCGGTGACGATCGGGTGAGGATGCGGTGACGACGCGCTCGCCTGACCCGCGCAGCGTCGTCACGGGGGATACTGGGACCGTGAGCACTCCGATCAGTCTCGGCATGCCCGAGGCGCCACCGCCGGTCCTGGCCCCCCGTCGCCGTACCCGCAAGATCAAGGTCGGCTCGGTCGACGTTGGGGGCGACGCCCCCGTCTCGGTCCAGTCGATGACGACGACGAAGACGACGGACATCAACGCGACGCTGCAGCAGATCGCCGAGCTCACCGCCACCGGTTGCGACATCGTGCGCGTGGCCTGCCCCACCGAGGAGGACGCGAACGCGCTGCCGATCATCGCGCAGAAGTCGCAGATCCCGGTGGTGGCGGACATCCACTTCCAGCCCAAGTACGTGTTCGCGGCGATCGACGCGGGTTGTGCGGCGGTCCGGGTCAACCCGGGCAACATCCGCAAGTTCGACGACCAGGTCGGTGCGATCGCCAAGGCCGCGGCCGCGGCCGGCGTCTCGCTGCGGATCGGCGTCAACGCTGGGTCGCTGGACAAGCGCCTGC
>CAYQFJ010000224.1:0-3762 GCA_964416715.1 uncultured Actinotalea sp. | reverse complement strand
GTTCGTCCTGGACAAGGAGATCGACCGGTACCGCCGGGGCAAGCGCACCCTCACGGCGTGTTGCCAGCACTACGGCGTCGAGCTGACCGACGCACACGATGCGGCCGCGGACGCGATTGCCGCCGTTGGGCTCGTCCGGGCCATGGGCCGCCACGTCCCTTCCATGGCCGCCGAAGAGCTCCACACCGCCCAGGTTGGGTGGCGCGCTGAGCAGTCGGCGTCTCTCGAGGCGTACTTCCGGCGGACGAACCCGTCGGCTGAGGTTGCTCGTGAGTGGCCGGTCTTGCCATACCGCGAGCCCGCCAGTGTGGGAGGGGGTGCGCCATGCGCGCTCTGACGGTCAGGCAGCCTTGGGCTTGGGCCATAATCCATGGCCAGAAATCGGTCGAGAACCGGTCGCGGAACATCGCGGGCTCGTACCGGGGGCCCGTGGCGATCCACGCCGCGAAGGCCGACGCGACGCTCACACAGGACGACCTCGACACCTTCTGGCGTCACGCGGACGGGTGGCCCCCCATGACCCTCAGCCCCGAGCCGGGTGAGCAGCGGGGCGCATGGCCCCACGGAGCCCTGATCGGGGTGGTGGACCTCGTCGGCGTCCACCACGCGGGCGAGTGCTGGAAGAGCGTCGTGAACCGTGCCGGTGTCGCGGTCGATGAGTGGGACTGCTCCCCGTGGGCACAGGACGGCGCACACCACCTCGTCCTCGCGAACCCGCTCCCCCTCGCTGAGCCCATCCCCTACCGGGGTCGCCTCGGCCTGTGGACCCTGCCCGACGACGTGCTGGGGGTGGCGTGATGGCCCTCAAGCCCGTGGACCCACGCGCCGGGCGGATGTGCTCGCACTGCAACCAGCCGAAGTCTGCCAAGCCCGTCCTCCACTGCCCGTCCGGCAAGTGCCGGTGGTGGCGGTGCGACCGGTGCAAGGCCGTCAACGACCCCCAGGGCCGCAACGACCGATCCGACCCTTCCGGTCGTGTCAAGGACGGGAGCAAGCGATGACGGCCCGCACCTTCCCCGCCCGGTTCCCTGGTCGCTGCGCCGCGGACTGCGGGCAGCGGATCGAGCCCGGGGACGACGTCACCTACGTCGAAGACGAGCTCGTGCACGCCGGGTGCGTGGACGGCGCCCCAGAGCCCCGTCGGGCCCCGATCTGCCCGGCCTGCCACCTGACCCAACCCTGCGATTGCGAGGACTGACCATGACCACCCAGACCTTCATCGACACGCTCGTCGTCGTGGCGTGCGGCGCGAAGGACTGCGACGTCGTGTTCGGCATGACCGAGCGGTTCTACCAGGAACGCCGCAGCGACCACCGCACCTGGTACTGCCCGAACGGTCACCCGCGCACCTACCTCGGCAAGTCCGAGACTGAGCGGCTCCGTGAGCGGCTGCGCACGGCGGAGCGCTCCGAGCAGTTCTACCGGGACGTCGCTGCCACTGCCCGGCGCTCAGCGGCCGCGCAGAAGGGCCAGGTCACCCGGATCCGCAACCTCATCGCCCGGGGCATCTGCCCCGTGCCGGGGTGCCGGCGGAGCTTCACCAACGTCCGCGAGCACATGGCGACCCAGCACCCCGACTACCACGCCCACGAGGCGCCCTAGACCCACCCGATCCGTGTGACCGGCCCGGCCACTCCCGCCAAGAAGCACCGGGCCGGTCACCTCCCATCACCTGGAAGGAGCCCAGCACATGTCTGGACCCAGAAAGACCGTACCCACCCAATCTGTGACCCTCACCGCGAGGGACCTGACCGCCCTGGTCGCCCCGGTCCTGCCGTTCACCGAGAAGGACGGCACCCTTCCCGTCCTCGGTGCGGTGAAGATCGAGGCCCGAGGCAAGTGGCTCGTCGCGACCGCCACCGACCGGTACCGGATTGCGATGCAGCGCATCGCCCTGGAACCGCCACCAGACAAGGGCTTCGCCGCTCTCATCCCCGTGGCGGTGCTGGCCCGGATCCGCTCCACGTTCAAGCACACCCGCCGCTCCAACCCGGCGCTGCGCCTGTCGCTCAAGGGTGACGAGCTGCGGGTCTCGGCCGCCGAGGAGTTCGAGGGCCTGTTCGACGCGTCGTTCGGGTTCCGGCTCATCAACCCCGTGTCGGACTTCCCCGACCTGACACCACTGATCGTCAAGGCGCTCAAAGCCGAACCGGCACCATCCACCGAGGTCGCGTTGAACGCGCACTTCACAGCCGACTTCGCCACAGCGGCGACGACCGCCCAGCCGATGAAGCTCTCTCCGACCGGGAACGGCAAGAAGGACCCGTGGATGGTCCGCATCGGTGAGGACTTCCTGGGGCTGATCGTCCCGATCCGGTTCGCAGCGGACGCACCCCACGACGAGCGCGCCGAGTGGCTGAGCCTCATCCAGCCGGCCGCCCCAGCGAAGGGGAAGGCCGCGTGATGGGCGGCGCCCTGGAACTGGCACAGACCGGCCCCGACGGGTTCTGGCTGACCCTCGCCGTGGCCGGGGTGCTGGCGTTCACCGGTGGTGTGGCGTTTATGGCGGCGCGCCCCAAGCGGGGACGGGGGGGCCGGTCGTGAGCCCTCAGCGTGTGCGGATGTCCCGTCAGCACCCTTGGCGGGCCGACCACCCCGACGCCGTGATCGTCGCCCGGCCGACGCGGTGGGGGAACCCGTTCCGTGTGGGTGACCTCAACCCCTATGCCGCGACCGAGGAGCACCCGGACGGGCAGCCCGCAACAGCCGAGGAGGCCGTCGCGCTATTTCGCATGGGGGCGGTTCTGCTGCCACCGGAGGTGTTCGAGCCGTTGCGCGGCCGCGACCTGGCCTGCTGGTGCCCGCTCGACGCCCCGTGCCATGCCGACGTGCTCCTCGAGTTGGCGAACCGCGAGCCGGACGAGCAGCCGCGGTGCGAGCTCGCCCGCTGCCCGCGGCCGGCCGAGCCCGGGTCCGTCCTGTGCGAGGAGCACCAGGCCGGGGCGGGGAGGCGCCCGTGAGCGACTACGACACGTTCCTGGCACGCAAGGCCCAGCTCTCCAACACCGGAGGCTTCACACCACGGGCCCTACCGGACCACCTGTTCGACTTCCAGCACACCCTCGTGGACTGGGCCGTCCGCCAAGGCCGAGCCGGGTTGTTCGCCGACTGCGGGATGGGCAAGACCCCCATGGCGTTGGCCTGGGCCGACCAGGTCACCGGACGCACCGGTCGCCCAGTCCTGTTCCTGACACCTCTCGCCGTCGGCTTCCAAGTCGTTCGCGAGGCCGCGAAGTTCGGCCACGAAGCCGCGCTCTCCCGTGACGGGACAGTGACCGCAGCGACCACGGTCACGAACTACGAACAGCTCGGGAAGTTCGACCCCACCGACTTCGCCGGCGTGGTGTGCGACGAGTCCTCGATCCTGAAGTCGTTCGACGGCGCCACACGCACGGCCGTGACGGAGTTCATGCGCCGCCTGCCCTACCGGCTGCTCGCCACTGCCACAGCCGCCCCGAACGACTGGACCGAGCTCGGCACCTCGAGTGAAGCCCTCGGCGGCCTGGGCTACACGGACATGCTGTCGCGGTTCTTCACGAACAAGCAGCGCACCAACACGTCCCGGTCGTCGTTCGCCGCCGCGGGCCGTGAGGACGGGTGGCGCCTCAAGGGGCACGCAGCGGAGCCGTTCTGGCGCTGGGTGGCGTCCTGGGCGCGCGCTATCCGCAAGCCGTCGGACTACGGGTACGACGACGGCGGGTTCCGGCTGCCCGGGCTCGACGTGCGCGAGGTCCTCGTCGAGGCGTCGCGGCCGGCCGACGG
>CAYQFJ010000223.1:0-3935 GCA_964416715.1 uncultured Actinotalea sp. | reverse complement strand
GTCACGGCGGAGAACGACGACCTCAAGGGCAAGCTCGCGGCGGCCGAGCGGAGGATCGCCGAGCTGAGCCGTGCGGACGGCAACGCGGCGGCCCGCGCGCCCGAGACCCCCGCTCCGACCGCGTACCAGCCGGTCGTGCAGCCGGAACCCGAGCCCGAGCCTGAGCCCGCACCGGTCGCGGTGGCTCCGGCGACCGCACCCCAGCCGGCCGCGATCAGCGAGCCGGAGTCCGCGACCGGCATGCTGCAGCTGGCGCAGAAGCTGCACGACGACTACGTGCGGTCCGGGCAGGAAGAGGGCGACCGCATCATCACCGACGCCAAGACGCAGGCGTCGCGCATCGTCCGTGAGGCCGAGGAGACGTCGAACCGCACGCTGGCCCAGCTCGAGCAGGAGCGCACCGTGCTGGAGCGCAAGATCGACGAGCTGCGGAACTTCGAGCGGGACTACCGGACGAGGCTGAAGAGCTACCTGGAGAACCTCCTGGGCGACCTGGACCAGCGCGCCGCCTCGGTGGCACCGCGGCCCGGGGGCGGGGACCAGCCACTGCAGTTCAACGGCTGACCCGGCGGTCACGGAGCGGGCCCGTACCCGACCCGCGGGCCGCCCGTCGGGCGTGCAGGCGCGGCGCACCACACCGGATCACGGGTGTGGTGCGTTGTGCGTCGCCCGTGGGAGGTCTACTCTCGCGTGACCTTCAGCAAAGGGAGTGCCATGGCGACCGAAGACCCCGCCGCGTCGGTGACCGAGCCCGTCGTCCACGAGATGCCCGGTCTGGCCAAGGCCGTGCATGGCTTCCCGGTGGGCCGTGGTGAGAAGCCGTGGACGGTCGCCGAGGTCAGGGCGGTCGCCGACGAGCTCGTGGCGGAGATCACCCGTCAGCGGGCGGAGCTCGCGGTGGCGGACGCGGAGCTGACCGACCTGCTGCGCAACTCCGGCGACGGTGCCGGGGACGACCAGGCCGACTCGGGGTCGAGCGCGCTGGAGCGTGAGCAGGAGCTCACCTTCGTCAACAACACCCGTGACCTGCTCGAGCAGAACCTGGCAGCGCTCGAGCGCGTCGGGGCCGAGGGGTTCGGACGCTGCGAGTCGTGCGGGGAGCCGATCGGCAAGGCGCGCATCCAGGCGTTCCCCCGGGCCACCCTCTGCCTGAGCTGCAAGGCCCGTCAGGAGCGTCGCTGAACCGTGCGAGCGTCCCGACCCCTCGTGCGGTCCCTCTTCATCCTGGCGGCTCTCGTCCTGGTGGTCGACCAGCTCACCAAGCTCTGGGCCGAGTCCACGCTCACCGTCGGTGAACGCAGCCCGGTGATCGGCGACCTGCTCGGGCTCGTGCTGATCCACAACCCCGGCGCCGCGCTGAGCCTGGCCACCGGGCTGACCTGGGTACTCACGCTCGTGGCGATCGCGGTGGTCGTGGTGATCGTGCGGTTCGCGCGCCGGCTCGGCTCGCGGGCCTGGGCGGTGGCGCTCGGACTGCTGCTCGGCGGTGCGCTGGGCAACCTCGGCGACCGGCTCTTCCGCGAACCGGGGTTCGCACGCGGCCACGTGGTCGACTTCATCGCGTACGGCGACTGGTTCGTGGGGAACGTGGCGGACATCGCGATCGTGGTGGCCGCCGGACTCATCGTGCTGCTGAGCCTGCGCGGCATCGCCATCGACGGCAGTCGGGAGCCCGGCCGGGCCACAGGGCCCCAGGACCCGCCGGAGACCACGGTGGAGCGGGAGCGGGTCGAGGAGGCGTGAGCGAGCGGTCCCTGCCCGTCCCCGACGGGCTGGCCGGAGAGCGCGTGGACGCCGGGCTGGCCCGGCTGCTCGGGGTGTCGCGCACGCGGGTGGCCGAGCTGGCCGCCGCCGGCGCCGTCCTGCTCGACGGCGAGGTCGTCGGCAAGTCGGACCGCCTGCGGGCCGGGGCGTGGCTGGAGGTCGACGTCGCTGCGCTGGACGGACCCGCGGTGCAGGCGTCCCCGCCCGAGCCGGTCCCGGGAATGCGTGTGGTGCACGAGGACCCGGACCTGATCGTGGTGGACAAGCCGGTCGGAGTCGCGGCGCACGCCTCACCGGGCTGGACCGGGCCGACGGTGGTCGGTGCGCTGGCCGCGGCGGGCTACACGGTCGCAGCCGCGGGGGCCGCCGAGCGGCAGGGCATCGTGCACCGGCTCGACGTGGGGACCTCGGGGCTGATGGTGGTCGCCAAGAGCGACCGCGCGTACTCCGCGCTCAAGCGCGCCTTCAAGGAGCGCACGGTCGAGAAGGTCTACCACGCGGTCGTCCAGGGGCACCCGGAGCCCACCACGGGCACGGTCGACGCGCCGATCGGCCGGCACCCGAAGGCCGACCACAAGTTCGCGGTGACCGCGGCCGGCAAGCCGTCGGTCACCCACTACGAGGTGCTGGAGATGGTGCCCGCGGCCTCGATGGTCGAGGTGCACCTGGAGACCGGCAGGACGCACCAGATCCGGGTGCACATGGCGGCGCTGCGCCACCCGTGCGTGGGCGACCTGACCTACGGCGCCGACCCGGTGCTGGCCGAGCGACTGGGGCTGCGGCGCCAGTGGCTGCACGCCGTGCGGCTGGGGTTCGAGCACCCGGCGACCGGTCGTCCGTTCGCGGTGACCACGGACTATCCGGAGGACCTCCGCGTCGCCTGGGACCGCCTGCGCGAACCGTCCTGACGACGTTGCGTCCGGCCGGGGAGCCGGGGGCCGGAGCGTCCGACCGACGACCTAGACTGGCCGCATGGCAGCGGCTGGAGGATCCGACTTCGTCCACCTCCACGTGCACACCGAGTACTCGATGCTCGACGGTGCTGCCAAGCTCGACGACCTGTTCGCCGAGACTGCGCGGCTGGGCCAGGCCGCGATCGCCACCACCGACCACGGCTTCCTGTTCGGTGCCTTCGAGTTCTGGGACAAGGCCCGTGCGGCCGGGATCAAGCCGATCATCGGCGTCGAGGCCTACGTCACCCCGGGGACCAGCCGCTTCGACAAGACCCGGGTGCGCTGGGGCGAGGCGCACCAGAAGGCCGACGACGTGTCCGCGGGTGGTGCGTACACCCACCTGACCCTGTGGGCGCGCACCACCGAGGGAATGCACAACCTGTTCCGGGCGAGCTCGTTGGCATCGCTCGAGGGCCAGATGGGCAAGTGGCCGCGGATGGACCGCGAGCTGCTCTCGACGTACTCGGAGGGCTTGATCGCCTCCAGCGGGTGCCCCTCGGGTGAGATCCAGACCCGCCTGCGGCTCGGCCAGTACGACGAGGCGCTGCGCGCGGCCGGTGAGCTCCAGGACATCTTCGGCAAGGAGTTCTTCTACGTCGAGCTCATGGACCACGGCCTCGACATCGAGACCCGGGTGCAGAAGGACCTGCTGCGCATCGCGCAGGAGATCGGCGCCCCGCTCGTCGCCACGAACGACCTGCACTACACCAGGCGTGAGGACGCCCACTTCCAGGAAGCGCTGCTGTGCATCAACTCCGGCACCACGCTGGAGGACCCGGACCGGTTCAAGTTCGACGGCGACGGCTACTACGTCAAGTCCGCACAGGAGATGCGCCGCGTGTGGGCCGAGCTGCCCGAGGCCTGCGACAACACGCTGCTGATCGCCGAGCAGTGCGACGTGGAGTTCAACACCTCCGCCAACTACATGCCGAACTTCCCGGTCCCGCCCGGGGAGGACGAGACCTCGTGGTTCGTCAAGGAGGTCGAGAACGGGCTGCACCGGCGCTACCCGGCCGGCGTGCCCGAGGACGTACGCAAGCAGGCGACGTACGAGACCGAGGTGATCACCTCGCTCGGCTTCCCGGGGTACTTCCTGGTCGTGGCCGACTTCATCAACTGGGCCAAGTCGCAGGGCATCCGGGTCGGTCCGGGCCGCGGTTCCGCGGCCGGGTCGATGGCCTCCTACGCGATGGGGATCACCGAGCTGGACCCGCTGGA
>CAYQFJ010000222.1:0-3993 GCA_964416715.1 uncultured Actinotalea sp. | reverse complement strand
GACGAAGTCCAGCACGGCCAGGGGGAGGGAGGTGTCGCTCATGTCCACGGCAACCCCGCTCCGAAGGCGCGCATTCCAGCCCGGTGAGGGTCGCTCAGCGGGACTAGGACACGGTGACGCCGAGGCCGTCGAGCAGCCCCGGGAAGCGCATCAGGGCGTCCCGGGCGATCAGGAAGCCGACGATGCCGACGATCCACGCGGTGGTCTCCACCCCGGTGCGCTCCATCCACGCGGCGACCCGGGCCAGCATCGGCTCGACCAGTCGGCTGGCGACCAGGCGCAGTGCCAGCAGCACGAGCGCGGGCAGCACCATGACCAGGCAGTACCCCGCGAGAACGACGACGCGTTGGACGGTCCCGAGGTCGGCGGCGGACAGCAGCCCGATCGCTCCGAGATAGGGCAGCATCGACGCGACCTCGACGGTCGCCGCACCCAGGGCGAGGCCGACCAACGCACCCCAGCCCGCGCCGTCGGCCCCCATCGCGCGGGCACGCCAGCGGAGCACCCGACCCGGGCGCGGGGGTGCGGCGTCCTCCTGTCGAGGCGCGCCGTCGGGCAGGTCGGTCGCCCCGGCGCCCCGGGTCACCCCGGCCGACGGCGTCGCGACGGCTCCGCGCACCTGGTCCGTCCGCTTGGGCTTCTTGCCGATGAAGAAGCTCCAGATGAACAGGGCGACGCCGAGCACGAGCTGCCCGACGCCGACCGCGGGATGGTCCAGCACCGACGGCCCGGAGGTCAGCAACGCCGTCGCGCCCGACATCAGCGCGATCCCAACGCCCAGGTAGAAGCCCGCGACCGTGCCGAGGAAGACCAGCAGGCGCGCGGCCCGTACCCCCCCGGGAGCGAGCATGAACCACACGGGGATGAGCAGCGTGCCGAAGCTGGTGCTGTCGATCAGTGCGAGGACGACGAGCGGTGCGATCAGACTGAGTTCCACACGTTCACCGTGCCGGTCCGGGCGCGCGGCGGCATCGGGCGAAAGACGGGTCGTGGCGCACGGCAGAGTACGACGCCCGTACATCCTTCGTCCGATCCGGTGCACCGCGTGCTGTGCTGGGATGGGCGGGTGAGGCTCCTGCTGGACCTGTGGGGACGCGTCCGTGCCACCGAGCGCGGGCGCGACCTCAGCGACGCCGCCGTCGTCGCGGTGGTCGGTGTGCTGGTGCTCGCCGCCGGGGTGCCCGCGCTGCGCGTCGTCTCCGACGGGTTCGGGGCCGACGTCGGGACCTGGGTACACCTGCTGCCGCTGGCGGCGGGGTGTGTGGTCATGCTCGGCAAACGACGGCGTCCGGTGCTCGCGCTCGCGGCGGGGGTGCTGCTGTTCGGCGTCGACCTGTGGCTCGGCGGCAGCCTCGGCACGCTGCTGGTGCTGCTCGACCTGCTCTACTCTGCGGCGATGTTCACCGGCGTGGTCGCGGCCTCGCGGCTCCGTACGCCATCGGGGCCGTGGTCGTCGTCGGGACGGCACTGACCGCCGTGGCGACGACCGACCTCCAGACGACGGTCCTCGTCGGGCTGCAGCTCTTCGCGCTGCTCGGCACCCCGTGGTGGTGGGGCACGTCGGTGCGGCAGCAGGCCGAGCTCACCCGGCTCGCCACCGAGCGCGCCGAGGACCTGCGCCGGCTCGCCGCCCTGAACGAGGCGGAGACCGTCGCCCGGGAACGTGCCCGGATGGCCCGTGACCTGCACGACGCGATCGCGGGCAACCTCTCGGCGATCGCGATCCACGCCGAGGCCGCCCTGGCCGTCCCGGCCGGTGCGTCGGCGGCCGCCGAGCGGGACCGCACCGCTCTGGAGTCCGTCCGTGCCGCGAGCGTGACCTCCCTGCGGGAGATGCGGTCGATGATCGACCTGCTGCGCTCCGGGGAGGACGGTGCCGCGGGGGCGGACGGCAGCGCGGGGGACGGCATCGTGCCGTCCGGGACCGCGAGCGGTTCGGCCGACGCCGATGCCGGTCCGCCCGTGACGGCCACAGCCCCGCCTCGGCTCGCCCAGGCGGGCGCGCTGCTCGACGCGGCTCGTGCCACCGGCCTCGACCTCCGGTGGGACGGTGTCCCGGCGTCGGACCTGCCGCCCTTGACCGCCGCGGTGGACCAGGCGGCGTACCGCATCCTCCAGGAGTCACTCACCAACGCCGCGAAGCACGCCCCCGGTGCGCGGGTGCTGGTCACGGTTGGGGTGCGCGACGGCGAGCTGGAGCTGCGCGTGGAGAGCCTTCCGGGTGAGCCCGCCGGCGGGCCGGGCCTCCGGCCGAGCGACGGAAGTGCCGAGGCAGACCGCACGGGGATCGGGATGATCACGATGCGGGAGCGGGCGGAAGCCGTCGGCGGTCGGTTCGAGGCGGGTTGGGTCGAGGGGCCGTACCGTGACGGTGCCGGCGCGGTCGAGCCTCGTCGGTGGTCCGTGGTGGCGGTGCTCCCGACGGACGGGCCGCCGATCGAGGAGCGGCCGTGAGCGTCCGGGTCCTCATCGCCGACGACCACCCGGCCATCCGCTCCGGGCTTCGGCTGATGCTCGAGACGGACCCCGAGATCGTCGTCGTCGGCGAGGCCGGGGACGACGCCGTGGCGATCGCCAACGCCCGGGCGCTGCGCCCCGACGTCGTGCTGATGGACATCCGGATGCCCGGGACCGATGGCATCGAGGCCACCCGGACGATCACCGGAGAGGGCCTGGCCGACGTCCTCGTGCTGACCACGTTCGACATCGACGAGTACTTGTTTGGTGCCTTGCGGGCGGGCGCCGCCGGGTTCCTGCTCAAGTCGACCGACGCGCCCGCGCTGCTCGACGCCGTGCGGCGGATCGGCGCGGGGGAGGGCGTGGTCGCCCCCGAGGTCATGCGACGCCTGCTGACGGCCTTCGCGTCGTCCGGAGAGGACGGGCGCGCGTGGGCACCCGGTGAGCCGGGTGGGAGCGCCGACGCCGGGTCATCCCTGTCCGGGCTGACCGCACGCGAGCGCGAGGTGCTCGCGTGCCTCGGAAACGGCATGTCCAACGCCGAGCTCGCCGCCGAGCTGGTCATCACCGAGGCGACGGCGAAGACCCACGTCTCCCGCGTGCTCACGAAGCTCGGCTGCACCTCGCGGGTTCAGGCTGCGATCCTCGCCCGGGAGGCCGGCGTCGTCTGAGGCGCCGTGCGCCGAGCGCTTCGAACGATCAGCGTGCCAGCCCCCTGCTGATCACCGCCTCCAAGGGGAGGAGCGCCGCCCCGACCGCCACGGTGTCCCCGCCGAACGTCGCCGGAAGGAGCTCGAACTGCGCCCCCGGCCGGTCCAGGGCGTTCTCCCGGACCGCCGCCGCGATCCGCGGCGCCAGGTGCTCCATCAGTCGCAGACCGACCCAACCGCCGATGACCACCCGCTGCGGGTTGGTCAGGTTCACCAGGCCGCCCAGCCCCTGGCCGAGCACATCGACCACCTCGTCGACCACTGCCTGCGCCCCGGGGTCGGAGGACGTCAGCAAGGCACCGATGGCCCGCCAGCCGTCGCCGTCGAACGTGCCGCCACGCTCCGCCCAGGCCGCGAGCATGGCGTCGGCTCCCAGGTAGGCCTCGATGCAGCCGCGACGGCCGCAACGACACTTCCGGCCCCCGCGCTCGACGACGGCATGTCCCCACTCGCTCGCACTCCCGGCAGAGCCACGCTGCAGTCCACCGTCGCTGATCAGCCCGAGCCCGACACCTCGCCCCAGCAGCGCGACGATCGCGTGGTCGATGCCCTTGGCCGCACCCATCCACTGCTCGGCCTTGGCCAACGTCTTGGCCCCATTCTCGGCCAGCACGGGCACCGCGGTCTCGACGAGCGGGGGGATGGGCACCGGCGGCCAGCCCATGCTCTGCGCGTAGAGGACCTGCGTCCCGTCCGGCGACGAAGTACGGCCCAGTCAGATGCGTCGAGCTCCGTCACGATCTCTTCTCCGCCTGTCTGTACAAAGGTCCGCTACATCCCCGGCGCCATGTCGACGAACCGGGCGTAGTGGCCCTGGAAAGAGACG
>CAYQFJ010000221.1:0-3994 GCA_964416715.1 uncultured Actinotalea sp. | reverse complement strand
TGCCGATCCGCGCGGACTACGTGGGCAAGAACCTGCCGACCTCCCGGGCCGAGCAGGTGCGCGTGCGCCTGCGGGAGACCGACGGCGACGACTCGGTGTGGATCGTGGTGGGAGCGCGATGAGGCACCTGCTCAGCGCCGCCGACCTGGACCGGGACGCCGCGGTCGAGGTGCTGGACACCGCTGCGCAGATGTCGGCGACCCAGGGGCGGGAGATCAAGAAGCTGCCCACGCTGCGCGGGCGGACCGTGGTCAACCTGTTCTTCGAGGACTCCACCCGCACCCGGATCTCCTTCGAGACGGCGGCCAAGCGACTCTCCGCGGACGTGATCAACTTCTCCGCCAAGGGGTCGAGCCTGTCCAAGGGGGAGTCGCTCAAGGACACCGCGCTGACCCTCCAGGCGATGGGCGCCGACGCGGTGGTGATCCGGCACAGCGCCTCGGGAGCCCCCTACCGGCTCGCGCACTCCGGGTGGGTGGGCTCGGCCGTGGTCAACGCGGGGGACGGGACCCACGAGCACCCCACCCAGGCACTGCTGGACGCGTTCACCCTGCGCCGCCACCTGCGCGGCACCGCCGGGTCGCCGGACGCCCTGGGGCAGGACCTCGCCGGGCTGCGCGTGGTGATAGTCGGGGACGTCCTGCACTCCCGGGTGGCCCGGTCGAACGTCCGGCTGCTGCACACGCTCGGCGCCGAGGTGACGCTGGTCACCCCACCCACCCTCGTCCCGGTGGGCGCGCACCTCTGGCCGTGCCGCACGTCGTACCACCTGGACGAGGTGCTCACCGACCAGCAGCCGGACGCGATCATGATGCTCCGGGTGCAACGCGAGAGGATGGGCGGGACGACGCCGGGGACCGGCTACTTCCCCAGCCCCCTGGAGTACACCCGGGGGTACGGGCTGGACTCGCGCCGGCTCGCGATGCTCCCGGACCACGCGATCGTGATGCACCCGGGGCCGATGAACCGCGGGCTGGAGATCTCGGCGGACGCCGCGGACTCGGTGCGCTCGGTCGTCGTCGAGCAGGTCGCGAACGGTGTCGCGGTACGGATGGCCGTGCTCTACCTGCTGCTGGCCAAGGAGAAGGAGGTCGTCTCGTGACGCACGCCGCTCGACTGCTGCGCGGGGTCGCCCCGCTGGGTGGCCCGGCCACCGACCTGCTCCTGGCCGACGGCCGGATCGTCGCGACCGGGCCCGACGCCGCCGCGCAGGCGGGTGCGGACGCCGTCGTGGTGGACGGGGCCGGGCTGGTCGCGCTGCCCGGGCTGGTCGACCTGCACACCCACCTGCGCGAGCCCGGCCGGGAGGACGCCGAGACGGTCTTCACCGGCACGCGGGCGGCGGCGCTCGGTGGGTTCACCGCCGTGCACGCGATGGCGAACACCTCCCCGGTGGCGGACACCGCCGGCGTCGTCGAGCAGGTCTGGCGGCTGGGCCGCGACGCGGGCTGGGTGGACGTGCACCCGGTCGGCGCGGTGAGCGTGGGGCTCGCCGGTGAGCACCTCGCCGAGCTCGGCGCCATGGCGTACTCGGCGGCGCGGGTGCGGGTGTTCTCCGACGACGGCATGTGCGTGCACGACCCTGTGCTCATGCGCCGCGCGCTGGAGTACGTCAAGGCGTTCGACGGCGTCGTGGCCCAGCACGCGCAGGAGCCGCGGCTGACCCGTGGTGCCCAGATGCACGAGGGCGCGGTCTCGGCCGAGATCGGGCTCACCGGTTGGCCGGCCGTGGCCGAGGAGGCGATCATCGCCCGCGACGTCCTGCTGGCCGAGCACGTCGGCTCCCGGCTGCACGTGTGCCACCTGTCGACCGCGGGCTCGGTGGAGATCCTGCGCTGGGCCAAGGCCCGCGGGATCGACGTGACCGC
Source organism: uncultured Actinotalea sp. (assembly GCA_964416715.1). Taxonomy (GTDB): domain Bacteria; phylum Actinomycetota; class Actinomycetes; order Actinomycetales; family Cellulomonadaceae; genus Actinotalea. The sequence goes on along the minus strand of CAYQFJ010000221.1, from coordinate 2,126 downwards.
CGAGGTCACCCCGCACCACCTGCTGCTGACCGACGAGCTCGCGCGCACCTACGACCCGCTGTACAAGGTGAACCCGCCGCTGCGCACGGCCCAGGACGTGGAGGCCGTGCGGGCCGGGCTCGCGGACGGGACCATCGACATCGTCGCGACGGACCACGCGCCGCACACCCGCGAGGACAAGGACTGCGAGTGGGACGCGGCCGCGTTCGGCATGACCGGGTTGGAGACCGCTCTGCCGATCGTGGTCACCACGATGGTCGAGACCGGTCAGATGGCCTGGGACGACGTCGCGCGCGTGCTTTCCACCGCGCCCGCGCGGATCGGCCGGGTGGACACCGGACCGACCGCGCAGGGCCGACCGATCGCCGTGGGCGAGCCGGCGAACCTCACCCTGGTCGACCCCGCAGCGCGCTGGACGGTCGACCCGGCGTCCGGCGCCAGCGCGAGCCGTAACACCCCGTTCGGCGGTCGCGAGCTGACCGGCCGCGTCGTCGCCACCTTCCTGCGCGGGCGTCCGACGGTGCTCGACGCCGCCCCGGTTCCGCGCGATCCCGACCGGGCCGGTGACCCCGGCGCGCGGCACACGGCAAGGACCGGTACACCGACCCCCACCGGACAGGAGAACCCATGAGCGAGACCGAGGCCGTCCTGGTGCTGGAGGACGGGCGGACGTTCACCGGGCTGGCGTACGGCGCCACCGGGACGACCGTCGGCGAGATCGTCTTCAACACCGGCATGACCGGGTACCAGGAGACGCTCACCGACCCGTCGTACCACCGGCAGATCGTCGTGATGACCTCGCCGCACATCGGCAACACGGGCGTCAACGAGCAGGATGTGGAGTCCGGCAAGATCTGGGTGGCCGGCTTCGTGGTGCGTGACCCGGCGCTGCGTCCCTCGAGCTGGCGGGCCACCGGCACGCTCCAGGACGCACTGTTCGACGGGGGCATCGTCGGGATCAGCGACATCGACACCCGGGCCCTCACCCGCCACCTGCGTGAGCGCGGGGTCATGCGCGCGGGGATCTTCTCCGCCGACGCGCTGGCGGACCCGGCCGGGCGGCGTCGGACCGAGGAGGACCTGCTCGCCGAGGTCGTCGCGGCACCCTCGATGGCGGGCTCCGACCTGGCCGGCGAGGTGAGCGGCTCCGAGGCGTACGTCGTCGAGCCGGTGCGCGGCCCGGCCAGCCCGGCGGAGCCGGTCGCGACCGTGGTCGCGGTGGACCTGGGCATCAAGTCGATGACCCCGCAGCGACTGGCCGAGCGCGGGGTGCGCACCCACGTGGTCCCCTCGGCGAGCACGCTCGAGGACGTGCTCGCCCTCGAGCCGGACGGGGTGTTCTTCTCCAACGGCCCCGGCGACCCGGCCGCGGCCGTGCACGAGGTCGAGATGCTGCGCGGCGTCCTGGACCGCCGGATCCCGTTCTTCGGGATCTGCTACGGCAACCAGCTCCTGGGCCGGGCGCTGGGCTACGGCACGTACAAGCTCGCCTACGGGCACCGCGGGGTGAACCAGCCGGTGATGGACCGCCGGACGCGCAGGGTGGCGATCACCGCGCACAACCACGGCTTCGCCGTGGACGCGCCCCTGGAGGGGGAGTCGACCGCCCCGTACGACGACGGGCGGTACGGCCGGGTGGTCGTCTCGCACGTCGCGCTGAACGACGACGTGGTCGAGGGGCTCGAGTGCCTGGACGTGCCGGCCTTCTCCGTGCAGTACCACCCGGAGGCCGCGGCGGGCCCGCACGACGCCGGCTACCTCTTCGACCGGTTCGTCGACCTGATGACCGGCGCCGATGCCACCGAGACCGTAGGAGACGCCCGCTGATGCCCCGCCGCACCGACCTGTCGAGCATCCTGGTGATCGGTTCCGGACCGATCGTCATCGGCCAGGCCGCGGAGTTCGACTACTCCGGGACCCAGGCGTGCCGCGTGCTGCGCGAGGAGGGGTTCCGCGTCGTCCTGGTCAACTCCAACCCGGCCACGATCATGACCGACCCCGAGTTCGCCGACGCCACCTACGTCGAGCCGCTCGACGTGGCGAGCCTCACCCGCATCATCGAGCGAGAGCGCCCCGACGCGCTGCTGCCCACGATCGGCGGGCAGACCGCGCTGAACCTCGCGATC
>CAYQFJ010000220.1:0-3996 GCA_964416715.1 uncultured Actinotalea sp. | reverse complement strand
CGACGGTCCCTTCGACGCGGGCGCCCGGGATCACCTCGTGCATCCGGTTCAGCGTGCGCAGCAGGGTGGACTTGCCGCAGCCCGACGGGCCGATCAGGGCGGTGACCGAGCGGGGCTCGACGGCCAGGTCGACGTCGGCCACCGCGAGGAACGAGCCGTAGAAGACGTTCAGGTCCTTGATGTCGATGCGTTGTGCCACGGGGCACCTCTCTCTGCTGGACGGCCTTGGGGGCTACTGGACGGCCTTGGGGGCGAAGTACCTGGTGATGATCCGGGCCACCAGGTTGAGCACCATGACGATGATGATGAGCGTGAGGGCGGCGGCCCACGCCCGGTCGAGGTTGACGGTCGCGATGCAGTCGACCGCGTCGGGCGAGCAGGGCACGAGGCCCTGGCTGTACTGCCGGTAGACGTAGACCGGGAGCGTCATCATCCGGCCCTCAAAGACGTTCGTGTTGATCGAGTCGATGACGCCGACGGTCAGCAGCAGCGGCGCGGTCTCGCCGATGACGCGCGCGACGGCGAGCATCACCCCGGTGGTGATCCCGGCGACGGAGGTGCGCAGCACGACCTTGACGATGGTCAGCCACTTGGGCACACCAAGCGCGTAAGCGGCTTCCCGCAGCTCGTTCGGGACCAGCCGGAGCATCTCCTCGCTGGACCGGACCACGATCGGGATCATCAGCACCGACAACGCGACCGAGCCGACGACGCCGAAGCGCACCCCCGGCCCGAAGAACATCGCGAACAGGGCGTACGCGAACAGCCCGGCGACGATCGAGGGGATGCCGGTCATCACGTCGACGAAGAACGTCACCGCCCGGGCCAGCGGGCCGCGACCGTACTCGACCAGGTAGATCGCCGTCATCAGCCCGACGGGGACGGAGATGAGCGCGGCGACCCCGGTGATCAGCACCGTCCCGAGGATCGCGTGGTAGATGCCGCCGGCGTCCATGCCGCCGAAGACACCGCGCATCGAGACGGTCAGGAAGTACGGGCTCAGCCGCTCGATGCCGTTGGCGACGACGGTCCAGGCCACGGAGACCAGCGGGACCAGCGCGAGCAGAAACGTGCCGGTGATCAGCACCGTCATCGTCCGGTCGGTGAGCCGACGGCGCACGTCGCCCCGGGTGAACAGGGCTCGGGTGACGTCGGTGGTCGCCGAGGGCCTCGGCGTCGGGCCGTTCGCGGTGGGCTCGGTCTGCACGGTCATGTCAGTTGGCTCCCGAGAAGTCCTTGCGCCGGGCCACGACCCAGCGGGCGGCCATGTTGACCACCAGCGTGATGACGAACAGGGCCAGGCCGGTGGCGATGAGCACGCTCACGCCCTCGGGACTGGCCTCGGGGAACTGGTTGGCGATGTTCGCGGCGATCGTCTGGTGCTGACCGGCGGCGAGCAGGTTGAACGAGTACAGGGCGCCCGGGGACAGGATCATCAGCACCGCCATGGTCTCGCCCAGGGCGCGGCCGAGCCCGAGCATCGACGCGCTGATGAGGCCGGAGCGACCGAACGGGAGCACCGCCATCCGCACGACCTCCCAGCGGGTCGCGCCCAGGGCCAGCGCGGCCTCCTCGTGCAGGCGCGGGGTCTGCAGGAAGACCTCGCGGGCGACGGCGGTGATGATCGGCAGGATCATCACCGCGAGCACCACCCCGACCGTGAGGATCACCCGCGGCGGCGTGGCGGCCGGGCCCTCGAACAGCGGGATGAAACCGAGGTTCTCCGACAGCCGGCTCCACAGCCCGTACAGGCGCGGGGCCAACCACGAGCCGCCCCACAGCCCGAAGACCACGCTGGGGATCGCCGCGAGCAGGTCGATCAGGTATCCCAGCGCCGAGGCCATCCGACGGGGCGCGTAGTGCGAGGTGAACAGGGCGATCCCGGTCGCCACCGGCACTGCGAGCACCAGCGCGATCACCGCGGCCAGCAACGTGCCGAAGACGAGCGGGCCGATCAGCTCCAGCAGGGAGGAGTCCTCGGGGAACCAGCTGATGTTCGCCGCAAGGTCCCCGGCCCGGGCCGTCATCGCCGGCCAGGCCCGCAGGACCAGGAAGCCCGCGACGGCGGCCAGCACCAGCAGGATCGTGGCTCCGGCGCCGGTGGCCGCCCACGCGAACAGCCGCCCCGCCACGCCCTCACGGGTGTGACGAGGCGGCTCGGGCGTCGCACCGTCGGCTCCCGCCCTGTGCGGGCGCTCGTCAGTGGTGCTCACGTCACTCCGAAGGTCGAGGTGAGCCCGGGATCGCTCGGGTGTGCATGTGTGGGCACGGATCCGGGCGAGTCCCGGGCAGAGTTCCGAGGTCAGGCGATCGCGTCGACGATCTCCATCACCTCGGTGCGCAGCTGGTCGGAGATCGGGGCGGAGCCCGCGGCGGTGGCCGCCTGCTCCTGACCCTCCGGGCCGGCGACGTAGCTCATGAACGCCTGGACGAGCTCGGCGGTGCTCGGGTCCTCGTAGCCGGTGCAGATCATCGAGTAGGAGATCAGCACCAGCGGGTAGGCGCCGTCCGCAGTGGTGGTGCGGTCCAGCTCGACGACCAGGCTGGTCTCCGGACGACCCTCGGCCCGCGGGGAGGCGTCCACCACCGCGGCGGCGGCCTCCGGCGAGTACGGCACGTACGCGTCGCCGACCTTGACCGCCACCGTGCCGAGCGTGCCCGCCTTGGAGGCGTCGGCGTACCCGATGGTGCCCTGACCGTCGGTCACGGTCTGCACCACACCCGACGTGCCCTGGGCCGACTGACCGCCCGCCACCGGCCAGTCGCCGCTGGCCTCGTGCGGCCACGCGTCACCGGCCGTCGCGGCCAGGTAGTCGGTGAAGTTCTCGGTGGTACCGGACTCGTCCGAGCGGTTGACCGGGGTGATGGCGAGGTCCGGGAGCTCGACGTCGGGGTTCTCCGCGACGATCTCCGGGGCGTTCCAGTCGGTGATCTGCTGGTTGAAGATTCCCGCGATGGTCGCCGGGGACATGTTCAGCGAGTCGATGCCGTCGAGGTTGAAGATGACGGCGATCGGCGAGATGTACAGCGGCAGCTCGGCGTGCGCACCGCTGTGGCAGCGGTCGGCCGCCTCGGCGATCTCCTCCTCGTCGAACGCGGAGTCGGTCCCGCCGAACTGGGTGCCGCCGGTGAGGAACTGGGTGCGTCCACCGCCCGACCCGATCGGGTCGTAGGCGATCGAGACGTCGGGGTTCGCGGCCTGGAAGCCGGCGATCCAGGCCCTCATCGCCGACTCCTGGGAGCTGGCACCGGCGCCGGACAGCTCGCCGCTGAGGTTGGAGACCGCAGCGCTGTCGGGGCTGTCGGGGCTGTCGGGGCTGTCGGGGCTGTCGGGGCTGTCGGGGCTCGAGCCGTCCGACGACGTGTCGTCGGGGACGGCGTTGTCCGAACCGCACGCGGCGAGGGTGAGCGCGAGCACCGTGACGGCCGCAGCCGTCGCGACCCGGCTGCTGTGTCGGTTGAGCTTCACTGTGTTCCGTCCTGTCGTCCTGTTCGCCGCACACGGTCCGCATGCGGCCGAGGACGACGCTAAGGAGCCCAGGTGACCCCGTGGCCTGCCCCCGGTGAACGCAAGATGAACTCCCGCCCCCACCTCGTGTTGATCATGCAATTCAGCGACGCCGGGTGGCGGGGAATTGCATGATCACCGCCGAATTGCATGATCAACAACGAGGGACGGGCTCACGCTGAGTTGCATGATCACCACGGAGTTGCATGATCAACATTGGGGTGTGGGTCAGGGGTCGGTGAGCTTGTAGCCGAGTCCTCGGACCGTTACCAGGAGGGTGGGGGCGGCTGGGTCCGGCTCGATCTTGGAGCGGATGCGCTTGACGTGGACGTCGAGGGTCTTGGTGTCACCGACGTAGTCCGATCCCCAGATCCGGTCGATGAGCTGGCCACGGGTCAGGACCCGCCCGGCGTTGCGCATCAGCATCGCCAGCAGCTCGAACTCCTTGAGCGGGAACGCCGTGGGCTCGCCGCGCACCTCCACCGTGT
>CAYQFJ010000219.1:0-4074 GCA_964416715.1 uncultured Actinotalea sp. | reverse complement strand
GCCCCGCCAGCTCCTCGGCCCGCAGGGTGTTCGGCTCGACCAGACCCGCGACCTGAGGGTCGAGGAGATCCGACTCGTCGATCAACCCATCCGGCTCCAGCACGCCCGTCCCAGCCCGTGCCGTGGCAAATGCCGACGCGACGACCGGAAATGCGGATGCGACGGCGTCGTCGGCATCGAGCAACCACGACGGCATACCGGAATCCGGGCCCGGCTCCCACCCCAGCCCACCACCGACACCCTCGACCTCGAACACGTGTTCGACACTACCGGTGGCCACCGACACGCAAGATCCGAAGGGATCCTCGGGGTCGAGAAGCCGGGTGCTCGAGGCTCAGCGTGCGGCCTTGGCGGCGGCCTTCATCGCCTTTTTCGTCTCGCGCACGGCGGTCAGCGACTCCGGATCGGTGACGTCGGCGATCGACCGGTGCGCCGTGGGGTCGCCGTAGTCCCCGGCGGCCTCCCGCCACCCCGCGGGCTGCACGCCGCGCTGCTTGCCCAGCAGGGCCAGGAAGATCCGCGCCTTCTGGTCCCCGAACCCGGGCAGCGCCTTGAGCCGACGCAGCACCTCGCGCCCATCCGGGTCGCCGTCGGTCCACAGCCGGGTCACGTCGCCGCCGTACTCGTCGACCACGGTGCGGGCCACGGCCTGGATTCGCCCGGCCATCGATCCCGGGTAGCGGTGCACGGCCGGCGGGGTGGCGCACAGCGCCGCGAAATCGTCCGGGTCGGCGTCGGCGATCCGGCGCGGGTCGAGCCCGCCCATGCGCTCCGCGATCTTGTGCGGCCCGGCGAACGCGCTCTCCATCGTGACCTGCTGGTCCAACAGTATCCCGACCAGCAGCGCGAACGGGTCGGAGTCGAGCAGTCGGTCCGCCTCGGCGTCGCCGGTGAGCCACAATGCAGGTGCCATGGATCCCATGGTGTCAGCAGATGAGCAGTACGGACAGATGACGAACCGGGGGACAGCAAGGAGACGGCCATGAGCGAAGCCAGCCAGACCACGGACCAGACGACGAACGGCGCGGGTGGGGACGGCGCGCTGCGGGCCGTGGTCACCGGAGCGTCGTCCGGCATCGGTGCCGCGACCGTCCGGGAGCTGATCGCCCGCGGCTGGGAGGTCGTGGCGGTCGCGCGCCGGGCCGAGCGTCTGGCGGCACTGGCCGAGGAGACCGGCGCACAGGTCGTGGTGGCGGACGTGACCAGCGACGACGACGTCGCGCGGCTGGCTGCGGAGGTCACCGCGTCGGGCCCGGTGCACGCCCTGGTGAACAACGCGGGGGGAGCGCTGGGCACCGACTCCGTGGAGACCGGATCGATCGAGCAGTGGCGGTCGATGTACGAGGTCAACGTCCTCGGCACGTTGCGTGTGACCCAGGCTCTGCTGCCGGCGCTGCGTGACTCCGGACGGGGCGACATCGTCGTGCTGTCGTCGACCGCGGGCCACGGGACGTACCCGGGTGGTGGTGGCTACGTGGCCGCCAAGCACGCCGAGCGGACCATCGCCGACACGCTCCGCATCGAGCTGGTCGGTGAGCCGTTGCGGGTCATCGAGATCGCTCCGGGCATGGTGCACACCGAGGAGTTCTCGCTCAACCGGTACGGCGGGGACCGGTCCGCCGCCGACGCCGTCTACGCGGGCGTGGCCGAGCCGCTGGTCGCCGAGGACGTGGCCGACGCGATCGTGTGGTGCCTGACCCGGCCGCACCACGTGAACGTGGACTCGATGATCCTGCGGCCGCGCGCCCAGGCCAGCAACACCCTGGTGGCCCGCGACACCTGACCTACGTCCGCCCATCGGACACGGCGTCTTGCATCCTGGACGGCTACTTCCACAGCCGTCCGCGGGGGTGCACTGTTCTACCCATGACCCGCACCCGAGTGCTCTTCGTCCCGTGTGACTGTGCCGCGGCGCGAATGTGCATGTCCGAGGGTGTCCAGGTCGAGAGCTGTCGCTGACCACGCTCCCCGGACGCACCGCCTCACGCCGGCCGTCGTGACACCGACCGCCCCCTGAGAGCGCCGCGCCCCCTCCTGCGCACACCCGCCCCAAAAGGCCCCTCCGGTCGCAACCGCGCGCCCGGGTGCCGGCCTCCCGCGCCCGAGTGCCCCGCGACGTCGTCCGGCGGTGCCCCCAGGCCTCGTGCCTCGGTGAACGACGCCCACCTGCGGTGGTGCGTCCGACCGAGCAACATCCGCTGACCGAGCACGACTCACCGTGGCCCGACCCCGGCCGCCCGTTCGAAGGGCAGATCGAATGGCTTCCATCCTCATCCTGGCGGGCAGCCCGTCCGCCGTCTCCCGCACCACCGCACTGGCCCGGCACGTCGGTGACCAGCTCGCCGGCGACGGGCACGACGTCGAGGTCCTCGCGCTGCGCGACCTGCCGCCCGAGGCGTTGCTGACCGCGGCCACCGCGGACCCGGCGATCGCCGCGGCGGTCCGGTCGGTTCTCGAGGCCGACGCCGTCGTCGTCGCCACGCCGATCTACAAGGCCGCCTACTCCGGCCTGCTCAAGGCGTTCCTCGACCTGCTGCCGCAGTCCGCGCTGCTGGGCAAGGTCGTGCTGCCGCTGGCCACCGGGGGCACCATCGCCCACCTGCTGGTCATCGACTACTCGCTGCGCCCGGTGCTCGTCTCGCTGGGAGCAGGCCACATCACCACCGGGCGGTTCGTGCTCGATGTGCACATCGACCACGTGTCCGGCGGCCCGGTGCTGACCGACGACACCACGATCGAGTGCATCGACCGCACGGTGTCCGCCTTCCGAGCGGCGCTCGGCGAGCTCGACGTCGAGGAACGGTCGCTAACCGGCGCCCCTGCCTGACCCGGCGCTGCACCACGCCCACCAGCCCACACCACAGGGGAGTACGAACGATGCCCAAGCAGATCCACGTCAACGGCTTCGAGATGGCCACGCCCGGCCACATCAACCACGGCCTGTGGCGCGACCCGGCCAACCGCCGCACCGAGTACAAGGACCTGGCCTACTGGACCGACCTGGCGAAGGTGCTCGAACGCGGCCTGTTCGACGCCGTGTTCCTCGCCGACGTCGTGGGCACCTACACCACGTACCAGGGATCGCGGCGCGCGGCCCTGCGCTCCGGGATGCAGGTGCCGAACATCGACCCGAGCTACGTGGTCCCGGCGATGGCCGCGGTCACCGAGCACCTCGGCTTCGCGGTGACCGCCACCACGACCTACGAGCAGCCGTTCGGCCACGCGCGCCGGCTGTCCACGCTGGACCACCTCACCCGGGGCCGCCTGGCCTGGAACATCGTCACCGGCTACCTGCCCGACGCCGCCCGCAACTTCGGGCTGAGCGAGCAGATCAAGCACGACGACCGGTACGCGATCGCCGACGAGTACCTCGAGGTGGTCTACCGCCTCCTGGAGAGCTCGTGGGAGGACGACGCCGTCGTGCTCGACCGGGAGAACCTCGTGTACACCGACCCGGACAAGGTGCACGAGATCGGCTTCACCGGCGAGTACTACTCGGTGGCCGGGCCGCACCTGTCCGAGCCGTCGCCGCAGCGCACGCCGGTGCTCTACCAGGCCGGGACCTCGAAGGCGGGCAAGGGCTTCGCCGCACGGCACGCCGAGGCGGTGTTCCTCCTGCCGCGTGACGACGCCCAGGCGCGTGAGGAGATCGCCGACCTGCGGCGTCTGGCGGTCGAGGCCGGACGCGCCCCGGACCACGTCAAGGCGTTCGTCGGTGCGGAGGTCGTCGTTGCGCCCACTCACGCCGAGGTCGAGGACAAGCTCGCCCGGATCCAGGAGCTGCGCGACGTCGAGGGCCACCTGGTGCTGTTCAGCGGCTGGGCCGGCATCGACCTCTCGGGCGACGACACCGACGCGTATCTGGAGTACCACGAGGGCGACGCGATGCAGACGTTCGAGAAGATGTGGTCGCAGGGCGAGGACCGCAAGAAGGTCGGCGAGCTGGTGCAGTTCCTGTCCCGGCCGGAGAACGACAACCGGTTCATCGCCGGTACGCCGAGCGAGGTGGCGGACCGGATCGAGGAGTTCATCGACACCACCGACGCCGACGGCATCAACCTCATCCAGCACCTG
>CAYQFJ010000218.1:0-4161 GCA_964416715.1 uncultured Actinotalea sp. | reverse complement strand
TTCTCGGCCGGTCCGGAGGGGGAGGTCGTGGCGATGCCCCGCGGTCGGCGTCCGACCCGTGTCTCGGATGGCGGCGCCCTGGTCCTGTGGCGACCCGGCCCGCGCTGACTCCGTTCCCCTCGGTCCACCTTGCGCTGACTCCGTTCTGCCCGGCCCCCGTGCCCCAGTCGGTTCCGCCGCCCTCAGCCTCCGCCCGACCCGGCGTCGCACCTCGATCGAGTGAGGTCTCTGTCGTGAATCGCAACCGAGACCTCACGGGATCGTGGGGTCGGCGTGGTGGATGATGAGAGCGAGTCTGGGCCAGCCCTACAGTTCCCTGAGGCGGGCGATATTCACCGGAGCCGCATCAAGAGGCGGAGAGACGCCATATCCAAGTTCGGTGAGAAGGGCGACGGCCTCATCCGGGGCATCGCGCACGACTGCACGGACCTGATGACGGCGCCAACGCTCGCGCCCGTCTTGGAGCGCGCGGAGACCCTTCTTCGTGGAGTCGACTCCGAGCTCGGACACCAGCATTTCGAGGAGATCCTCGAGGCACGGCCGGAAGCGGTGGCCCCCGAGCGGGAAGTGGAGCTCTGCAAGCCGGGGCACGTCGTTGGCGCCGGCCCGCCGCTTCCCTCGCGGTGTGGCAGTTCCAGCTTGGGACAACGCCCAGGTCATGGCGTCCCGGTGCGCGTGCACCTGTAGATGGGCACCAGGGATCTGCGACGTCGGCCTGCGCTCGTAGTCATACCGGAACAGTGGCTCTCCTGCGGCGCGCGCGCCCTCGAAGACCTTGAAGCTCGACGTCTCGACGGCAAGGTACGTCCCCGACGTGTCGAGCTCGCAGCGAAAGGTGACATTCAGGGTGAGAAGCGGCCGCTTCTTGACGCAGAGCGGGATCCCGGTGGCAGGTGACTGTTCGACGGCCACCCTGGTACCGACGGCGTCGGCGGTGAATGGCGCACAACTCGGGACGAGTGCCCGGACGGTGTCGGAGATCTCCGTCGCGAAGTCCTGGGCCAGCTCGATCAGCCGGTCGTCCGTCACTTTGCGAGGAGGAAGTCCAGGCTCTCGAGCTCGTTGAACAACGCGAGCTCGTCTGCGGACAGCAGGTAGGCCTCCGCGCGCTCACGGAACTCGCTCTCGTCTCCGCCGGCACGCCGGATGATCTCGTCGCGCCGCGCGCGAGCCTCTTCGACTGTCATGCGATTGACAACGATCGGTGCCATGGCGGTCCGCCCTTCCTGGTTCGGGAGGCCGACGCTATCTCTCCCCTCTGACACTAGCGCTCTGGCCGCACCGAGGTGCTGCCTCCCGCCACTTCCAGAGAGGTGAGGTAGCGGTGATCCTCTCGTGCACCGCCTCCGGCCCGGCCGTCCGGCTGCCGACGCCCCAGTTCCGTGGCGGCCCGGCCCGCGCTGATCCGCGCTTCCTACCGCGGGGACCCGTGCCGCGAGGGCGTGTCCGACCCCGGTGCTACTGTGCTCGGACGAGCTTGAACGACACTCATGTAACACTAGGTGTTGTGGTGCTTGTGGAAGTCGGATACTAGGTCTAGTGTCCTGGGCTACGCGGCAAGGCAGCCGTGGAGTCCGATCACCGAGGAGCAGAGATGACGATCACCGTGTACAGCAAGCCCGCGTGCGTGCAGTGCAACGCGACCTACCGCGCGCTGGACAAGGGCGGCCACGAGTACACGATCGTCGACATCAGCCTGGACGCCGAGGCCCGCGACCACGTGATGTCGCTGGGCTACCTGCAGGCGCCCGTCGTCATCGCCGGTGACGAGCACTGGTCCGGCTTCCGCCCGGACCGGATCGCGGCGATCGCCGAGCGCGCCGCGTCCGCCGTGGCCTGACCCGAACCGCAACCGCTGACTGCCTGAGAACGGAGGGGGGACCGTGAGCTCGTTGGTCCACTTCTCCTCCGTGTCGGGCAACACCGACCGCTTCGTGACCAAGCTCGGCCTGGCCTCCCGGCGCATCCCGCTGCGGGCCAAGGACCCGTTGTTGAAGGTCACGGAACCGTACGTGCTCATCGTGCCGACCTACGGCGGCGGGCACGAGGGCGGCGCGGTGCCCAAGCAGGTGATCCGCTTCCTCAACGACGCGGAGAACCGAGGACTGCTGCGGGGGGTCATCGCGGCGGGGAACACGAACTTCGGCGAGGCGTACTGCATCGCCGGGGACATCATCGCGGCAAAGTGCCGGGTGCCCTACCTGTACGGCTTCGAGCTGATGGGAACAACCGAGGACGTCGTGCGCGTCCGTGAGGGATTGGGACGATTTTGGCAACGACAGTCACCGGTGTCCGCGTAGAGCAGCCGCAGCGGATGGACTACCACTCGCTGAACGCCATGCTCAACCTGTACGACGCCGACGGGAAGATCCAGTTCGACAAGGACCGTGAGGCGGCGCGGGAGTACTTCCTGCAGCACGTGAACCAGAACACGGTGTTCTTCCACACCCTCGACGAGCGGCTCGACTACCTGGTCGAGAAGGAGTACTACGACCCAGCGGTCCTCGAGAAGTACGACCGCGACTTCATCCGAAGCCTGCACGAGTTCGCGTACTCGAAGAAGTTCCGGTTCCAGACCTTCCTCGGTGCGTTCAAGTACTACACCTCCTACACGCTCAAGACGTTCGACGGTCAGCGGTACCTGGAGCGCTTCGAGGACCGCGTCTGCATGGTCGCCCTCGCCCTGGCCGACGGCGACGAGCAGTTCGCGACGTCGTTGGTCGAGGAGATCATCGCCGGGCGCTTCCAGCCGGCGACACCGACCTTCCTCAACCTCGGCAAGGCCCAGCGTGGCGAGGCGGTGTCGTGCTTTTTGCTAAGAATTGAAGACAATATGGAATCAATTGCCCGAGGCATTAATTCCTCGTTGCAATTGTCCAAGCGGGGCGGCGGGGTCGCGCTGCTGCTGAGCAACATCCGGGAGCACGGGGCACCGATCAAGCAGATCGAGAACCAGTCCTCCGGCGTCCTGCCGGTGATGAAGCTGCTGGAGGACTCCTTCAGCTACGCCAACCAGCTCGGGGCGCGTCAGGGCGCCGGCGCGGTCTACCTGCACGCGCACCACCCGGACATCTACCGGTTCCTGGACACCAAGCGGGAGAACGCCGACGAGAAGGTCCGGATCAAGACGCTGTCCCTCGGCGTCGTCATCCCGGACATCACCTTCGAGCTCGCCAAGAAGAACGAGCCGATGTACCTGTTCTCCCCCTACGACGTCGAGCGGGTCTACGGGATGCCGTTCGCTGACGTGAACGTTACGGAGAAGTACTACGAGATGGTCGACGACCAGCGGATCCGCAAGTCGAAGATCAGCGCGCGCGAGTTCTTCCAGACCCTCGCGGAGATCCAGTTCGAGTCCGGCTACCCGTACGTGATGTTCGAGGACACGGTCAACCGGGCCAACCCGATCGAGGGCAAGATCACCCACTCGAACCTGTGCTCGGAGATCCTGCAGGTCTCCACCCCGTCGACGTTCAACGACGACCTATCCTACGACCACGTCGGCCGGGACATCTCCTGCAACCTCGGCTCGATGAACATCGCGCTGGCGATGGACGGCGGGGACCTCGGCAAGTCCGTGGACACCGCGATCCGTGCGCTGACCGCCGTCTCCGACCAGACCAGCATCGAGTCGGTGCCCTCGGTCAAGCGGGCCAACGCCGGCGGCCACGCCATCGGCCTGGGGCAGATGAACCTGCACGGGTACCTGGCCCGCGAGCGCATCCACTACGGCTCCGACGAGGGTCTGGACTTCACCAACATGTACTTCTACACGATCGCGTACCACGCCATCCGAGCGTCCAACCGGCTGGCCATCGAGCGCGGGCAGGCCTTCGAGGGCTTCGAGCGGTCCGCGTACGCCACGGGTGAGTACTTCGCCAAGTACGTCGACCGGGTGTGGGAGCCGCGCACGCAGCGGGTCGCCGCGCTGTTCGCGGAGGCGGGAATCACGATCCCGGACCAGGACGACTGGCGGGCGCTCGCGACGTCGGTGGCCGAGCACGGGCTGTACAACCAGAACCTGCAGGCCGTGCCGCCCACCGGGTCCATCTCCTACATCAACCACTCGACGTCGTCGATCCACCCGATCGCCTCGAAGATCGAGATCCGCAAGGAGGGAAAGCTCGGCCGCGTCTACTACCCGGCGCCGTTCATGACGAA
>CAYQFJ010000217.1:0-4190 GCA_964416715.1 uncultured Actinotalea sp. | reverse complement strand
GCGCTGTACCCGCACATGTCGGTGGCCGACAACATGGGCTTCGCGCTGAAGATCGCCGGCACCCCGAAGGCCGACATCCGCAAGCGGGTCGAGGAGGCCGCCAAGATCCTCGACCTCTCGGAGTACCTGGACCGCAAGCCGAAGGCGCTCTCCGGCGGTCAGCGTCAGCGTGTGGCCATGGGCCGTGCGATCGTCCGTGAGCCGCAGGTGTTCCTCATGGACGAGCCGCTGTCGAACCTCGACGCGAAGCTCCGCGTCCAGACGCGCACCCAGATCGCCTCGCTGCAGCGCCGCCTGGGCGTCACGACGGTCTACGTGACGCACGACCAGACCGAGGCCCTCACCATGGGCGACCGCATCGCGGTGCTCAAGGACGGCGTGCTGCAGCAGGTCGGCACCCCGCGGGACATGTACGACAAGCCGGAGAACGTCTTCGTCGCCGGGTTCATCGGCTCGCCCGCCATGAACATCGGCACGTTCCAGGTGGTCGAGGGTGCCGCCCAGCTCGGGCAGACCCGCATCCCGCTGGCCCGCGAGACGCTCTCCGCGGTGACCCCCGAGGACAAGGGTCACATCACGATCGGCTTCCGTCCGGAGTCGCTCGACGTGGTGACCCAGGCCAACGAGGGCGCCATCCCGGTCAAGGTCCTCCTGGTCGAGGAGCTCGGATCCGACGCGTTCGTCTACGGCGAGCTCGCGGGTGCCGGTGCCGCCGCCAAGGAGATCACCTCCGGTGCGGGCGAGTCGCAGATCATCGTCCGCGTCGACCCCCGCTCGATCCCGCAGAAGGGCGAGACGATCTGGGTCGCCATCCGGCCGGGTGAGCGTCACGTGTTCGCCGCCGCCTCCGGCGCCCGGATCGAGGTCTGATCCAGCCGTCCGGACCGAGGCTTGCGCGGAGGGCGGGTCGGCACCTGGTGCCACCCGCCCTCCGTGCGTCCGGGTAGCGGCCTCCGGTCAGTGCCCGCGGGCACACACCGTCCCCACCTCTCCGGGAGAACCGATGGCGCAGTCCCTGCAGATCACCGCTGCGGCACCGGACCCCGCCCTGCTCGACCTGCCCTGGGAGGTCCCGCTGGAGGACTGGCCGGCCGAACGCCTCGCGGCGCTGCCGCGCGGGATCTCCCGGCACGTGGTCCGGTTCGTCAAGCTCTCCGGGCGGGTCATCGCGATCAAGGAGATCGGCGAGACCGTCGCCTACCGCGAGTACGAGCTGCTGCGCGCCCTGAACCGGCTGGACGTGCCGAGCGTCGAGCCGGTCGGCGTGATCACCGGCCGTCGCGCACCGGACGGCGAGCCGCTCGAGGCCGTGCTGATCACCCACCACCTGCAGTTCTCCCTGCCGTACCGCGCCCTGTTCAGCCGGGTGCTCCAGCCGGCGACCACCGAGCGGCTCATCGACGCCCTGGCCGTGCTCCTGGTGCGGCTGCACCTGACCGGCTTCTACTGGGGGGACGTGTCGCTGTCGAACACCCTGTTCCGGCGGGACGCCGAGACGTTCGCCGCCTACCTGGTCGACGCGGAGACCGGGGAGCTCCACCAGCAGCTGACCGACGGTCAGCGCTCGTACGACCTGGAGGTCGCTCGGGTCAACATCATCGGCGAGCTGATGGACCTGGAGGCCGGTGAGCTGCTCGAGTCCGGCGTCGACACCGTCGCCGTGGGTGACCGTCTGGCCGAGCGCTACACCGAGCTGTGGACCGCGCTCACCGACGAGGAGTCCTTCGGCACCGGGGACCGCTGGCGCGTCGCGGCACGGATCGAGCACCTGAACAGCCTGGGCTTCGACGTCGCCGAGCTGGACATCACCACCGACGTCGGCGGCACCACCGTGCGGATCCAGCCGAAGGTCGTCGACGCGGGGCACCACTCCAGGCGCCTCATGCGTCTGACCGGCCTGGACGTCGAGGAGAACCAGGCCCGCCGGCTGCTCAACGACCTCGACGGGTACCGCGCCGCGTCCGACCGCCAGGGCGAGGACGAGGACTTCGTCGCGCACGACTGGCTGACCACCGTCTTCGAGCCCGCGGTGCGCGCCGTCCCGCGCGAGCTGCGCGGCAAGCTCGAGCCCGCGCAGATGTTCCACGAGATGCTCGACCACCGGTGGTTCGTCTCCAGCGAGCAGGGTCGGGACGTGCCCATGAGCGAGGCGGTGCGCAGCTACATCGACACGGTGCTGCGCCACCGCCCGGACGAGGTCTCGGTGCTGGCCAGCGACACGGCGGCGCTGCCCCGGATCACCGAGTAGCGCGCAGCCGCGCCACCTCGTAAAGGGTGATCCCCGCGGCCACCGCGGCGTTCAGCGACTCGACGTCCGAGGCGATCGGGATCGAGGCGACCACGTCGCAGCTCGCCCTGACCAGCCGGCCCAGCCCCTTGCCCTCCGAGCCGATCACCAGCACCACGGGGTCGGTCGCGAGCTCGAGCCGGGAGACCGGCGTCGTGCCCGCCCCGTCCAGCCCGACGACGAAGCACCCCGCGTCGCGCAGCTCACCCAGCGCACGCACCAGGTTGGTCACCCGCGCCACCGGCACCCTGGCCGCCGCACCCGCGGACACCTTCCACGCGGCGGCCGTGACGCCCGCCGCCCGGCGCTCCGGGACGACCAGCCCGTGCGCCCCGAAGGCCCCGGCGGAGCGGAGCACGGCGCCGAGGTTGCGCGGGTCGGTGACCCCGTCCAGGGCGACCAGCAGGGGTGGTTGGCCGGCCCGCTCGGCACGTGCGACGAGGTCGTGCAGGTCGGCGTAGGCGTACGGAGGCACCTGCACGGCCACGCCCTGGTGCGCCAGGCCGTCGGTGAGCCGGTCGAGCTCGGGCTTGGTCACCTCCATCAGCGGCAGGCCGCGGTCGGCGGCCAGGCGCAGGATCTCCCGGACCCCGTCGTCGGAGTCGATGCGGTGCGCGACCCAGACCGCCGTGCACGGCACCCCGGCGCGCAGGGCCTCGACCACGGCGTTGCGTCCGGCGACGATCTCCGCGCCGGTCCTGGGCCGCCCGCGCCGCCCGCCTCCCGAGGAGCCCCGGCCACTCGGTGCACGACCCGTGCGCCCGGGCTGCCCGCCCCGCTCGGTGGCCGCCTTCCGCTTGGCGGCCACGTGGTACGGGCGGTCCTCCGCCTTGGGCGTCGGCCCCTTGCCCTCCAGCGCGCGCCTGCCCTGGCCGCCGCTGCCGCGGGTCGCGCCCTTCTTCGAGCCGGGCTTGCGGGTGGCCCCGCGCCGCTGCGAGTTGCCCGCCATCAGCCCTCCTCGTCCCGGGCCGCGCCCGGCGACCGGGACGCGGCCGGCTCCGGCGCCAGCGACCAGCGGACGCCGGTGGCCGAGTCCTCGATGACGACACCGGCGGCCGCCAGGCGGTCGCGGACGGCGTCGGCGGTGGCCCAGTCCTTCTCGGCGCGGGCCCGGGCCCGGGTCTCCAGCTCGGCGCCGACCAGGACCTCCAGGGCGGACTCGGCCCGCGGCGAGCCGGCGTCGTCCGCCCAGCGCACGGGGTCCAGGCCGAGCACGTCGAGCATCCCGCGCACGGCGAGCAGGTCGTCCCGGACCGGTCCGGCCTCGGCCAGTGCCGTGTTGCCGTGCCGCAGGTGCTCGTGCACGACGGCGAGCGCGGCGGGCACGTTCAGGTCGTCGTCCATCGCGGCGACGAAGTCCGCGGGGAGCGCCGCGGCGGCCACGTCGTCGTCGGTCACCGGGGTTCCGGCCTGCTCGAGGCGCTCGGTCGCGCGGTCGACGAACCCGGCCAGCCGGGACCAGGTCGCCTCGGCCTCGTGCAAGGTCTCCGGCGCCCACTCCAGCATCGAGCGGTACTGCACCGCACCGAGCGCGTAGCGCAGGGCCACCGGGGTGGTCTGCTCCAGCACGCTGGAGACCAGCAGCGAGTTGCCCAGGGACTTGCTCATCTTCGCCCCGTGCTGGGTGACCCAGGCGCTGTGCATCCACAGCCTGGCGAACCCGTCCCCGGCCGCGCGCGACTGGGCCTGCTCGTTCTCGTGGTGCGGGAAACGCAGGTCCAGGCCCCCGCCGTGGATGTCGAACGTCTCGCCGAGGTAGCGCCGCGCCATCGCCGAGCACTCCAGGTGCCATCCGGGACGGCCCCGGCCGAACGGCGTCGCCCAGGCGGCGTCCGGCGGATCGCCGGGCCGGACCGACTTCCACAGCGCGAAGTCCCGCGGGTCCCGCTTGACGCCCCGGGCC
>CAYQFJ010000216.1:0-4229 GCA_964416715.1 uncultured Actinotalea sp. | reverse complement strand
GCTCGACGTCGCCGGGCTTCGGGGTGTACGTACGCACGGTCGTAGCCTTCGTCTCGGTGGTGCTGAATGAGGTGCACCGGGTCAGGTGGAGGCGTGACGCTCGCGCGCTCGCTCCGGGACTGCCCGATGGGGTCGTGGCGCACCAGCGCGCACCCGCGCGGGCACGCCAAGGACGCACAACGACCACTCAGACTACCTTCCTTCAGCCCCCGAGCAAAACTCCGGGCAGCTCTGCCCGGCTCTGCCCAGTTCTGGCCGATCGTCGGGCCCGCGCGCGCCCGGCCGGTGCGGGTGCGCATCGGGTGCGCCGGTGCGACCGTGGAGACATGAGCACCGACGGCATGACCCCCGCCACGAGCCCCGACCCGGAGACGGGTGCCGAGGGCGACACCGACCAGCTCCCCAAGGAGGACACCCTGGTCCAGCGCGGCGTGGACGACCTGCTCGACGAGGGCGTCTCCCCGCCCGACCGCCCGACCGACCACCGCTTCGGCCAGACGGAGCTGGAGGAGATCGAGGGCGAGTCCCTGGACGAGCATCTGGAGCGCGAGCAGCCCGAGGTCTGGGAGACCGACGACGAGCCCGACGCCGGTGCCCGCGAGCCCGACCGCGCGGGCCGTCTGGCCGCCGACGACGCCGACCGGGCCGGAGAGTCCACCGAGAGCCTGATGGCCGACGACGTCGGGGTGGCCGGTGGCGGCGCGGCCGCGGAGGAGGCCGCCGTGCACGTGCTGGACGACGAGGAGGAGCAGTCTCGCGGACGCCCGTGACGGCGTGGGCCCACTCAGCCCTCGACGCCCTCCGCCCGGGGGCGATCCACGTCGTCGGCCGATCTGCGCGCCCGCGTCGCGACCGCGCGCTCGGCGAGCTCGGCGTCGGGCGGGTAGGCCACCTCCTCCAGGGTGAGCCCGTGCGCCGGGGCGGTGCCTGCACCACCCTCGCGTCGCCGTCCGGCGAGGAGCTCGCCGGGCCAGCCGACCGGACGCCGTCCCTCCCCCACCACGATCAGCGCTCCCACGACGGCACGCACCATCGAGTGGCAGAACGCGTCGGCCCGGACGGTCGCGACCACCAGCCCGGCGTCGGGCCCGTCGGCCGGTCGCACGACGTCGAGGACCTGGAGGGTGCGGATCGTCGTCGCCCCTTCGCGCGCCTTGCAGAACGCCGCGAAGTCGTGCCGGCCGACCAGCCCGGCGGCGGCCCGGTGCATCGCCGTGGCGTCGAGCGGCGACCGGTGACGCACGACGTGGGTGCGCCGCAGCGGGTCCACCAGCTCGGGCCGGTCGGCGAGCCGGTAGGCGTAGCTACGGTGCAGCGCGCCGAACCGGGCGTCGAACCCGTCCGGCGCGGGCGAGGCCCGGTGCACGACGACGTCGGAGGGCAGTACCCCGGCGAGCCGCCGGACCAGGGCGTCCCCGGGCGCCGTCTCCATCCGACCGCGCACCGCCCGCCAGGCGTCGGCGGGTAGGTCGACGTGGGCGACCTGACCGCGCGCGTGCACACCGGCGTCGGTCCGGCCGGCCACTGTGAGCCGCGGGTGGGGGCAGCGCAGCACGGTGCCCAGCGCCGCCTCCAGCGTGCCCTGCACGGTGCGCAGCCCCGGCTGGGCGGCCCAGCCGGCGAAGTCCGTGCCGTCGTACGCCAGGTCCAGCCGCACCCGCAGCAGCCGGCCGGCGTCCTGTGACGCGTCGGGGGTGGTGGGGAGCACGTCACCACGCTAGTGGGCACCGCGAGGGCGCACGGCGGACCATCGGCGGATATGGTCTCCCGGTGGCCGGACCGACCGGGGAACGCACCCTCGCCGTCGACTGCGGAGGCGGTGGGATCAAGGCCTCGGTTCTCGACGCCGCGGGGACACCGCACGTCCCGGAGGTGCGGGTGCCGACGCCGTACCCGCTGCCCCCGGAGCGGCTCGTCGATACCGTGGCGCAGATCGCCGGCACGCTCCCGGCGGCCGACCGCGCGACCGTCGGGATGCCGGGCATGATCCGTCGCGGTGTGGTGATCGCCACCCCGCACTACGTCACGCGGGCCGGCCCGCGCACCCGCGTCGACCCGGCGCTCGTCGAGGCGTGGTCCGGCAAGGACATGGCGGCCGCGTTCGCCGCGGCGCTCGACTACCCGGTGCTGGTGCTCAACGACGCCGAGGTGCACGGCGCCGGTGTCGTCTCCGGCAGCGGGCTCGAGCTGGTGCTCACGCTCGGCACCGGGCTGGGCTCCGCCCTGTTCGACGGCGGCGTGCTGGCCCCGCACCTGGAGCTGTCCCACGCACCGGTGCGTCGCGGCGTCACGTACGACGCCTACCTCGGCGAGCACGAACGTCGTCGGCTGGGCGACGGCGTCTGGTCGCGCCGGGTGCGTCGCGCGGTGGAGGGGCTGCGGCCGGTGTTCCGTTGGGACCGGGTCTACCTGGGCGGGGGGAACTCCCGCCGGATACGGCCCGCCGCGCTCGCGGCGCTGGGCGACGACGTCGTCGTGGTACCGAACTCGGCGGGCATCGTGGGAGGCGTCCGTGCGTGGTCGCTGCCGGGCGTGACCGACCCGCGCTGACGGTCCGCCCGGTCGCCGTCGGCGCCGGCGCTCTTGGCGCAGGCTCTCCTCCTCAGCGTGGCGGTTCGTCGTCCTGCGCGGCGTCGACCTCGTCCAGCGCCTGGAGCAGCACCCGGTTGAAGGCGACCGGCCGCACCAGGCTGACCAGGTGGGTCGCACCCCGCACGGTGACCAACCGCGCCGTCGGGCATGCCGCGGCGAACGCGCGCTCCTGGGCGCGGAAGTGGTCCCACTGCCCGTTGACCAGCCAGACCGGGCAGGTGATCCGGGCGAGGTCCTCCAACGGGCGCACCTGCCGCATCGCGGTGAGCAGGTCGACCATCACGTCCAGGGCGAACCCGCCCTCGGCCAGGTCGCGGGCCCCTTCGACGGGCACGGTGCGATCGACCAGGGTCTGGTTCAGCCGCGCCCCCCGGTCCGGCAGCCGAGCGATGAGCTGTGCGGCGCGGCGCCACGCGTCGGTCAGCCGGCTCCCGGAGTCGGTGCTGCACCCCGCGGCGACCAACCCGGCCACGGCGCCCGGACGACGTGCTGTGTACGCGATGCCGAGGTACCCACCGAGCGAGAGGCCCACCAGGACCGCGCGTCCGCCGACCGACCCCACCGCCCGGTCGATGACCTCGAGGCAGGCCGGTACGGAGAACCGCTCCAAGATCCGTGCACCGTGGCCGGGCAGGTCGACGGCCAGCGCGGTCCGCCCGGTGCGACCGACGGCCTCCACCTGGGACCGCCACATGGTCCGCGACGTCCGCGCCCCGTGCAGCAGCACCACGGGCACCCCCGCGCGGCCCTCACCCGAGCCGCCCCACTCCCGTGAGTACCCGCCGTCCACCACCCCATCGTCGGTGATCATGCAACTCGTCGACACTCGGGGACGCACGAGGCCTCCCGGAGCACCGCTCTGAGCTGCACGTTCACGCCGAATTGCATGATCACCGCCGGATTGCATGATCACCGCTGAGTTGCATGATCACGCTTTTGGGGTGGTGCGGGGCTGGCGGGGGTCAGGCCTTGTCGGCGTCGGCGGGGTTTCCGTCGGCGTCTTCGTCCTTCGACTCCGCCTCGGGCGTCTCGGCCGTTGGCTCCTCGGCTGACCCGCCGGCCTCCTCGGCCGTGGGCTCCTCGGTGGGCTCCTCGGCCTTCGACTCTTCGGGGGCGTCGGGCTTCTCCGCCTCGGGCTCGGGGGCGGGCTTGGACTTGGAGGCGGCCTTCTTGGTCGCCTTCTCCGCCTCGCGGACGGTCGCCTGCTTCGGGCTCACCGGCTCGAGCACGAGCTCGATCACCGCCATCGGTGCGTTGTCCCCCTTGCGCGAACCGACCTTGGTGATCCGGGTGTAGCCACCCTGACGCTCGGCCATCGCCGGGGCGATCTCGGTGAAGAGCTCGTGGACGACACCCTTGTCCGTGACGACCGACAGCACCCTGCGCCGCGAGTGCAGGTCACCGCGCTTGGCGAAGGTGATCAGACGCTCGGCGAGCGGACGAAGGCGCTTGGCCTTGGTCTCGGTGGTCGTGATGCGCCGGTGCTCGAAGAGGCTCGTCGCCAGGTTGGCGAGGATACGCCGCTCGTGCGCCGGCCCACCGCCGAGCCGAGGACCCTTGGGGGGCGTGGGCATGGTCTGTTCTCCTTGGGTTCGCAGAAGGTCGGTGGACCGTCCGGCCGAGTCCGAGCGGTCCCG
>CAYQFJ010000215.1:0-4232 GCA_964416715.1 uncultured Actinotalea sp. | reverse complement strand
GCAGCATCGCCGTGGATGAGCACGGGAAGCACGGAGAACCCGTCGCCGCCCAGGTCGATGCGGTCCTGCTTGGCCCGGACGATCCCCTCCAGCACGGGGTCGACGGCCTCCAGGTGCGAGGGGTTCGCCGCCAGGTAGACCTGGGTCGTCGCGCCGGACTCCGCGGTGAACGTGCCCTCGGTGCCGAGGTGGTACTTGACGTCGCCGGAGCCTTCGGCGCTGCGCGGGTCCTGGTTGCCCTCGAACTCGTTGAACACCTGGCCGTAGCTCTTGCCGGCCAGGTTCGTGAGCACGTTGAGCCGGCCGCGGTGCGGCATCCCGATGCAGACCTCGTCCAGGCCGTTCTCGGCGGCCTTCGACAGCACCGCGTCCAGCAGCGGGATCAGCGACTCGCCGCCCTCGAGCGAGAACCGCTTCTGCCCGACGAACTTGGTCTGCAGGAACGTCTCGAACGCCTCGGCCGCGTTGAGCCGGCGCAGGATGCGCAGCTGGTCCTCCCGCGGGGTGCGGGCGTAGCCGGACTCCAGCCGCTCCTGCAGCCAGCGCCGCTGCCGCGGGTCCTGCAGGTGCATTTACTCGATGCCGATGGTGCGGCAGTAGGAGTCCCGGAGCAGTCCGAGGATGTCCCGCAGCTTGGCCTTCGGCTTGCCGGTGAACCCGGCGGTGGGGAACACCCGGTCCAGGTCCCACAGCGTCAGGCCGTGGTTCTGGATGTCGAGGTCGGGGTGGGTGCGCTGGCGGTAGGCCAGCGGGTCGGTCTCGGCCATGAGGTGGCCGCGGGACCGGTAGGCGTGGATGAGCTCGGCGATCCGGGCGGGCTTGGCCTGCTCCGCCTCGGCGTCGACCGTGTTGTCCCGCACCCAGCGCACCGGCTCGTACGGCACCCGCATGGCGGTGAACACCCGGTCGTAGAAGCCGCCCTCGCCGAGCAGCTTGGCGCCCACGATCCGCAGGAACTCCCCGGACTGGGCGCCCTGGATGATCCGGTGGTCGTACGTCGAGCTGAGCGTGACGACCTTGGAGACGCCCAGCCGGGCCAGGCGCTCGTCCGAGGCGCCCTGGAACTCGGCGGGGTAGTCCATCGCCCCGACGCCGACGATCGTCCCCTGGCCGGCCATCAGCCGCGGCACCGAGTGCACCGTGCCGATCGTGCCGGGGTTCGTCAGGGTGATCGTGGTGCCGGTGAAGTCGTCGACCGTCAGCTTGTTGGTCCGCGCGCGTCGGACGAGGTCCTCGTACGCGGCGACGAACTGGCCGAAGTCCATCGAGTCGGCGCCCTTGATGCTCGGGACCAGGAGCTGCCGGGTGCCGTCCGGCTTGGCGAGGTCGATCGCCAGGCCGAAGTTCACCGCACCGGGCGTGCTCACCGACGGCTTGCCGTCGACCTCGACGTAGCCGGAGTTCATGGCGGGGACCTCGGCCAGCGCCTCGACGACGGCGTAGCCGATGAGGTGGGTGAAGGAGACCTTGCCGCCGCGGGTCCGGACCAGGTGGTTGTTCACCACGATCCGGTTGTCCACCATGAGCTTGGCCGGGACCGCGCGGACCGACGTCGCGGTCGGGACGCTCAGGCTGGTCTCCATGTTCGACACGACGCGGGCCGCCGGTCCGCGCAGGCGCTCGACGGTGGGCTCGGGCGCCACCTCGAGGTGCTGCAGACGCGACTCCGGCACCTCGGCGTACGCGGCGGTGGCGGGCTGGGCGACCGCGGTGATCGGCGTGGTCGAGGTGTCCGCCCCCGGCTCACGCGGGGTCCGTGAGGTCGCCTGGGCGGGGGAGCGGCGGGCCTGGGCGCTGGGTGCCGGACGCTCGTCCGGCTCGGTCGGCGCGGGCGTGGGACTGGGGGCGGACGGCGTCGTGGCGGCCGGCGCGCCACCGGCCGGGGCCTCGGCCACGGTGTCGGCGGGCGAGGCCGGTGCGGTGCCGCCGGACGTCGCGTTGCCCGGAGCCGCGTTGCCCGACGCCGCGTTGCCCGACGTCGCGTTGCCCGACGCCGCGTTGCCCGACGTCGCGCCGTCGGCCTCCGCGTCGCCGGCCGTCTTCCGTCCGGCCGGAGCGGCGTCACCGGTCTTCCCCCGGGCGGGAGCCCCGTTGCCCTGGTCCCCGCCGGGACGGTAGTCCTCGAAGAAGTCCCACCACGCGGGGTCGACCGCGTTCTTGTCGGCCACGTACTGCTCGTAGAGCTCGTCGACCAGCCATTGGTTCGCGCCGAATGCGGCGCGAAGCTCGTTCTCTGCCTGCTGGGACACGCGAGGTCAGCCCACTTTCACCACTGTCGTCGAGGCCCCGCCGTTGGAGCCTTGTCCAGTGTCCAGCCTAAGCCATTTCGCCGGGCGATTCGTGCGTGGAACGGCTGGTGAGGGGCATGTCACCCGGCCCGGTGCGCTGCGGGTCGAGGCGCGGCAATGGCGCCGTAAACGGCGACCCCCAAGCCACCCAAGAATGCCAATCTCCGGCCTTCTGGCGTCGTCGGATCAGACCCGCATCGTGATCGAGCGATTCGCCGGGAGGCGATGCCGCCCGGGCGCTGACCCTCGGACGAAGCAGCGCTCGGCCGATGGGCGCTCAGGCGATGTCACGACGCAACGAGGTGATGCGGCCGACGCCGGCGAGCACCACGCCGTAGCCCACGAGCACGAGCAGCCCGAGCCACCACGGGAGCAGCTCGGCCAGCCCGGTGGAGCTGTACAGGCTCGATCCGGTGACCGACTCGCCGGCGGCCCCCGGCAGCCACTTGGCGATCCCCGCCGTCGCCTCGAAGGACCCGAGCAGCACCCGCACGAGCGGTTCGACGAACTGGGTGAACGCCAGCAGCGTGACGATCGCGGCGACCTGGTGGGTCAGCACCGTGCCGAAGCCCACCCCGACCATCGTCCACACCGCCAGGACGAGCACCGACAGCCCGAGCGAGCGCAGCACCTCCGGGTCCGTCAGCAGCGTCTCCCGGCCGCGCAGCGCCAGCACGGGGGCGCCGCCCAGGACGGTCGCCGCGGTGCCCACCACCCCGAACACCAGCCCGACGACGAGGCTCGCGACGAGCTTGGCGCCCAGCACCACACCGCGCCGCGGCTCGGCGAGGAAGGTCGGCGTGATGGTCATGTGCCGGAACTCCCCGGTGACCGACAGCGCCCCGACGACGACCGGGAACACGTAGCCGAGCGCCGGGGCGAGGGTGTAGACGGTCCGGACGATGTCCGCGGCGTCCAGGACGGGCGCCTCGGCACCGTTCGCCGTCGGACCGGCCATGGTCGGGCCGCCGGAGACGGTGAACGCGAAAGCCATCACCGCGCCGAGGAAGATCATGTAACCGGCCATGCACAGCAGCAGGCCCCACCACAGCCGGGTGGTGACCAGCTTGCGGTACTCGGTGACCAGCGCCGCCCTCATGCCGCACCCGCCTGCCGGTGCGTCGCCGGGACCGCCGGCGTCCCGGTCAGTCGCAGGAACACGTCCTCCAGCCCGACGTCCCGGGTGGCCAGCTCGTGCAGCTCGAGGCCGGCGGCGAAGGCGGCCGCCCCCACCGCGGCGGTGTCCACGTCGCGCAGCAGCACCGAGCCGGGGCGCGCCGGGTCCGGCGGGTCCGCCTGGCCGGGCCAGTGCCCGGCGACCAGCCGGGCGAGCCCGTCGGCGTCGGGGGAGGAGACCCGCACCGCACGCTGGGCCAGGACGGCGAGCTCCGCCAGGGAGGACGCGTGCACCAGCCGTCCGTGCGCGATGATCACGACGTCGTCGACCGTCTGCTGCACCTCCGACAGCACGTGGCTGGAGACGAGCACGGTGCGGCCCTCGCCGGCCAGGTGGCGCAGGAACGCCCGCAGCCAGGCGATGCCCTCCGGGTCCAGGCCGTTGGCCGGCTCGTCCAGGACGAGCACACCGGGGTCGCCGAGCAGCGTCGTGGCCAGGCCGAGCCGCTGGCGCATGCCCAGGGAGAACCCGCCCGTGCGACGGTCCGCGACGCCGGTCAGCCCCACGAGCTCGAGCACCTCGTCGCACCGGGAGTCCGGCACGCCGACCTGCGGTGCGTAGACCCGCAGGTGGTCGCGGGCGCTGCGGCCGGGATGGAAGCTCGCGGCCTCCAGCGCCGCGCCGACGACGCGCTGCGGGTGGGGTATCCGCGCGTAGTCGGTGCCGTTGATCGTCGCCGTGCCCGCCGTGGGCCGCACCAGACCGAGCAGCATCCGCAGCGTGGTCGTCTTGCCGGCCCCGTTGGGGCCGAGGAAGCCGGTGACCCG
>CAYQFJ010000214.1:0-4386 GCA_964416715.1 uncultured Actinotalea sp. | reverse complement strand
ACATCTTCTTCAGGCCGAACTCCTCGACGCGGGCCTCGTCGGGCGTGATCGTGGCGCACTTGACGCCGACGCCGTGCTCCTTGATCGCGTGTGCCGCGTCGACGGTGACCTGGTCGTCGGTGGCGTCGCGGTTCTGGATCGACAGGTCGAAGTACCTGAGGTCGACGTCGAGGTACGGGTGGATGAGGCGGTCCTTGATGAACTGCCAGATGATCCGCGTCATCTCGTCACCGTCGAGCTCGACGACCGGACCGACGACCTTGATCTTGCCCATGGGGAGATTCTCCTGTTCAGGTTCGTGGTGCGTCGTGCGGGACGACGTCGCGGTGAACCGCGGCACTCTCGAATGGGACCCGGCGGACCGGCGTCAGGCCCAGATTACTCGATATCGAGAGATCTCGGCGACCCGGATCCGGCCCGGACGTCCCGCTCGCTCGGCACCGACCGTGGTGCCGCCCGCGGTCCTGCCGGGCGCGCCCGCTCCGCGGTCCTGCTCCGCGGTCCTGCCGAGCGGTCCTGCTCCGTGGTGTTCGTCCTCGGAACGCGCGGACCCTGATACGAAAGTTGTCCCATGAGGCTGGAGTGACGTCACTCCGGTCACTCCAGCCCCACCATCAACAGGCTCCGCGCATTCTGAGGACGAGCAGCCCTCCGCAGGTCGGACGTCGCGCGCGACGAGGGCGCCGCGCGGACGAGGGCGCCGCACGTGGTGAGTCGTACGGCGCCCCACCGGTGCCGGTGGCATGATGCGCGACGACGGCCCGCACCTCGCGGTCCGGACCACCGCCCGGCACCGCCGACGAGGGGAACGCCATGTCCAGCACCCATCCCGCCGACGCATCGTTCGGTGCCCCGGAGACCACCGAGGAGGACGACGCGCTCGCCCGGTACCGCGCCGAGCTGCGCGCCGTCGTCGCCGGTGACCGGCCCGCGTCGCTGCCCGTCCGCCTCGGCGCGGAGGCCCTCGGCACGTTCGCCCTCGTGCTGGTCGCGGTCGGCATCGGTCTGTACGGGCAGTTCCGCAGCCAGGACCTGCTCGCTCCCGCCCTGGGCGCCGGCCTCGTCCTCGCGGGCACGACGGCGGCGCTCGGGCGGGTCTCGGGCGGGCACTTCAACCCGGTGGTCACCCTGGGCGCGGTGATCGGCGGACGGGCCTCGTGGGCCGACCTGCCGCTGTACTGGATCGCCCAGCTCCTCGGCGGTGTGGGCGCCGTGGCCGCGCTGTTCGCCACCATCCCGTCCGGGCTCGCCGAGATCAGCGGCGACCGGCAGTTCCTCAGCACGGTGGCGAAGGGGTGGGGCGAGCACTCGCCGCTCGCCGCGATGAGCCAGGGCCGGTTCACCTTCGAGCTCACGGCCGTGTTGGTCGTCGAGCTCGCGGCGGCCGCGGTCCTGGTGGCGGTGTTCCTCGGCACGACCAGCCGCCGGGCGCCGCACGGTGCAGCGCCGGCAGCGATCGGCCTGACCTACGCCGCGCTGTTCCTGCTCGTGGCACAGGTCTCCGGTGGCGGCCTCAACCCGGCCCGCTCCACGGCGGTGGCGATCTTCGCCGAGTCGCACGTGCTCGGACAGCTCTGGCCGTTCTGGGTCGCCCCGCTCGTGGGGGCGGCGATAGCGGGCCTCGCCTACCTGGCCTTCGCGACGCCGTCGGTCGACGAGGAGGTCGCCGCGCTCGCCGCGCTGGAGGAGGCCGGCGACGAGGACCTGGACGGGCCCGGAGCGGGGGACGACGGCAGCGACGACGACGCGGACGACGACGATGAGCACGGAGAGCACATCGTCGTCGAACCCCGGTGATCGCACCGGAGCGCGCGACGACCTCCGGCCTCGAGTCGGTCGCCGGTACGCCCCGCCCCGCGACCGCGCCGTGATCAGACGCCCGGGGTGAACATCAGCCCCATGATCCCCACGGCGAGCAGGCCGAGCACCGCCACGTCCATCCAGGTGGAGCGGACGGCGATCCCCTCGGGTCGCCGGCCGCGGCCCACCAACCGGGACACCGCCGCGACCACGAGCGTGGCTGCGAGCACGACCAGGGCGGGCAGCGCACCACCGACCCGGGCGGTCACGGCGACCGCGGCCAGCGCCAGCAGCACCAGCCACAGCGCGGGCGCCTGGTGCCGTTCGGCGCCGTCGGCCGTGGGGTGGTTCACCTGCGGGAGACTACCGTGGGACGGTGCCCTCCCCCGATGACCTCACCGCCGGTGCGCGGGCCGCGTCGGACGCACCGCCGAGGTCCGTGCTGGTCGTGGGTGCGGGACTGGCCGGCAGCGGCACGGTCACCGCGCTGCGCGACCAGGGCTTCACCGGCCGGATCACCCTGCTCGGCGACGAAGGGCTCGAGCCGTACGACCGGCCGCCGCTGTCCAAGGAGCTGTTGAGCCGCACCGAGCCGGTCTGGCTCCGGGACGACCTGTCGTTCGACCTGTCCCGCGCCGACGACGTCCGGCTCGCCGAGCCCGCCCTCGGCCTGACCGTCACCGCCGACGAGATCTCGGTCACCACGACGTCCGGCACGCTGACCGCCGACGCCGTCGTCCTGGCGAGCGGGGCGCGCGCGGTCCGGCCCAACGGCTGGGACTCCGCACTGACCCTGCACACCGCGGCCGACGCGGACGTGCTGCGCCGCTCGCTGACCCCGGACGCACGGCTCGTACTCGTCGGTGCGGGGTGGATCGGCGCCGAGGTCGCGGGGGTCGCCGCCGCGGCCGGCGTCCGGGTCACGGTGCTCGAAGCCGCCCCGACCCCCCTCGCGGCCGCTCTCGGTACCGAGATCGGCGCGCTGACCGCACCCTGGTACGACGCCGCGGGCGTCCGGCTGGTCACCGACGCGACCGTCACGCGGGTGGACGAGCACGAGGTCGAGCTGGCCGACGGTGAGGTGGTCGGGGCCGACGTCGTGCTGGCGGCGGTGGGAGCCCGTCCCGGCTCGGCGTGGCTCGCCGAGACGTTGCCACTCGACCCGGACGGGTCGGTGCGGGTGGACGAGGGCCACCGCGTGCTGACCCCGGGCGGTCCCCTGCCGCACGTGGTCGCCGTCGGTGACCTGGCCCGACGCCGGTCCCCGCGCCATGGTTGGGTGTCCGGCGGGCACTGGGACGGGGCGCTGCGCGGGCCCGCGGTGGCGGTGCGGACCCTGCTCGGCGGAGCCGGCGCCGCCGACCCGGTCGGCGCCGGACCGCACGACGACGTCGCCCCCTACGTCTTCTCCACCCAGCTCGGCCACGAGCTGGGCATGTACGGCCACCCGGACCCGACCGACGACGTCGTGCTGCGCGGCGACCCGGCGGACGACCCGCACGGCTCGTTCACCGCCCTGTGGTTCGCCCCCGGCACCGACGAGCTCACCGGCGTCCTGGGCGTGGACCGCCCCCGGGACGTGTCCGCGGCCCGCAAGCTCTTCGCCGGCCCCCGCCTACCCCGCCTCGACCGCTCCCGCGCTGCCGACCCGGACGTACCGCTGCGCCGGGCCGCCCTGCCCTGACCCGTCGCTCGGGAGGTGGCGCCCCGTCAGTGGGCGAAGTGCCGTGTCCCGGTGAGGTACATCGTGATGCCGGCGGCCTTGGCGGCCTCGACGACCTCGGCGTCGCGCACCGAGCCACCCGGCTGGACCACCGCGCGCACGCCGGCGTCCAGCAGCACCTGGAGCCCGTCCGCGAACGGGAAGAACGCGTCCGACGCCGCGACGGCACCCCGGGCGCGCTCGGCCCCCTGGCCGTTGGCCCGCTCGACCGCCAGCCGGCACGAGTCGACCCGGTTGACCTGCCCCATCCCCACCCCGACGGACGCACCACCGGAGGCGAGCAGGATCGCGTTGGACCGCACCGCCCGCACCGCGCGCCAGGCGAACACCAGGTCGGCCAGCGTCTCCGCGTCGGCCGCCTCGCCCGAGGCCAGGGTCCACGACGCCGGGTCGTCACCCCCGGCCTCCAGCACGGCGTCGATCCGGTCGGTGCTCTGCATCAGCAGGCCGCCGCTGATCGCCCGGGTCTCGACGCCGGCCCGCGGCGCGCCCTCGACCACGAGCAGGCGCAGGTTCTTCTTCGCGGTGAGGATCTCCACGGCGCCGGGCTCGAACCCGGGCGCCACGACGACCTCGGTGAACACCGGCGCGATCTGCTCGGCCATCGCCGCGGTGACGGTGGCGTTGGCCGCGATCACCCCGCCGAAGGCGGAGACCGGGTCGCAGGCGTGCGCCTTGGCGTGCGCGTCCGCGATGTCGGTGCCGACGGCGATACCGCACGGGTTGGCGTGCTTGATGATCGCCACCGCGGGCCCGTCGTGGTCGTGCGCGGCGCGCCACGCGGCGTCGGCGTCGACGTAGTTGTTGTAGCTCATCTCCTTGCCGTGCAGCTGCTCGGCGGTGGCCAGCCCGTGCGGTGCGTA
>CAYQFJ010000213.1:0-4399 GCA_964416715.1 uncultured Actinotalea sp. | reverse complement strand
AGGACCACGAGTCCCTGTCGAACGCGGGCAAGCAGGTACTGCGCGGGGAGATCACCGACCGCGCCTACGTGCAGCTGATGTGGGCGTGCCACGTCACGGGCCGCCCGCACGGCTGGTTCGTCGCGAAGGTCGGCAAGCAGACGAAGGTGCTCGGCCCGTACCCGCGGGACGACGAGTACATCGCCCGCCTCGTGGCCGCAGCGGACGCGTTCTGGGACCTGGTGCAGACCCGCACTCCCCCGCCCCTGAACGTGGTCGAGGCCACCGGTGCCGAGCTGCTGGCCCGGTTCCCGGAGGTGGTGGAGCCGGAGTCGGCGGTGGACGTGAACGACCAGCCCATCCCGGAGATGGTCCTGGACGACTTGCGTCGCCTGGACGAGATCCGTGCCGGCGCGGACGAGCTCGCTGGGGAGCGGGAGGCGATCGAGAAGCGCTTGAAGGCCCTGATCGGTGAGCGGGAGTACCTGACGGTGGGTGGCCGCCCGGTGTGGCGGTGGCAGGCCGTGGCGGGCAGGTCGGCGTTCGACAAGGCCACCGCGATCGCGCGTCTGGCCGAGCTGGAGGGCCGCACCCCGGTGGAGGTGGAGGCGGACCTGACGAAGCGGGGCAAGCCGTCGCGGCGGTTCGTCCGCGTGGAGGACAAGACCGAGGAGAGTGCGGCATGAGCGCCCAGGTGCAACGGACCACCCGCCGGCCCACGGGGAAGCCTTCGTGGCCGATCACACTCCTGGCCGGGGGTGAGAAGGCCGGGAAGTCGTGGGCGTGCGCTGAGGCGTCCGCGTCGGACCTGATCGGCCGCACCCTGTGGATCGGTGCCGGTGAGGACGACCCGGACGAGTACGGGATCATCCCGGGCGCGGACTTCGAGATCGTCGAGTGGAACGGGACCTACCGGGACCTGCTGGACTCGATCATGTGGGCGTCTGCCCAGGACCTGGTGGAGGGCAAGCCCACGCTCCTGGTGCTCGACTCGATGACCCGCGTGTGGGACCTGTTGGTCTCGGACGTGCAGGAGGTCGCGAACCGTCGCGCCCGCGCCAAGGCCGAGAAGTACCACAAGCCCGTCCCGGCCGAGGACGTGCAGATCACGATGGATCTCTGGAACGTCGCGAAGGACCGGTGGGGGCACATCATGGACGCCCTGCGCGCCCACCCCGGCCCGGTCCTGGTCACCGCCCGGCTCGAAGAGGTCACCGTCATGGACGCCGACGGGAAGCCGACCACCGAGAAGATGCTGAAGGTCAAGGCGGAGAAGTCCCTGCCGTACGACGTCGGCGCGATCGTGGAGATGCCGCAGCGTGGAGAGACGTGGCTGCGGGGGGTGCGGTCGGCTCGGATGCCGATCGCGGAGCGTCAGCGGATCGACGGGTTCACGGTGGACACGTTCTGGCGCAAGCTCGGCCTGGATGGTGAGACCGGGGCTCGGACCCACTCGGGTGTGCGGACGCATCACGAGGATCCGCGGGAGCCCGAGTCCGCCGGTCGGGACTGGGCTGCCGAGGTCGAGGCTCAGGGTGACGTTGAGGCGCTGCGGGCCCTGTACAAGGAGCTCGCGGAGTCGGCAGAGACCTTGCAGGTCAAGGAGCAGGTCGGCGCGGCGATCACGGCCCGTGCCGCGGCACTCTCGGCCGGCTCTTCGGAGCCCGCTGACGCTCCGGACGAGCCGGAGAAGCCGAAGGCCAAGAAGACCCGAGCGAAGGCAAAGCCCGAGGACGTGGAGGCCGCGGAAGCGTCCTGGTCCAAGGGCGGTGAAGCAGCGTGAGTACCGATGCTTTGCCCGCGGTTGAGGCGCTGCACGGTGTCCTCGCCGCGTTCGCCGAGGTCCGCGACGACGGGGACTACATCGTCCGCGCGTCGTCGAACCTCGACGGCCTCGGGTCGACGCCGAGCCTGACCTGGGGCGACCTGCGGTCGCTCGAGCAGGAGTTGCGCGAGCAGGTGGCGCGCGACATCGAGTCTCTGCACGGCCGGCCTCCCATCGGTGCCACCCGTGACGACGGATGGGCCAACGCTCTCGGCCGCGCAGCCCGTGTCGCTCGGGGTGAGCGCCCATGACCACCATGTCGACCCAGTCGCATGTGGCGGCGCTGTGCTTGGAGCTGGACCGGAAGGTCGTGGAGTACGCCGACCTCGCGGCGACCCGCGCCCAGGCCGAGGTCGACTACAAGGCCGCCCGGGCCCGCCGCATCCTCAAGGCCAGGTCCGATGGTGCACGATCCATTGCCGAGGCGGAGACGATCGCTGCGGCGGACGACGCCGTGGAGGCCCTGTGGCGAGCGCACCTGATCGCTGACGGGATCACCGACGCCGCGCAGAAGGCGATCTACGCGCTGCGCACCCGTATCGAAGTCGGCCGGTCCGCGATCGCCACGGAGCGGGCCGCGGACGTCCTGCACTCCCAGGGTGTGGGGGCGGGGTCGTGAACCGCCGACCGCGCAAGGTCTGCTCCATCGAGGGGTGCGACAGGTTCGTCAATGCCCGCGGCTGGTGCATCACGCACTACGCGAACTGGCGACGCAACGGTGACCCCATCGCCCAACCGCTCACCCCACGACAGCGGTTCGCCCGGTCCACTGTCGAAGGCCCGCTCTCAGATACCCGCCCGGACCTCGGACCGTGCCTCCTGTTCACCGGTGCGACGAACGGGAACGGGTACGGCCAGTTCCGCTACAACGACCGCAACGGGTACGCACACCGGTACGCATGGGAATCCGTGCGTGGTCCGATCCCGAAGGGAAAGCAGATCGACCACCTGTGCCGTGTGCGGAACTGCGTGAGGCTCGAACACCTCGAAGTTGTGTCGCCTCTCACGAACACACGGCGCGCGGCAGAAGCCAGAACCCGCTGCGCCCGAGGTCACAAGCTCACTGCGGACAACATCGTGCCCGGCAGCGTCTCTGAGTGCCTGAAGTGTCAGAGGGTCATGGCACGCCGATCTGGGCGCAAGCGCACCAAGGCGGGGCGCGGGCTCCCCGACACCCGCGTCCGCTACGACCAGCGCTTGGTCAAGCAGCAGATCGCAGAGGTCCGCGCCGGCCGAACCCGGATCGCCGAGGCTGCCCGTGTGATCGGCTGCAACCCGAACTACCTCGGCCGCCGGATCTGGCGGGAGACCAAGACCGCCGTATTCGAGCGCGACCAGCGGTGTGTGCGGTGCGGCCAGTTCGGATCCCTCGACGCACAGCACCGCAAGGCCCGAGGCGTCGGCGGTACTGCCGACCCGGCCACATCGTTCGGGATGACGAACCTCGTCTCTCTGTGCCGGCCGTGTCACAACTACGTGGAGACACACCGCGAGTACGCCCGGTCGAACGGGTACGCAGTCTCCCAGTGGCAGTCCCCGGAGCTGGTGCCGGTCATGCACTGGCTGTACGGCCTGTGCTTCCTGACCCCGACCGGGTGGGAGCCGATCCCGAAGGGCCCGGAAGGGCTGCTGGTGGTGGCGGAGCGGGCCCGGCAGATCGCGAAGGACCAGGGCCTGGACGACCCGGCCCACATCTCTGAGGCACTCCACGACCTGACGGTGTCGTGGATACAGGAAGGGGCAGCGTGATGGGCCACGTGGACGAGTGGAACAAGAAGGCCGAGCTGCACGGGCGCCGCACCACGGTGCAGCGGGAGCTGGCGGTGGGGGTTGCGGTCACGCGCCGGATGCTCGAGCCGACTGACGACGACACCCCACCGGAGGCGGCATGAGCCGCGACCTGGCCAGGGCCGTCCTGGTCGTCCTTTGCCTGTACTTGGTGCTGGCCGGTGTGGTGCTGGCGTGGACGACGCCTGCACTGTCTGGGGGCACGATCGCCGGTGTCCTGCTGATCTCCGTCGGCGGTGGCGTGCTGGTGCGTGTCCGTCACGTCCAGGTGAGGCGAGGACTGTGACCGCCCCCTGGTGGGAGGGCCCGCTCGTCGGGTTCGACACCGAGACCACCGGTCCCGACCCTGAGGGCGCCCGGATCGTCACGGCCTGCGTGGTCGTACACGACCCCAGCCACCCGGCGCAGACCACCCGGAGCTGGGACTGGCTGGTCAACCCGGGCATCGACATCCCCGCTGGCGCCACGGCCGTGCACGGCATCACCACCGAGCAAGCCCGGGCCGACGGCGTGGACCCGGAAGAGGCCGTAGGGGCGATCATCACCGCCCTGGTCCACTTCGGCCTGCCGATCGTCGCGTTCAACGGGTGCTACGACTTCACCGTCCTGGACCGGGAGGCCCGTCGTCACGGTCTCGAACCCCTGGTGCCTGATCTGGTGATCGACCCGTTCGTCCTGGACAAGGAGATCGACCGGTACCTGGTCGATCTGCGCGAGCCCCTGCGGAAGGGCCAGCTCGACGCGCTGCACGACCGGCCCGAGGCCTCGGGCTGGCTCGAGGTGAGCCTGCGCGTGGGCGCGGACGGC
>CAYQFJ010000212.1:0-4582 GCA_964416715.1 uncultured Actinotalea sp. | reverse complement strand
CCGTCATCCCCCCGACCCACCCCACCACCCACGGTGATCATGCGATTCAGCGGTGATCATGCGATTCCGTGTTGCATGATCACGAGGAGTTGCACGATCGCCGCGAGGGTTACTCGCGGCGGGCGCGGACGGCGAGGGTGATGGCGGCGGTGATCGCGGCCACGAGCGCGACGATACCGACGGGGACCAGCCAGCCGGGGAGCCCGCCGTCGTCGGACTCGTCGGTGGCATCGGCCTGGGCCTCCTCGCCCGACACCTCGTCGGCCGTGGTGTCGTCGGTGCCGGGTGCTTCGGCGTCGGGCTCGGGTGAAGTCGTCCCATCGCCCGGCTCGTCGTCCGGCCCGGTGATCGGGTCGTCGGCCGGGGGCGCCTCGACGTCGTCGGACCCGGCGGCGTCGGTCGCCTCGAACGAGAACTCGCCCTCGATCGGGTGCCCGTCGGCGGAGGTGACCCGCCAGACGACCTGATAGGCGCCGGCCGGACGATCGTCGACGAGGGGCTGGACCACCGAGGTGTCGGCGAGCTGCGGTTCCCCGGCAGCGAGCTCGGACCCGTCCGGCCCGGTCACCTGGATCTGCGTGCCCAGGGCGATCGCCGGCTCGTTGAACGTCAGGGTCACCGCATCCGGTGCGGTCGGGACGGTCGACCCGTCCGCGGGGTCGGTGCTGATCAGCGTGTTGTGCGCCGCGGCCGGGCCGGCGCCCAGCGCCAGCAGCCCCGCGGTGAGCAGGCCGATCCCGAGAGCGGAGGCGCGGCGCCGGGACGGGGACGGATCGGTCGGTCGTGACAAGGCAGGACGAGACATCGGTACTCCTCGAAGAGTTCCCGGCACGACGCCGGGCGGTGGGCATGGTCGGCTGCGACCGGCTCGTACGAGCGGTCAGGCAGCCACCGGAGGACCACGCAACGGGGTGCAGCGCCAACCACTCCCTGGACCCGGCCGAGAGATCGACCTGCCCCACGCACCGAGCCGCACCACGAACCGCGGGAACGACGACGCGGGCTCGGGCAGGCGCACCATCCGCGACAACCATGTGCCGAGCAGGGCGAGGGCTCGCTCGCCGGACGTGACCACGCTCGCCGTCAGCACGGTGGCGACCACGTGCAGCGCAACCATGGTGAGGGACTCCCCGTGTCCGGCGTGCGCGTCCAGGTGCGCCGACCCGACGCACGTCGCGGCGGCCGGAGGGCCGACGCCGGCCATGTGACCGGCGTGCCCGAGGTGCCCGGCCACGGCCCCCGCGGGCACGGACGGGGAACCCGCCGCCGTCGTGCAGGCCGGGACAGCGAGCAGGACGAACGCCTGGTGCATGACCCACTGGCCCGCCCCGAGCAGGGCCGTCGTGAGCAGCAGACCGCGGCGACGGGCTGCGAGCGCGAGCACCGGGACGGTCAGCACAAGCGTGAGCCCGAGCAGGACCGGGGCTCCCGGCGTCGCGCCTCCGGCCGTGGCGTGCGCGCCGGCGGCCAGCGCGACGATGAGCACGGACAGCCCGGCCGCACGAGTCACACGCTGCGCGCCACCGCCAGGCAGAGCCATACGTCCACAGTAGCCCTCGCTCCGACCCGACCCGACCCGACCCGACCGCACCGCCCGACCGCACCGCCCGACCGCACCGCCCCCGCATCACCCGACCGCACCGCCGCTCTACGCGTGTGGAGCGTTCGCGCGCGACACGCCGGGCGTGTCGCGACGGAACGCTCCACTCAACGGGGGGAACGCTCCACTTCAGCGACCTAACGCTCCACTTCAGCGACGAAACGCTCCACTCAACGGGGGGAAGCTCCACTCCGAGGGGACGGCGGAGCACCGTGCTACTCGCGGGGCGGCTCGGGCTCGGTGACGTCGGCGACGGTCGCCCCGAGGGTCAGCGTGAGCGCGCTGCCGTCCAGCGTCGCGGCCACGCCGTGCGCACCGGCGCCGATCGACACGGGCTGCCCGGCGACCCGGGCGTCGGCGATCACCGGCCACGGGTGCGTCGAGCCGAACGGGGTGATGGTCCCCCGCTCGTACCCGGTCGCGGCGAGCGCGACGTCGGCGTCGGGCATGGACAACCGTGAGACGCCGAGCAGCTGGCGGAGCTTGGGCCAGGAGATTGTCCGGTCGCCGGGGACCAGCACGAACAGGAAGTCGTCCTCGCCGCGGCGCACCACGAGGGTCTTGACGATCCGCGCCGGGTCGATCCGCCGCGCCTTGGCCGCCTCCGCCAGGCTGCGCACCGGACCGTGCCGGGTCAGCCGGTAGCGCAGGCCGCTCGCGTCCAGGGCCGCCACCGCGCGACGTTCCCCGTCGGTCGGAACCTCGTTCTGGCCATCGTCCATCGCGACAGACCGGTACGGCTCAGGCCATGGTCGGGGCGAACGACTCCGTCGCCGCGTCGCCGGGCGTGAACTCCAGGGGGATCCGACCGCCCATCCCGATCAGGTCGAGCAGCTCGAGCACCAGCGCCGGCGGGTCCAGCAGCGCACACCGCTGGCCGGCTTCCTCCGCGAGTCGGTGCAGCTGCAGCACGAACGCCAGCCCGGACGAGTCGATGAACGTCACCTCGGAGGCGTCGATCACCACGGGACCCCCGCGCCGGACGACCTCCACCATCGAGCTGCTCGCCTCGGGGCGCAGGCCGGCGTCGATCTCACCGCTCAAGGTGACCAAGGACCCGTCTCCACGGGCCGTCACGACGATGCTTCCGGTCGGCGGCTGCTGGTCGAGTTCCACGTGTTTCCCATCCGGTCGTGATCGTCGTCCATGTGTAGGACGAGCCGTCGGGTCCCAGAGTTCCGGACGACCGTGACCGTTTCGTGACGACGGAGTGAACGTTACGCCACGGCGCTGACACCGGGAACCTACGGCTCCGTCCCGGCCGGACTTCACCCGGCCGCGTCGGCGTCGGCTCCGTCCTCCGACCCGGACCGGGACTCGGACTGCGGTCGGACGATCAGGACCGGACACGGAGCCCGCTGCACGACGGCGTGGCTCACCGAGCCGAGCAGCATCCGGGCCACCCCGTGCAGGCCGCGGCTGCCCACCACGAGCAGGGCGGCGCCCTTCGCCGCCTCCAGCAACGCACCCGCCGGCCGACCCGCGACGAGGTGCTCGTGCACGACGAGGTCCGGGTGGGTGGCGTTCACCTCGGCGACGGCGTCGGCCAGGGTCCGGCGGGCGAGCTCGGCGACCTCCTGCTGGACGCCCGGGGTCATGTAGTCCATCGGCACGAACAGCCCCGGCTCGGCCCACGCGTGCACGATGTGCAGCTCCTGGCCCGTGCGGGAGGCCTCGTCGGCCGCCATCGCGACGGCGAGCCGCGCGTCGGGTGACCCGTCCGTCCCGACCACCACACCACGGCCCTCGGTGGACGCCTCGCCGGAGCCGGGCCCCACCACGACGACCGGGCAGTGCGCCCCCGCAGCGACCTGGTAGCCGAGCGACCCGGCGAGCGTCCGCTCCACCAGGCCGGGATGGCGCGAGCCGATGACCAGCAGGTCGGCGTCCTGCGAGCGACCGATCAGCACCCGGCCCGGACCTCCGCGCACGACCTCCCCACGCACGCGCACCTCGGGGGCGAGCTCACCGATCCGCGCGACGGCGTCGTCGACGACCGTCTGGGCGTGCGACTCCATCGACTCGTCGAAGGCGATCTCGTAGGCGGACATCGGGAAGGTCATCGCGTGCACGACGACGAGCTCGGCATCGCGCGCGGCCGCGGCCCGGGCGGCCCAGACCAGGGCGTCCTGGCTCGAGCTCGTACCCTCGGCCCCGACGACGACGGTGCCGGTGCGTTCGGTGCTGTTCATGGTGGCGCTCCTTGCGTGTGGGCCCGGGCCGGTCGGTGCCCCGAGCCGTGGTGCGGCTCCAGCGCGACCGCCGACCGTACGGACGGCCACGCCGGGTCCGTTGCCTCCACCATGCCGTCCCGGTTGAGCCCCTGCCAGGGCCGGAGGTCCCGGTCCGGGCCCCGGCACCAGCCGATCGGGTGAGCCTTCTGTCGTGATTCGCTGCCGAAACCTCACGGGATCGAGGCGACTGCCGGTTCGGGGGACAATGGCGCGTTGTGAGTCACGGAGGACGGACGGACGGCGCGCCGCGGGGTGGGCGGCGTGGTCGGCGGGGCAGGCGCACCTCGGGGCAGCCTCGGGAGGAGGAGGCCCGCCGCGACCGACGCGCACAGGCGCGCCGCGACGTCGTCGTCCCTGCGATCACCTACCCGGAGGAGCTGCCGGTCTCCGCGCGCCGGGAGGACATCGCCGCCGCCGTCCGGGACCACCAGGTCGTGATCGTCGCGGGCGAGACCGGCTCGGGCAAGACGACGCAGCTGCCGAAGATCCTGCTCGACCTGGGACGTGGGCGCGAGGGGCAGATCGGGCACACCCAGCCGCGCCGGATCGCGGCCCGCACCGTCGCCGAGCGGATCAGCCAGGAGATCACCGGCGGAAAGGACGCGCTGGGCACGATCGTCGGCTACCAGGTGCGGTTCACCGACGAGTCGTCGGAGCAGACGCTGATCAAGGTGATGACCGACGGCATCCTGCTGGCGGAGATCCAGCGCGACCCGAAGCTGCTGGCCTACGACACGCTGATCATCGA
>CAYQFJ010000211.1:0-4630 GCA_964416715.1 uncultured Actinotalea sp. | reverse complement strand
CACGAGGTTGCCCAGCTCCTGGTGGCCGGCCAGCGAGGCGGCCTCGGAGCTGACTCCCTCCATCAGGTCGCCGTCGGAGGCGATCACCCAGATGGTGTGGTCGAAGGGACTGGTGCCCGGCGCGGCCTCCGGGTCGTACAGCCCGCGCTCCCGGCGGGCCGCCATCGCCATCCCGACGGCGGAGGCCAGTCCCTGGCCCAACGGGCCGGTGGTGATCTCCACGCCGTCGGTGTGCTGGTACTCCGGGTGGCCGGGGGTGTTGGATCCCCAGGTCCGCAGGCTCTTCAGGTCGTCCAGGGTCACCTGGTAGCCCGAGAGGTACAGCTGGATGTACAGCGTCAGCGAGGAGTGCCCGGCCGAGAGGACGAAGCGGTCGCGACCGATCCACTGCGAGTCGGCCGGGTCGTGCCGCATGAAGCGCTGGAACAGCAGGTAGGCGGCCGGCGCGAGGCTCATCGCGGTACCCGGGTGACCGTTGCCCACCTTCTGCACCGCGTCGGCCGCCAGGACGCGGACGGTGTCGACCGCGCGTCGGTCGGCGTCGGACCATTCGATGTCAGCGGGGAGGGCGTTCACGAAGCCTCTTTCCTGCCCGGGACCGGTGCCCGGGCCGTCGCGTCGAGCGTGCGTGCAGACCGTGCGTGGCGGGCCGACGAGGTGGGGCCCCAGGCCACTCGTCGAGCCTACCGGCGGGCGCGCGACGACGAGAGTCGTGCCGCCAGGTGGACGGGCCTCGGCCTTCTGCTCCCCGCACCGGGCCTACGATGGGGCCAGCGAACCTGCGAGAAGGAGCCACTGCGACGTGCCCACTGCGAGCGACGCGACAACCGATGGTGCCGGGGCCCGGCCGACGGACCGTCCGGTGGCGACCGCGACGTCCCTGACCACGGTGCGGTCCCGGCTCGGCGCCTACCTGGCGCTGACCAAACCTCGGATCATCGAGCTGCTGCTGGTCACCACGGTTCCCACGATGCTGCTCGCCCAGCGCGGGTTCCCGCCGATCGGGCTCGTGCTGGCCACGCTGGTCGGAGGGGC
This sequence comes from uncultured Actinotalea sp., assembly GCA_964416715.1. Lineage (GTDB taxonomy): Bacteria > Actinomycetota > Actinomycetes > Actinomycetales > Cellulomonadaceae > Actinotalea. Next base: position 3,595 of record CAYQFJ010000211.1, on the reverse strand, counting down.
GGCTGCCGCGGGCTCCGCCAACACGCTCAACTGCTACCTCGACCGGGACATCGACCACGTGATGCACCGGACCAAGCGCCGGCCGCTGGTCACCGGGGAGGTCACCCCGCGCGCCGCGCTGGTGTTCGGGCTGGTCCTCGGCCTGTTCTCGGTCGTCTGGTTCGTCGTGCTGGTCAACGTCCTGGCCGCGGTGCTCGCCCTCGCCGCGATCCTGATGTACGTCGTCGGCTACACCCTGCTGCTCAAGCGGCGCACGCCGCAGAACATCGTGTGGGGCGGGACCGCGGGCTGCATGCCCGTGCTGATCGGTTGGGCGGCGGTGACCGACTCGCTGGCCTGGGCCCCCGTGGCGCTCTTCGGCGTCATCTTCTTCTGGACGCCGCCGCACTACTGGCCGCTGTCGATGAAGTTCCGCCGGGACTACGCGGCGGCGGGCGTCCCGATGCTCCCGGTGGTCGCCGACGATGTGCGCGTCTCCTGGGAGATGGTGCTCTACACCGTCGGGATGGTCGCCTGCTCGCTGGTGCTCGTACCGCTGGCGGGCATGACGTGGGCGTACGCCGTCGTCGCGGCCGGTCTGGGCGTGTGGTTCCTCGGCTCGACCGTCGCCCTCCTGGTGCGCGCTCGGCGTCGTCGGCCGGGGGTCAGGCTCGGCGAGATGCGCCTGTTCCACGCGTCGATCACCTACCTGACGCTGCTGTTCCTCGCCGTCGCCGTCGACCCGTTCCTGCCGCTCTGACCCGACGATGGCCGCGTCCGAACGAGGGCCGGAGGCCGTCGAGCAGGGGTCCGACCGCATGGGGCGCGCGGTCGAGGGCTACCTGGCGCACCTGGGCGTCGAACGTGGCCTGTCCCGCAACACGCTGCTGGCCTACCGCCGCGACCTGAGGCGGTACACGACCTTCCTGGCCGCCCGCGGGCGCGACGACGTCGGGCGGGTGGACGAGGGGGACGTGCGGGCGTTCGTCCTGGCGCTGCGCGACGGGAAGGACGGCACCCCGCCGCTCGCGGCGTCGTCCACCGCGCGGGTGCTCGCCGCCCTGCGCGGGTGGCACCGGTTCTGCGTGCTGGAGGGCCTCGCGCCGTTCGACCCGTCGGTCGAGGTACGGCCGCCCGCGCGTCCGCGACGGCTGCCCAAGGCGATCCCCGCCGAGGACGTCACGCGGCTGCTGGAGGCGGCGGGCCTGGGGGACGGGCCCGTGCCCCTGCGCGACCGGGCGCTGCTGGAGCTGCTGTACTCGACCGGGGCGCGGATCAGCGAGGTCGTCGGGCTGGACGTGGACGACCTCGACCTCGACCCGCGCGCCGCGGCGGCCCGGCTGCTGGGCAAGGGGGACAAGGAGCGGGTCGTCCCGGTGGGGTCGTACGCCGTCGAGGCGGTGGAGGCGTACCTGGTCCGCGGTCGTCCGGCGCTGGCTGCGGGCGGACGCGGCACCCCGGCGGTCTTCCTGAACAGCCGGGGTGCGCGACTCAGCCGGCAGAGTGCGTGGGCCGTCCTGCGCAGCGCGGCGCAGCGGGCGGGGATCCAGCGCGCCGACGCCGTCTCCCCGCACACCCTGCGGCACTCCTTCGCCACCCACCTGCTGGCCGGGGGTGCCGACGTCCGGGTGGTCCAGGAGCTGCTCGGCCACGCGAGCGTGACCACGACGCAGGTCTACACCCAGGTCACCCCGGACACGTTGCGCGAGGTGTACGCCTCGGCACACCCGCGGGCCCGCGGCTGACCCGTTCCGTCCGGGGCAGCGATCCGGCGCACCGTCGTGGGGGAGTGGCGCCGTGGCGTCGTCGGTGTGCTGCGGTAGCCTCGGCGCGTGACGAGTCAGGAGCCGCAGGGAGCCGCTGCCACGCCGACGGACCCGGCCGGGCGGCCCCTCCCGCACTTCCCCGATCCGGCTCCGCTGGACTCCCACGGTCCGGCCCGGATCATCGCCCTGTGCAACCAGAAGGGTGGCGTAGGCAAGACCACGACCACGATCAACCTGGCCGCCGCGCTGGCGGACTACGGACGGCGTGTGCTGATCGTCGACTTCGATCCGCAGGGAGCCGCCTCGGTGGGCCTCGGCACGAGTCCGCACGAGCTGGAGCGCACCGTCTACAACCTGCTCATGGAGCGGAACGCCCCGCTGTCCGAGGTGGTCCGCCCCACCCCGGTCGAGGGCCTCGACCTGCTGCCGGCGAACATCGACCTGTCGGCCGCCGAGGTCCAGCTCGTGGGTGAGGTGGCGCGGGAGTCCATCCTGTCCCGCGTGCTGCGGCCGGCCGAGGACGAGTACGACGTCATCCTGGTCGACTGCCAGCCGTCGCTCGGGCTGCTCACCGTCAACGCGCTGACCGCGGCGCACGGCGTGCTCATCCCGCTGGAGTGCGAGTTCTTCGCGCTGCGTGGGGTGGCGCTGCTGATCGAGACGGTGGAGAAGGTTCGCGACCGGCTCAACCCGCGGCTCCAGGTGGACGGCATCCTCGCGACGATGTACGACCCGCGCACGCTGCACTCCCGCGAGGTCGTGGCGCGGGTGCACGAGGCGTTCGGCGACCAGCTGCTGCACACCGTGATCGGCCGGACCGTGAAGTTCCCCGACTCCTCGGTCGCCGCCGAGCCGATCACCAGCTACGCACCGTCGCACCCGGGGGCCGTCGCCTACCGACAGCTCGCGCGCGAGCTGGTGGCCCGCGGCGATGCCGCCTGAGCACGGTGTCGGCTGACGCGACCGAGGCGGACGGCGCGGCACGGACCTCCTCGGAGTCGTTCGAGGTCCACCTGGAGAACTTCAGCGGGCCGTTCGACCTCCTGCTGGGACTGATCAGCAAGCACCAGCTCGACATCACCGAGGTCGCGCTCGCTCAGGTCACGGACGAGTTCATCGCCGCGGTACGGGCCGCCGAGGGCGACGGCGAGCCGTGGCAGCTGGGCCGGATCAGCGAGTTCCTGGTCGTCGCGGCGACCCTGCTCGACCTGAAGGCCGCACGGCTGTTGCCCGCCGGTGACGTCGAGGACGCCGAGGACCTGGAGCTGCTCGAGGCGCGCGACCTGTTGTTCGCCCGGTTGCTCCAGTACCGGGCGTACAAGGAGGTGGCGGCAGGCCTGGGTCGGCGCCTCGGGGAGCAGGCGCGCAGCCTGCCGCGCGCGGTGACGCTCGAACCCGGGCTCGCCGCGCTGCTGCCGGAGCTGGTGATGCAGATCGGCCCGGCGGACCTGGCCGCGCTGGCGGCCCGGGCGATGGCGCCGCGTGAGGTGCCGCGCGTGGACATGGCCCACCTGCACGCGCCGACGGTCAGTGTCCGGGAACAGGCGGCGGTCCTGGTCGAGCGGCTGCGGCGCAGCGGTTCCGGGTCGTTCCGCGCGCTGGTGCACGACGCCGGGTCGCCCCTGGTCGTGGTGGTGCGCTTCCTCGCGCTGCTCGAGCTGTTCCGTGAGGGTGTGGTCGCCTTCGACCAGGTGAGTCCGCTGGGCGAGCTCACCGTACGGTGGACCGGTGGCGAGGAGGGTGACGTCGAGGTGATCGACGAGTACGACGAGTTCGACGAGGGGCAACCGGGTCCGATCACCGCCGAGACGGAGGCGCGATGAGCGAGCAGTCGCAGGTCCAGGAGGACG
>CAYQFJ010000210.1:0-4644 GCA_964416715.1 uncultured Actinotalea sp. | reverse complement strand
CGCGCTCCTGCGGTTCTGGGGGGGGGTGGGTCGGGTGCGGTGGGGGCGGGGCGGGGCCTACCCGGCGGCCGCGTTGGTGGGCCGCCCGCCTGGCCCGCCAGGGCCGCGCGCCGACACCCCGGCCCGCTGGCGACTCGTGCACCGTGGGTACCCGCGCGGGGCTCAGCTCCCGCATCTCACTGAGAGGAATTGACATGGTGGATCGGGCGCGGGCTCGGCGGGTTGCGGATCGGGTTCAGCAGGTGGTGGCACGCATGCTGGACGGGCGGATCAAGGACCCCCGGCTGGGGTTCGTGACGGTGACCGACGTGCGGGTGACCGGTGACCTGCAGCACGCGTCGGTGTTCTACACGGTGCTGGGTGACGCCGAGGAGCGCGCGGGTACCGCGGCGGCGCTGGAGAGTGCCAAGGGGCTGATCCGGTCCGAGGTGGGCAAGCAGCTCGGTACCCGGCTGACGCCCACGCTGGAGTTCATCGCCGACGCGATCCCGGAGACCGCCGAGCACCTGGAGAACGCGCTGCGCGAGGCCGCCGCGCGCGACGCCGAGCTGGCCGCCCGAGCGGGGTCCGCCCAGTACGCCGGTGAGGCCGACCCGTACCGCCGACCGGTCGACGACGACGAAGGCGGCACCGACGGAGTCGACGACACCGAAGGCGCCGACGACGACCGGGACACCTCCTCCTGATGGCCGAGTCCGGTCTGGTCGTGGTGGACAAGCCCGCCGGGTGGACCAGCCACGACGTGGTCGCACGGGTGCGACGCCTGGCCGGGACCCGCCGCGTGGGCCACGCCGGGACGCTCGACCCGATGGCCACCGGCGTGCTGGTGCTCGGGGTGGAGAAGGCCACCCGGCTGCTGACCTACGTCGTCGGTGCGGACAAGGAGTACACCGCGACCATCCGGCTCGGGGTGACCACCACGACCGACGACGCCCAGGGCGAGGTGCTCGAGCGAGCCGACGCGAGCGGCGTCGTGCGGGCCGACCTGGACGACGCCGTCACCCGGCTGACCGGGCCGATCGAGCAGGTGCCCAGCGCCGTGAGCGCGATCAAGGTGGACGGCAAGCGGTCCTACGCACGCGTGCGTGCAGGGGAGCAGGTGGAGCTGGCGGTCCGCCCGGTGACCGTCCACCGGTTCGACGTGCACGAGGTGCGGCCGGTCGCCGTCGCGGACGGCCCGCCGGTCCTGGACCTCGACGCCACGGTCGTCTGCTCCTCGGGGACGTACGTCCGCGCGCTGGCCCGGGACCTGGGCGCCGCACTGGGGGTCGGGGGGCACCTCACCGCGCTGCGCCGCACCCGGGTCGGTGCGTACTCGCTCGACGGTGCCCGCACCCTCGACCGGCTCGAGCAGGAGCTGGTCGTGCTGCCGCTCGCCGACGCGGCGCGTGCGTTGTTCACCGCCCGAGAGCTGGACCCGGCCGAGGCGGTCGCCCTCGGTCACGGCAAGCGCATCGCGCCCTCCGGCCCGTCCGGCACCCGGGACGCCCCGGTGGCCGCCTTCGCGCCGGACGGCACGCTGGTCGCGATCGTCGTCGACGAGGACGGCCGGACGCGGCCCGTCCTGGTCCTGGCCCCGAGCTGACCTGCCGGTGGCCCGTCGAATCGAGGTGGGTCGGGACGTGGCAGGCTTGTCCCGGCGTCAGCGGGTGTCGACCGACCCGCCTACCGATCGACGCAGCCCGATGGCCGAGGAGAGCACGTGCATCGCTGGACCGACCTGAGCCAGGTCCCGGCCGACTTCGGCCCGTCCGTGGTGACGATCGGCAACTTCGACGGCGTGCACCGGGGGCACCGCAGCGTGCTGGCCCGGATGGTGGCAGACGCGCGCACGGCCGGTGGCGCCGCGGTCGCGGTGACCTTCCACCCGCACCCTGCGCAGGTGCACCGGCCCGGCGAGGCGCCCGAGCTGCTCACCGGCATCGCGGACCGGATGGAGCTGCTGGCGCAGACCGGCCTGGACGCGGTCCTGCTGATCGAGTACACGCTGGAGTTCGCCCGGTCCACCCCGGAGGAGTTCGTCCGGACCTACCTGGTCGACGGGCTGCACGCGGCGACCGTCGTCGTCGGGCGGGACGTGCGATTCGGTCGGGACAACTCCGGCGACCTGGCCACGATGGTCGAGCTCGGCGCCAGGTACGGCTTCGGCGTCGAGGTGATCGACCCGGTCCGGCCGCCCGAGCAGCCCCGGCGCTGGTCCTCGACCTGGGTCCGTGAGCTGCTGGCCGCCGGGGACGTGGCCGGTGCCGCTGCGGTGCTGGGCCGGCCGCACCGGGTACGCGGCGTCGTCGTGCGTGGTGCGGCCCGTGGGCGGGACCTGGGTTTCCCGACCGCCAACCTCGCCCAGGACTCCACCGGGATGGTGCCTGCGGACGGGGTGTACACGGGGTGGCTGCGACGGGTCGGCTTCCCCGAGGACCAGCCGGACGGGTACCTCCCGGTGGCGATCTCGGTGGGGACCAACCCGACCTTCGGCGACCCGGTGCGCACGGTCGAGGCCCACGTGCCCGACCGCACCGACCTCGACCTGTACGACGAGGAGGTGGTCGTGGAATTCGTGGACCGGTTGCGGCCGACCGTCCGGTTCGACTCGGTCGACGAGCTGGTCGCCCAGATCGCCGACGACGTCGCGCGCACCCGCGAACAGCTGGCCGGTGGTCCGCTCGTGCTGGGCACCGGTGGTCCGTTGGGGCCGGGGGCGGCCGACTGATAGGATCGCCGTCGCCGTCTATCGGCCGCGGATCCAGAGCGCCCGGGTGGACATGCCCCGGAGCACCGCGCAGCCTCACACCAAGGAGAGTCCATGCCGCTCGATGCCGCGACCAAGCAGCGCATCATGTCCGAGTACGCGACCACCGAGAACGACACGGGCTCCCCGGAGGTCCAGATCGCGTTGCTCTCGCAGCGGATCACGGACCTCACCGAGCACCTCAAGGAGCACAAGCACGATCACCACTCGCGTCGCGGGCTGCTCCTGCTGGTCGGTCAGCGTCGTCGTCTGCTGGGTTACCTGCAGAAGGTCGACATCAACCGCTACCGCAGCCTGATCGAACGCCTCGGCCTTCGCCGCTAGCGCGCCCCTCAGCCCGGACCTCGAGGTCCGGGCTGATCCGTGTGACTCGCCCGGCGCCGGCCGACCACAACTTCATCCCGCGCGGGCCCGCCCCGCGCACGTACCACCGTGCGGGACAGGTCCCGCACACGTCCGTACCGACCGCCAGGAAGCGGCGTCCGGTCCTCGGTAGTGGCTCGTGGAACAACGCGTCGGACACGTCCGGCACCGCGATCCACGGACCTCGATCGAAGACCGCCGTGCGTTCCCCGGCACTTCGACGAAGGAGGGCTCCCATGGAGGGACCCGAGATCCAGTACGCCGAGACCGTCATCGACAACGGTCGCTTCGGCACCCGCACCGTCCGGTTCGAGACCGGGCGCATCGCCAGGCAGGCCGCCGGCTCCGCCGTCGCGTACCTCGACGGCGAGACCATGCTGCTGTCCGCCACCACGGCCGGCAAGCACCCCAAGGACCACTTCGACTTCTTCCCACTCACGGTGGACGTCGAGGAGCGGATGTACGCCGCGGGCCGGATCCCCGGCTCGTTCTTCCGCCGCGAGGGCCGCCCTTCCACCGAGGCGATCCTGGCGTGCCGGCTGATCGACCGCCCGCTGCGCCCGACCTTCGTCAAGGGTCTGCGCAACGAGGTGCAGGTCGTCATCACCGTGATGGCCCTGCACCCGGACGACGCCTACGACACGCTGGCGATCAACGCCGCCTCGCTGTCCACCCAGCTCTCCGGCCTGCCGTTCTCCGGCCCGATCGCCGGGGTGCGGATCGCCCTGGTCGACGGTCAGTGGGTCGCCTTCCCCAAGTACTCCGACAAGGAGCGCGCGGTCTTCGACATGGTCGTGGCTGGTCGCGTCGTCGGGGATGACGTCGCGATCATGATGGTCGAGGCCGAGGCCACCGAGGGCTCGTGGAACCTCGTCAAGAACGAGGGCGTCGGCGCCCCCACCGAGGAGGTCGTCGCCGAGGGGCTCGAGGCCGCCAAGCCGTTCCTGAAGCAGCTCTGCGACGCGCAGGCGGAGCTCGCCGCCAAGGCGGCCAAGCCCACGCAGGAGTTCCCGCGGTTCCTGGACTACCAGGACGACGCCTACGCGGCCGTCGAGGCCGAGGTCGCCGGCCCGCTGGCCGAGGCGCTGACCATCGCGGACAAGCAGACCCGCGAGGCGCGGCTGGACGAGATCAAGGACGCCGCGATCGGTGCTCTGCAGGACGGCTTCGACGGCCGTGAGAAGGAGCTGTCCGCCGCGGTGCGTGCCGTGACGAAGAAGCTCATCCGTGAGCGCGTGCTGCGTGACGGTGTGCGCATCGACGGCCGTGGTCTGGCGGACATCCGCACGCTGTCGGCCGAGGTCGAGGTGCTCCCGCGGGTGCACGGCTCGGCGCTGTTCGAGCGCGGCGAAACCCAGATCCTGGGTGTGACCACGCTGAACATGCTGCGCATGGAGCAGCAGCTCGACACGCTCTCGCCCGAGACGCGCAAGCGCTACATGCACAACTACAACTTCCCGCCGTTCAGCACGGGCGAGACCGGCCGCGTCGGCTCGCCGAAGCGGCGCGAGATCGGTCACGGCGCGCTCGCG
>CAYQFJ010000209.1:0-4658 GCA_964416715.1 uncultured Actinotalea sp. | reverse complement strand
TTCCTGCGCAAGGTTCGGCATGGGGCGAAAGATGCGCGATGGGTTCAAAGAGACCCAGCCCGCCCTTCGACTGCATAAGTATGCACAGCCGCCCTGGCGCAAGGCCCGGCGGCACCCGATGCCGCGCAAGGCGGCTAGGAGGAGACCATGTCCCGAGGTGGAGCCCGCAACAGGTCCGGCCCGACCGCTGACCCTGAGTCGCAGCGCAGCGAGCGTCGCGGCTACTCCCTGACCGCGCTGCCGGCGGAGGGCTACTCCGGCCCGGTCCCTGACTTCCCGCTGCCGCCCCGTGTGGTGATGCGCTGGGAGTACGAAGGGAAGCGCCGCTACCAGGTGCCCGACCCTGACGCGACGGAGGTCGTGTCCGAGCGCGAGGCTGAGCTGTGGGGGTGGGCGTGGACCACCCCGCAGGCGTGCGCCTGGTCGATGCCGTCCGAGGCGTGGCGGCTGCACACGATCGCCATGTGGGTCCGCACCTTCGTGATCTGCGAGTCGTCGGAGGCCACGGCTGCCGACAAGGGCAGCCTGCACCGCTTCGCTGACCAGATCGGGATGACGACCGCGGGCCTGGCCGAGATGGGCTGGCGGGTGGCTGTCGACGAGGTCGGCAAGCGTGCCGCCGAGAAGGAGCCTGAGGCTGAGAGGCCGAAGTCGTCGCGCGACCGCCTCAAGGTGGTCGACGGTGGCGGCGGCTGACGAGGGGCTCGCTCTCGACTTCGACCCGCTGCACACGCTCGGCTTCCTCGCTACCGACTGGATCGAGGCTCACTGCCGGGTCCCTGGCGGTGTCTACGAGGGCGAGGCGCTGACCTTCAACGGGTGGCAGCTGTTCGTCACCGCGAACCACTACAGGGTCAAGCCTGACGCCGTGGTGGACCCGCGCCGACTGGTGGCGCCGTTCGTCTACCGCCGTTCGGTGGTCGTCGGCCCGCAGAAGTGCGGCAAGTCGCCGTGGGGCGCCGGATTCCTGCTGTTCGAGGGGGTCGGGCCGTCGCTGTTCGCCGGCTGGGCGAAGGGTGGCGAGGTCTACCGGTGCGAGGATCACGGCTGTGGGTGCGGTTGGGTCTACGAGTACCTGCCCGGTGAGGCGATGGGTGTCCCGCGGCGGAAGTCGCTGCTGGCGCTGCTGGCGTTCGCGGAGTCTCAGACGGCGAACGTGTACGAGCCGTTGCAGACGATGATCCACTCGGGTCCGCTGCGGGAGTTCGTGAAGGTCCGCGAGGGCTACATCGGCCTGCCGAACCGGGGCAAGATCGTCCCGCTTACGTCGCGTGCGAAGTCGAAGCTGGGGCAGCCGCTCACGGGTGGCCTGGCGGACGAGTCGGGCCTCTACACGCCGGAGTCTGGCGTCCTGGCGACGTGGCAGACGATGCGTCGTGGTATCGCTGCGATGCAGGGCCGCACGGTGGAGCTGACGAACCCGTGGGACCCGATGGAGGGCTCGGCGGCGCAGGTCGCGTTCGAGTCGCGGGCGAAGGATATCTTCCGCTACTACCGCAAGCCGCCGGCCGATCTGTCGTACGCGAACAAGCGCGACCGGCACAAGATCCACCTGTATGTCTACAAGGACTCGCCCTGGGTGGACGTGGCATCGGCGATCGACCCGGAGGCCGCCGAGCTCGTCGAGACGGACCCGGCGCAGGCTGAGCGGTTCTTCGGGAACCGGCTCGTGCAGGGTCTGGGTGCGTTCCTGCCGGACGCGCTGTGGACGGCCCAGACGGTCGACCGTGGCGCACCTCCCGAGGGCGCGTCGATCTGCCTGGGCTTCGACGGCTCGAGGTCGGGTGACTGGACGGCGCTGCGGGCGGAGACTCTCGACGGGCACCGTTTCACCCCGACCTACGGGGAGGATGGCCGCCCGGCGTTCTGGCGGCCCGAGGAGTGGCCGGAGGGTCGCATCCCGCGTGGTGAGGTCGTCGCGGCGGTCGACCACGTGATGCGCCGCTACAAGGTGGCGCGGATGTACTGCGACCCCCGGCACTTCGAGACGCAGATCGACCAGTGGCGCACCGACTACGGCGACGACGTCGTGTGGGACTGGCCGACGAGTTCGATCCCGCGCATGTTCGAGGCGCTGCTGCGCTACCGCGAGGACCTGGCCGAGGGACTGACCACGCACGACGACGACGCGACCATGCGCTCGCACGCGCTCGCGGCACGGAAGGTCGCCAAGCCGGGCGACAAGTTCATCCTCGGCAAGCCGTCCGACAACCAGAAGATCGACCTGCTCATGGCCGACGTGCTCGCGCACGAGGCTGCTGCCGACGCCCGCGCCGACGGGTGGGGCGCCGAGTCCGAGTCCTACGCCTACGTCTTCTGACCTGAGAGGGGGTCGCCGTGCCGCTGACCGCCGCCCAGGCCGCCATGAAGGTGGACCGCCTCTACCAGAAGCTCTCCTCCCGCCGCCCGAAGATCGACAAGTTCGAACGCTACTTCGACGGGGAGCAGCCGCTGTGCTACGCCTCCGACGAGTGGAAGAAGTTTCACGGCCAGCGGTTCGCAGGCTTCGCGGACAACTGGTGCGGCGTCGTGGGCTCGGCGGCGCCGGAGCTGACGGAGATCGCCGGCATCCGCCTCGGGGATGACGCCGAGGCTATGTCCGACGACGAGCGGGTCCTGTGGCGCGACTGGGACGCGAACGACGGCCAGGCGCAGTCGGCGCAGGGGTTCCTGTCCGGCGCGGTCACCTCCCGGTCGTTCACCCTGGTCTGGGGCACCGACGACGACGAGCCGGTGATGACGTGGGAGCACGCGGCGCAATGCATCGTCGACGGCGAGGACGGGCTCAAGGCGTGGATCGAGGACGACCGCGAGCGGGTGAACCTCTACCGCGCCGACGAGGTGTGGAAGTTCTGGCGCCCGACCTGGGAGCAGCTGGCCGACGCGGGGCGGACCTCCTCGGGCCTGGTGCTCCCCGCGGGCGCGTTCGGGCAGGGGTGGCGCCCGGTCGAGGGCGAGACGAACCCGCTGCCGAACCCGATGGGCATGATGCCGCTGACGGAGTGGCCGAACCGGCCGATGCTCGGTCGTGGCCCGATCAGCGACATCGACGGCACTGTGGCGATGCAGGACGCGGCTAACCTGATGTGGGCGTACCTGTTCGGCGCTGCGGACTACGCCTCGATGCCGGCTCGTGTCGTCATGGGGCAGGAGCCGCCGAAGATCCCGGTCCTTGACGACAAGGGCGTGAAGGTCGGCGAGAAGCCGGTCGACATCGAGGCGCTGACCCGTGGCCGGATGCTGTGGCTCACCGGGCAGGCCACCACGATCGGGCAGTGGGACTCGGCGAAGCTGGACGTGTTCACCGAGGTCATCGACGTGATGGTGAAGCACATCGCGGCGCAGACCAAGACGCCGATCAACTACATGGGCGCCTTGTCCAACGTGAACGGTGAGACGCTGGACGGGCTGCGTGTCCCGCTGCACATGAAGGTGCGCGACGGTCACAAGCACCTGACGGCTCCGGCGCGGCGCACGTTCCGGCTGATGGCTCTCGCCCGTGGCAACACCGCAGTCGCGGAGGCGTGCCGGACGGCTGAGATGCTGTGGCGCAACCCGGAGACGGCGACGGACGCGCAGACGTCCGACGCGGCGCTCAAGGACGCGCAGATCGGCTGGAGCGCGGCGGGCATCCTCGAGCGGCGTTACGGCATGTCTCAGGCGGAGATCGACCGCGAGCTCGCCCGGCGCCGCGCGGAGGCCGAGGATCCGCTCGTGGACCGCTTGCTGCGTGACGTGACCGAGGCTGGCGATGCTGGCTTCGGCGCTTGACCACTACGCGCGGCAGCAGCAGATCACTGCACGCGCCGTGAAGGCGGCGCAGCGGGCGCGTTCTGGCCCGCTGGCCCGGCTGGTGGCCGTCGTGACGATGTTCCGCCTGGCTGCCGCCAAGGACGCGGCCGACGCGGTGCCGTCGATGCTCGCCGAGCAGGGCATCGACACCGTCGCCGTCGGCCTGGTCGTCCCCGCGGCGATCGTCGCCACCGCCTCCGACGGGCGCCCGATCGCCTCGCTGCTCGACCTGACCCGTGGCCCGGCGTTCACCGACCACCGGTTCGGTCGGGTGGTCGCCACGCAGGTGCAGGACGCGGCTCGGCAGGCGGCGTCCGTGGCGACGGTGGCGGCACCGGCCGCATCGGGCTACGTGCGGATGCTCAACCCTCCGTCGTGCTCGCGGTGTGCGGTCCTGGCGGGCCGTGAGTACCGGTGGAACGCGGGCTTCCTGCGGCACCCCGGCTGCGACTGCCGACACGTCCCGGCGTCGGAGGACACGTGGGACAGCCTCACCACGGACCCCAAGGCGTACTTCGACAGCCTGCCGACCGCCGCCGACCTGGCCGAGCAGTATCCCGACCTGACCGTGAAGATGCGCCGCGAGGCAGGCATCTACTCGCAGGAGGACATCTTCACTAAGGCCGGCGCTCGCGCGATCCGCGACGGGGCCGACATCGGCCGGGTCGTGAACGCCCGACGCGGGATGCGGACGGCGCAGGTGAACCAGCGCGGCTGGATACCGAAGGGTCGCGCATCGCGCGAGTCGGTGTTCGGCCGGGACCTCATCACGACGACCGAGCAGCGCACGAAGCTCGGGGTCCGCACCGGTGGGCGTGGCCGCCCCTACGTGCGGCTGATGCCCGAGTCGATCTACGAGATCGCCG
>CAYQFJ010000208.1:4086-4680 GCA_964416715.1 uncultured Actinotalea sp. | reverse complement strand
GGCCGACCTCTACCTGCCCATGCTCGAGCTGTTCACCGACGGCTTCCTCACCACAAGTCGGATGCTCGACGACTACCTCCAGTACGTGGCGGACCGACCCGAGGAGCCCTCATGACCACCTCCAGCGTCTCCGGCGTGCCCGCCATCGAGCTCCACGAACTGCGCAAGTCGTTCGGCGCCGTACGCGCCGTGGACGGTCTCGACCTGACGGTCGGCCACGGCGAGGTCGCGGGCTTTCTCGGACCGAACGGTTCGGGGAAGTCCACCACGATCCGGTTGCTGCTCGGCCTCCTGCGCGCGGACTCCGGCAGCGCGCGGCTGCTGGGCGGCGACCCCTGGCGTGACGCCGTCGCACTGCACCGGCGCCTGGCCTACGTGCCCGGCGAGGTGAGTCTGTGGCCCAACCTCACGGGGGGCGAGGCCATCGACTACCTCACCAGGCTGCGGCGACGACCCGACGCCCGTCGCAAGGCCGAGCTGCTCGAGCGGTTCGAGCTCGACCCGACCAAGAAGGCGCGGAGCTACTCGAAGGGCAACCGTCAGAAGGTCGCCCTCGTGGCCGCCTTCGCCTCGCCGGTCGACCTGCTCGTGCTC
>CAYQFJ010000208.1:0-4076 GCA_964416715.1 uncultured Actinotalea sp. | reverse complement strand
GAGCCGACCTCGGGCCTCGACCCGCTCATGGAAGCCGTCTTCACCGAGCACGTCCGTGAGGCGAAGGCGGCGGGCACGTCGGTACTGCTGTCCAGCCACATCCTCAGCGAGGTCGAGAAGGTGTGCGACACGGTGACGATCATCCGCAACGGTCGCGCCGTGGAGTCCGGAACGCTCGCCGACCTGCGGCACCTGACCCGGTCCGGTGTCACCGCGGTCGTCGACGGTGACGCGGCGGCGATCGCGGCGATGGAGGGCGTGCACGACCTTCGGAGCACCCCCGACGATGTCGGTACGCGCGTGACGTTCACGGTCGACAGCACGGAGATGGGCCGGGTGCTGCCGGCGATCGGCGCGCTGGGCGTGCACTCGTTCACGGCCGCGCCGCCCTCGCTGGAGGAACTCTTCATGCGGCACTACGGTGACCCGATCGACGGTGACGACCTCTCCGCCCGAGGTGCGGGCGCACGCACGGCGGCGCCGAGCAGCAGCGGCGGTGCACGGTGACCACGGCGACCGCCCCGTCCCCGACGACGGGACGCGAGACGGTGCGCTCGGACGGCACCACGCTGACCGGGACCTGGGCGCTGGTGCGCTTCGTCCTGCGCCTCGACCGGGTGCGGCTCGCGGTGTGGACGGGCTCGGTCGTGCTCTTCTACGCGTACTTCACGTTCGCCCTGGACACCGTGTTCGCGGACCCGGCGGCCCGTCAGGGCCGGGCGGCCGTGATGAGGACGCCGGCGGGGATCGTGATGGGCGGTCCCGGGTACGGCCTCGACGACTACACCACCGGTGTCGCCATCGCCAACGAGGGCATCGTCTGGATGGTCCTGGCCCTGTCCGTCATGAGCATCCTGCACGTCGTGCGTCACACCCGCGCCGAGGAGGAGTCCGGCCGCGCCGAGCTGGTCCGAGCAGCTGCGGTCGGGCGCCACGCGCCGGCGATGGCCGCGTTCGTCACGCTCGTCGTCGCGCACGCGGTCATCGCCGTGGTCGGCGCGCTGGCGATGGTGGGAGTCGGTGCGGACATGGACGTCGTCGACTCGTTCGCGGTGACGACCGGTTCGGGTCTGAGCGCTCTGGTCTTCGGCGGCGTCGCCGTGGTGCTCTGCCAGGTCGTCGAGCACGGGCGCGGGGCCGTCGGGTTGAGCCTGGCCGCCTTCGGGGCGGCCTTCGTGGTCCGGGCCGCCGGTGACATGCGTGAGCTCGGGGGCAGCACCCTGTCGTGGTTCTCACCCGTCGCGTGGGCCCAGCAGATGCGGTCCTTCGTGGATCTGCGGTGGTGGCCGGCTCTGCTGTCCGTCGCGGCCGTCGGGGTGCTCCTGTGGCTCGGTGCCGTGCTCGCCTCGCGGCGTGACTTCGACGGTGGGCTGGTCGCCACCCGGGCGGGTCGGGCGGGTGCGAGGCCCTCGCTGCGGAGCCCGGGCGCGCTGGCCTGGCGCCAGCAGCGTGGTGCGCTGGCGTGGAGCTGCCTCGGCCTGGGGCTCATGTGGTTCGCCACGGGCACCCTGATGCCGGAGATCGGCACGATGATCGGCGACATCGTCGCGGAGAACCCGGCGGCACAACAGATCTTCGGCGACGACCCGTCGGTGCTCGGTGTCTCGTTCCTCGGTGTGATGCTCATGTTCGCGGCCGTGTGCTGCGCCGCGTACGCGGTTGCGGCCGGCGCCCGGGCGAAGGTCGAGGAGGCGGACGGACGGGCGGAGGTGGTGCTGGCGCTGCCGGTGTCCCGGGCCCGGTGGCTGGGGGCGCAGAGCGTCGTCGCCGCCGCCGGAACGCTCGTGCTCCTCGCGGCGAGCGTCTACGCGCTCTGGCTCGGTGGGATCTCGGTGGGCTGGGAGGACCAGACCGCCGGGCAGTACACCGAGGCGTTCGTGGCGTACCTGCCGGCGGTCCTGGTCTTCCTCGGCCTCGTCACGGCCTTGTTCGCCTGGGTCCCGAGGCTCACCGGTATCGCGTGGGCCCTGCTGGCGTACACCTTCGTCGTCGGGATGTTCGGGGACCTGTTCGAGCTGCCCGAGTGGGTGTTCGGCCTCTCACCGTTCCACTGGGTCCCCTCACCTTTCGTGGAGGACGTCGCCCCGGGCGACCTGCTGGGACTGTGGGCGACGGTCGCCGTGCTGTTCGTGCTGGCGTTCGCCGGCTTCCGACGGCGCGACATCGCGACATCCTGAGCGCGTGGGTCGCCACTGTCCACGGCTGCGACCCGCCCACGGTCTCGCTCGCCTTCTGGGCATGAGTCATGGCCCGGACGTCACAGACGTCGCACCCGAACACTTCCAAAGGGCGACAAGTGGCTCCGGAACGCTGAGAGAAGAAATGAGTCGGACGGAGGAGACGGAGATGCCCCGCGCGGAGGAGTTCGAGGAGCTGCGGCCCCTGCTCTTCTCGATCGCCTACCGGATC
This sequence comes from uncultured Actinotalea sp., assembly GCA_964416715.1. Lineage (GTDB taxonomy): Bacteria > Actinomycetota > Actinomycetes > Actinomycetales > Cellulomonadaceae > Actinotalea. The sequence continues at coordinate 1,667 of CAYQFJ010000208.1, read as the reverse complement.
CTGGGCAGCGTGAGCGAGGCCGAGGACGCCGTTCAGGAGACGTGGTTGCGCTACGACGCGACCGACACGGTGCCGAGGTCACCCAGGGCGTACCTGTCCACCGCCGTCACACGCGTCTCGATCAACGTCCTCGACTCCGCAAGGATCCGGCGCGAGGAGTACGTCGGGGAGTGGCTGCCCGAACCCCTGCTGGACGACCCGTACTCGGACCCCGAGCGCTCGGTGGAGCTGGCCGACTCGGTGTCGATGGCGGCGCTGCTGCTCCTGGAGCAGCTGAGCCCCCTGGAGCGTGCGGTGTTCGTGCTGCGCGAGGTGTTCGGCTTCGACTTCGCCGACATCGCACTGACCGTCGAGCGGTCGGAAGCAGCCTGCCGCCAGCTGGCCGTACGGGCACGTCGGCACATGGAGGCGGGGCGTCCCCGGTTCGAGGCGAGCCGCCGTGACCGGGAGGAGCTCGCCATGCGCTTCTACGCCGCCTTCACCGAGGGCGACGTCGACGGTCTGCAGGCGCTTCTCGCGGCCGACGTCCGGATAACCGGCGACAGCGGGGGCAAGGCCCCGGCACTGGCGCAGACGGTGACCGGTGCAGAGAAGGCCGCACGGTTGCTGGCGTCGGTAGGCCCAGTGCTCGCGCGCATCGGTCTCGTCCACGAGCCGCAGCAGATCAACGGGCAGACCGGCGCGATCGCGCGCGACTCCGCCGGCCGGGTGGTGCACGTCCTCGTGCTCGACGTCCGCGACGGTCAGATCCAGACCATCCGTGCGGTGAGCAATCCCGACAAGCTTGTCCATCTCGGACCGGTCGGCGATGCCTGGGAGATCCAGGACGACTTCCAGCGGGCCCGCCGCAACCCGCGCTGACCGCGACCTCTCCGTCACCCTGTGGGCGGCCGCCACGGCGGCGATGTCACAGAAGTGGGCCTCCGTCCTGTCCCAGAAGGTGTCCGACCTTCCACCGGTACCACTCCAAGGATGAGGCCATGTCCACCGCACCTCGCGCCCGGCCCGCGCCGGCGCGCCGCACCTCCGACGCACCGACGCTCGGGCGGTTCGTCCGCACCACCGCCGTCGTCGCACTGACGGCGACACTGCTCAACGTCGCTTGGCACGCGCTCGCCCGGGCTGCCGGTGCCACGCTCCTGCTCGATCCCGGCGTGGGCCCGCCGAACCACTTCGTGACCAGCTTCGACGTCGTGTGGAAGACGTTCGTCCCGGTTGCGGCCGGGGCATCGGTCGTGTGGCTGGCGGCTCGTAGTTCCCGGCGCTGGGGAACTGGCGTCGTCGTCCTCGGTGGCGTGTTCGCCGTCCTCAGCATTCCGCTTCCGATGCTCGGCGCCCACGACGTCGTCACCGCGGCAATGCTGTTCGCCCTGCACACGGTCGCCGGTGCGGCGTTCGTCCTGATCGGGGTCCGTACGGTGGCCGACGCGGTCCCGCGGGGCGATCGACGTACGTGAACCGGCTCGCTGCCCTACGGTGCGGTCGGTCGCCCCTGCTCGCCCGACCTCCTGACGGTGCTGTGGGCTCTCTTGCCGGGTCAGGGCAGCCGCGCGGACCAGCGGCAACCGCGGATGGCAGACCTGCACCCGCGGGTGGGTGGGCGATACTGGGATCGAACCAGTGACCTCTTCCGTGTCAGGGAAGCGCGCTACCGCTGCGCCAATCGC
>CAYQFJ010000207.1:0-4713 GCA_964416715.1 uncultured Actinotalea sp. | reverse complement strand
GAGGCGGGGGTCGCGGGCCTCAGGCGACCCTTGGTGCCCTCGGGGATGTTCAGGTCGGTGTACAGGTGGGGTGAGCTGGAGTACGTCTCGACCGGCTCCGGGATGCCGAGATCGAGCGCCTTGTTGATCAGGCTCCAGCGCGGGAGGTCGTCCCAGTCGACGAACGTCACCGCGGTGCCGGTCTTGCCGGCGCGCCCGGTGCGGCCGGTGCGGTGGAGGTAGGTCTTCTCGTCCTCGGGGCACTGGTAGTTGACCACGTGCGTGACGTCGTCGACGTCGATCCCGCGGGCGGCGACGTCGGTCGCCACCAGGACGTCGATCTTGCCGGTACGGAACGCCCGCAGGGCCCGCTCGCGTGCGCCCTGGCCGAGGTCGCCGTGGATGGCGCCGGCGGCGAAGCCGCGCTCGGTGAGGTCGTCGGCCACCCGGGCGGCGGTGCGCTTGGTGCGGGCGAAGACGATGGTCAGCCCGCGCCCCTCGGCCTGCAGCAGCCGGGCGAGCACCTCGACCTTGTCCAGCGCGTGGGCGCGGTAGACGACCTGCTTGATCGCCTTGAGGGTGGCGCCGTCGTCGTCCGGGTCCTGCGCGCGGATGTGCGTGGGCTGGGTCATGTAGCGGCGCGCCATCGCGACCACGGGGCCGGGCATGGTCGCGGAGAAGAGCATGGTGTGACGCACGGCGGGGGTGCGGGAGAGCAGCTTCTCGACGTCGGGCAGGAAGCCCAGGTCCAGCATCTCGTCGGCCTCGTCGAGGACGACGGTCCTGGCACGGGCAAGGTCCAGGTGACCCTGGTTCAACAGGTCGATCATCCGGCCCGGCGTACCGACGACCACCTCGACGCCGCGGCTGAGCGCCTCGATCTGCGGCTCGTAAGCGCGTCCGCCGTAGACCTGCAGCACCCGTACGGTGCGCCGCTTGGAGGCGGTGACCAGGTCCTCGGCGACCTGGACGGCCAGCTCGCGGGTCGGCACGATGACCAGCGCCTGCGGCTTGCCCGGCGCGGGGAGCTGGTCGAAGCCGTCCTCACCGGGGGAGAGCACGCGGTTGAGCAGCGGGACGCCGAAGCCGAGGGTCTTGCCGGTGCCGGTCTTGGCCTGGCCGATGATGTCGTGCCCGGACAGCGCGACCGGCAGGGTCATCGCCTGGATCGGGAACGGGGCGACGATCCCGGCGTCGGCCAGCGCGGCGGCGATCTCCGGTCGGATGTCGTAGTCGGAGAACTTCCGGTCCGGTACGACGGGGCCGGCGCCCTGGTCGGTGTCTCCGGGCTCGGCGGTGATGGGCTGGGTGGTCGTGCTCATGTCCTACCTCGGTGTCGGCCCACGGGGCCACACGTCGGCGTGCCGCACCTGTGCAGGAGCTCCCGCACAGGCCGTGCAGCGTCATCCGACGGGCCGCGCCGTAGGCGAAGGCCGGCAGCCGATCGTGGAAGGTGCCGCCCATCTGGCTCGGGTGCGCGTCGCACGGAACTGCGGTGCTCAGGACCCGGTGGGCGCTGTCGTCGGGACGACCGGTCAACCGATGTACGGCACCATCCTATCGGACGAAGGCCGCTTTCCCGGGGGACTAGCCTGATCCGATGACCTCCTCGACGTCGGCCGACAACGCCGTGGACCCGGTACCGGACGCACAGGACAGCGCTGCGGGCGACCAGCGGGCCCCGGTGGAGGTGGCCGATCCGGCCGAGATCGACCGTTCGCTCGCGGTGCTCGGCCTGATCGCGCAGAGCGAGCTGGCCGCGTTCTCCCGACTGGCCGCCGACGCCGCCCTCGCGCCGTCGCTGGACCTACGGCTGGAGCTGTCGCGGCTCGCCGGGGTCGCCCTGGAACGCCTGGAGCAGGTGGGTGGGCGGGTCGGTGAGCTCGGTGGGGACCTGCAGCCGGTGATGGCCCCGTACGTGGGGGTCCTGGTCGAGTTCGACCACCGCACGGTGCCCGGCAGCTGGTGGGAACGGCTGCTCAAGTCGTACGTCGGGTACGGAGTGGCGGACGACTTCGCGCGGATCGTGTCCAGCGGCGTCGACCTGCGCACGCACGAGCTCGTCGTGCACGTGCTCGGTGACGACGGCCACGCGTCGCTGGTGGTCGACTCGCTCACCGAGGCGAGCCGGCAGGACGCGACGTTGGCGTCCCGGCTCGCGCTGTGGGGGCGCCGGCTGGTCGGTGAGTCGCTCGGCGTCGTGCAGCGCGTGGTGGCCCAGCACCCGCCGTTGTCCACGCTGCTGGAGGAGGCGATGGCCGAAGAGCCGGGTCAGGGGGACGCCCAGCAGCGACTGTTCGCGGTGCTCACCGCGGACCATTCCCGCCGGATGGAACGGCTCGGCCTGACTCCTTGAGGTAGGTCCGAGAGGCAGGTCTGAAGGGGCGCCTGCAGTGCGGCCGGGTGACAGCCGCGGGACGGGGACGGTCAAAGACCGGTTCAGAGGTTGTGGAGCCCGACCTTCCGGGGCTCGTCCCCGATCTCGATGTAGCCGAGGTTCGACGCGGGCACGATGATCCGGCGCCCGCGAGTGTCGGTGAGCTCGAGGGGGTTGCCGGTCTCGAGTGCCTTCGACACCGCCTTGACCACGGCCGCGGCGGTCTGGTCGGTCTCCACCAGGAGCTCCCGGGTCATGTGCTGCACGCCGATCGTGATCTCCACGCCCTGTCGTCCTCCATGCTGGTCGAGTGGCTGGTCGAGTGGCTGGTCGAACGTCTCGTCGGAGGGTCCTGTGCCTGCCGATCCGTCCGTCACCATCTTAGGCATGCGGACCGGCTCCCCGGACCGCGTCGGTGTGCTCCTTGACCAGACCGGCGACCCCGCGCCAGGCGAGCTGGGTGGCCAGCTCGACGGTGTCGTCCACGGTCACGGCCTGGGAGCGGTACCGGGACGTCGCGGCGACCTGCGTCATCCCGACCAGCGCGGCTGCGGCGAGCTCGGCCTGCTCGGTGGGCAGGCCGGCGAGCTCGTGCAGCCCACCGGAGACGGCCTGCGCGGCGGCGGCGGAGGCCCGCTCGACGTGGGCGCGGACGTCGGCGTTCCGGGTCACGTCCGACTCGAACAGCAGGGAGAACGACTCCCCGGCGTCCTGGACGAACTCCACGTGCGCCCGGACGATCGCCCGGACGACCTCGCGGCCGCGGGGAGGCTCGCCGTCGTCGACGCCGTCCACCGAGGCGAGGGCCTGGTCGATGGCGGCCACCAGGGACTCCCCGCGCCGGTCGATCACCGCGAGGTACAGGTCCAGCTTGGACGGGAAGTGCCGGTACAGCACGGGCTTGCTGACCTCGGCCCGGTCCGCGATGTCGTCCATCGAGACGTGGTGGAAGCCCTCGTGGGAGAACAGGTGCTGCGCCACGTCCAGGAGCTGGCGCCGCCGGTCGTCGCGGGCCATCCGGGAGGCGCGCGGTCGGGGCGGGGATGCGGTCACGCCCCCGATGCTAGTCAGGCGGGCCGCGTACCGGCGTCGACCTCCCGCTCGTCACCCCGGTGGCGAGGTGTCACGATGGTCCGGTGGTCGACCCGTTATCCGGCCGGCGTCGCGCACCGTCCCCCCCTCGTCACGGCGGCGCCACCCGGCCCACATCCCGACGCCCGCGGGGTCTCGCGCGGCGGAGGTTCGCCCCGGCCACGCTCGCCCTGGCGGCCGTCCTCGGTCTCGGCGGGGGTATCGGCGTCGGTGGTACCACCGGGTGGCCGGCACCGGGCCGTCCGCTCGCGACCGCGGCCGGTGCCGCCACCGGTGCGGTCGACGAGACCCCCGGGACCGTGGCGCGGGAGAGCGGCGGTCCGACGTCGGACGGTCCCGGCTCGCGTACCGGATCCCGGACTCACCCACCGGCTCCGGCCGCGGACCCTGTCCCGGTGGACCTCGGCACCGTGGACCGCACCGGGCTCACGCTCGCCGACCGGCAGGCGGGCCTGCTCTCGGACGAGGTGCCCGACGAGGCCGAGGGGACCCTCGTCGTCGTGCCCGGGAACGTGGACGCACCCCGGCCCGAGCGGCGGGTACGGACGGTGCGCGTGGAGGTCGAGGCGGGGCTGGACATCGACACGACCCTGTTCGCGCGGATGGTCATGGACATCCTCAACGACCCGCGCGGCTGGGGTGCGGACGGCTCGGTGAGCTTCGCACGGACCGACGGCGACGCCGACCTGCGCGTGGTCCTCGCCTCACCGGACCTGGTCGACCAGATGTGCGCACCGTTGCGAACCCGGGGCGTCAGCTCCTGCGGGCGATACGGGCACGCGGCGCTCAACCACATGCGCTGGGTCCAGGCCGCCGACGGGTTCACCGACCGCGCGGTCTACCGGCGCTACCTGGTCAACCACGAGGTGGGGCACCTGCTGGGACACCAGCACACGTCCTGCCCCGGACCGGGGTCGATCGCCCCGGTGATGCAGCAGCAGACCTACGGGCTGGACGGCTGCGTGGCCAACGGCTGGCCGTTCCCCGACGCTTCCTGAGGGCGCCGCGTCGAGGGTGGGACGTCACACCGTGTCGGTGGGGTGTGGTGGGATCGCCGTCGTGCCCATCCTCCTCGCTCCGCCGGCCGCACGCGCCGCCTGGCCGACGCCGGATGCCGGCCAGGCCCGGGCGGTCGCCTTCCGCGGCCCGTCCCTGCTGGTGCGTGGTGCGGCCGGCACGGGCAAGACGACGCTCGCCCTGGCGGTCGTCGCGGACCGGGTCGAGCGCGGGGAACTGAGCGCGGACGAGGTGCTGTTGCTCGCTCC
>CAYQFJ010000206.1:0-4725 GCA_964416715.1 uncultured Actinotalea sp. | reverse complement strand
CGAGGAAGCGCTCGTAGTGGCCGATGTCGAGGTCGGTCTCGGCGCCGTCGTCGGTGACGAAGACCTCGCCGTGCTGGAACGGGTTCATCGTCCCGGGGTCGACGTTCAGGTACGGGTCGAGCTTCTGCATCACGACCCGCAGGCCTCGGGAGCGCAGCAACCGCCCCAGGCTCGACGCCGTCAGTCCCTTGCCCAGGGAGGAGGCGACGCCGCCGGTGACGAAGATCTGCCGGGTCACATCGTCCGACCGCCCGGAGAGTCGGTTCACGCGCTCTGCCACGGGGTTCCACACTAGCCGACGTCGGTGGCCATGTGCGCGCGGCTCGCCCGGACCGTCCTGCGGTCCGCGAGCGCGGCCACGCCCAGCGCGACGACGAGCGCGACCAGCGCGCCCAGCCCGCCCACCAGGAGGGCGCCCAGCGCGCCGGAGGGCTCCAGCAGCCGGTCGACGACCCACCGTCCGGCCAGCGACGCACCCGCACCCGCCACGACCACGACCACGACGGTCCGGGGCACCCCCGCCACGGCCACCGCACCGGCCGCGCGCGCGACGGCCACCAGCAGCACGACACCACCGACGATCATGCCGACGGTGTTGCCCAGGGCCAGACCGACCAGCGTGCGGACGCCGTCACCGCCCTCGGGCGCCAGCGCCCGGACCGCCACGACCGACGCGACGACGACGGCGAGCCAGCCGGTCGCGATGGCGGTGACCGCGGCGCGGCCGTGCTCCAGGGCGAACAGCACCCGGGACACCTGGAACATCAGGGCGTAGCCGAGCAGACCGGGGGCGAGCAGGGTCAACGTGGGCGACATCGCCGCGACCGCCTCGGGGTCGTTGCTCGCGTCCACCGTGCCGAAGACGACCGCGACCGCCGGCGCCGCCGCGATCATCGCCGCCGCACCCGCGCCGCTGACCAGCAGGATGACCCGCGTGCTGACCGAGACCAGGCGCCGGTAGCGCGCGTGGTCCCCGCTGCCCACGTGCTCGGCCAACCGGGGGAACACGGCCGTGGCCAGCGGGACGGCGAGCACGGCGTACGGCAGGAAGTAGACGGCCTGGGAGTACTGGAACAGGTTGATCGTGCCGCCGGTCTCGCCGTGGTCGTTCGCCAGCCGCGCGGTCGCGAGCACCGCGGCCTGCTGGGCCATCAGGCCGCCGATGCCGGCGAGTCCCAGGTGGACCGCGCGCCGCGCCACCCCGGGCGGGAACCCGAACGTGGGACGCAACCGAACGCCCGAGCGCAGCACCGGGACCAGCAGCACCAGGCTCATCGCGGCGACGCCGGCCGTGGTGCCCCAGCCGAGCCAGGCCACCGCGGAGGTCGACAGGGCGGCGGGGTCCTCGACGTCCGACCCGGCCAGGCTCCGGAAGACGAGGTAGACCACGATGACCACGGCGCTGGAGGCGATCGGGGCGGCGGCCGGCCCGAAGAAGCGCCGCTGGGCCTGCAGCACGCCGGTGAGCACGGCCCCGACGCCGTAGAGCACCACCTGAGGAGCGAACACGACCAGGAGCTGGGCACCCAGGTCGAGGCTCGCGGCGGTGAGCGCCGGGTCGGTGCCCGGCCGCGCGGGCGGGATGAGCAGGGCGACGACCGGACGGGCGCAGACGGCCAGCAGCACCGACGCGGGCACCAGGACCACCAGCACCCAGGTGAGCAGGGCGGAGGCGGTGCGGTCCACCTCGGCGCGCAGCCCACGGGCGAACGGGGCGGCGAGCAGCGGCACCACGGCACCGGCCAGCGCTCCCCCGGCGACGACCTCGAAGAGCACGTTGGGCAGCAGGTTCGCGGTGGCGTACGCGGTCCCGGTCGGCGTCTGGCCGACGGAGTAGGACTGGACGACCCAGCGTCCGAAGCCGGTGACACGGCTGGCCACGGTGATCACCGCGATGACCGCGGCGGCTCCGGCCAGCCCGTTGACCACCCGGCGCGTACGGCTCACCTGGGCGGGTCCTCGCGGGCGGGGAGCAGGGACCCGGTGAGCTCGTCCGCCGTGGCGGGGCCCGAGGCGGCTGCTCGCCCCGTGGTCACGTCCTCCGCGGTGGCACCCTCGTCGTCGTCCACCGGTCGCCGGCCCCAGCCGTCGACCCGGCGCAGGACCGGGGTCCGCTCGATCACCCCGGTGAAGCTGATCCGCTCGCTGGCGAGCGTCAGGCCCATGACGCCGGCCAGCAGGGCGAGCCGGACCGGCCGGGAGCACCCGAAGGCTGCGGCCGCGCCGATCGCCGCACCGAGCGCGTTGGCCCCGCCGTCACCGAGCATGTCGCGCTCGGCCAGGTCCGGGCCCAGGGCGGCACCGGCGGCGCCGACGGCCGCCGCGCTCAGGCACACCGCGGTCGCCGAGGTGGCCCGCGACGTGGTGTTCCCCGCCGCACCGCGACCCGCTCCGACCCCTCCCGGCACGGCACCGGACCGCGCCCACGCCGCGGCGAGCGTCGCCGGGGCCCCGATGAGCCCCACCTTGAGCGCCCGACCGGGGCGCAGGTCGAACAGGTTCAGGAGGTTCGCCGACGCCGCGATCAGCGCACCCGAGGTCGCGACGTCGAAGGCCCGAGCCGACCCCCCGACCCGCCCGCCGGCACCAGCGGTGGACCCCGGTGACGTCGCGAGAGCGGCGGCGGCCAGAGAGGTCAGGCCGATGCCGACGACCTTCATCCCACCGGTGGTCAGCTCGCCGCGGGCCAGCGCCCCCAGGTGCCCACGCAACCCCTTCCGACGGCGTTCCTGGTCCTCCGAGAGGTCGTCGACCAGCCCCAGCACCGCACCGCCGGTGACCGCGACGCCGGCGGCGAGCGCGGCACGTGCCCGGCTCGGCGACGCGGTCGAGCCGGCGACACCCGGGGCGATACCCGCGGCGATGCCCGCGAGGAGGCCGCCGGCCACGGCCGGTCCCGCGAGCAGGCTCACCGGCTCCCCACGATGGTTGGTCCTGGTCCAGCGCGGGTCGGCCGGGTCGGTCCCGGCACCGAGGGCGGCCCGCACCGCCCGGGTCGTCACAGCTGCGGCGGTCCCGGCCAGGACCACCCGGCCGACCGAGCGGCCGACCGAGCGGCCGACCGGGCGGGCGGTCGGCGCGGCACCCAGCCCGCGGCCGCTCATCCGCCGGCCGTCTGCACGGTCTCGTCGGCAACCGTGCTGCCCGGATCCGTGCCGTCCGTGCCATCGGTCCCCGAACCTTCGCCACCCGCGCCACCGGCGCCCACGCCGTCGACCCCGGTCCCGTCCTCGGCCTGCTCCGGCGGCACCTGCGGCGTCCGTTCGATCGGGGGCAGCACCACGCGCTGCGGGATGGGTGCCGTCACCTCACCGGTCACCCCGTAGTGCCCCACCGTCCCGGCGATCCGGGCGCTGAGCGCCAGTGGCACCGACACCTGGCCGACGAGCGTTCCGACGGACTCGACCGTGCTGACCCGCGCCCTCGTGCTCTCGTCCTGCCGCAGCCGGTGCAGCAACCCGGGGTTGGCCGGCTCGCCCCCGGCGACCACCGCCCCGGCGGAGCGGTCCTGCGCGGCGATGGCGATCTGCACCGCCGCGTCGAGCCGTGCGGCGAGGGCCTCCCCGGTCGCCGGAGTCTCCTCGGCCGCTTCCGTCGGGTCCGCGGTCTCGGCCTCCGGGTCCGCGGTGGGGTCGAGACTCGGACCTGCCAGCACGACGATCGCGTCGGCGGGCACGTCGACGTCGCCCTCGTGGGTGACCAGGCCCGACTCGGTCAGCAGGTCGAGCACGATCGCCGCGTCCGGCGAGAGCACGTCCGGGTCCGTGGGCAGCGGGGTGGTCAGCGACTGCGCGAGCGCCTCGGCCAGCTCGACGTCGGGCCCGGCGTCGGTGGGCGGGACCGGATCGAGGTACTCCACCAGGGTGCCGGCCAGCGACTGCCGGTACGCCCGGCGGCCCGGGTCGGTCCACTGCTCGGTGACCTGGACGACGGCGGTGACCGTGCCGCCGGCCTGGCCGATGCGCTCGGAGACCTGGTCGCGGGTCTCCGCCTGCACGTCGGCCAGCTCGATCACCGCGACCCGACGGCCGGCCAGGACGTCGTCGACCAGGCCGGGGGCCGCTGCGGCGAACACCTCCTGCTGGACGTCGAGCGCGGCGGTCGTCTCGTCCAGCTGTGTGCGCAGGTCCTCCTTCTCCGCACGGAGCTGGTCGACCTGGCCGGTCAGGCTGTCCCCGATCGCCTCCTTGAGCGGCCCGGCGCCGAGGGCGATGCCCACCGCCAGGGCGAGGAACACGGAGATGAGCGAGACGAGGTGGTAGCGGAAGTCGATCACGACGGAGTCTCCCGGTCGGTGGCGTCGCGGGCCATCAGGCACCGCCGCCGAACAAGGTGCGCGCCGACGACCAGACGTCGTCGAACCACGCTGCGAACAGGCCGAACATCGTCTGCCCGGCCGCGGTCGAGGCCAGCGCGACCCCGAGGGCGAGCAGACCCGCGGCGATGAGCCACGCCAGCTGCCAGTTGGAGATCCGCTGGCGGTACAGGCGCGAGACGCCCTTGGCGTCGATGAGCTTGCTGCCGACGCGCAGCCGGGTGAGGAACGTGCTGGCCATCCCGGACCTGCCCTTGTCCAGGAACTCGACCAGCGTCGCGTGCGTGCCGACGGCCACGATGAGCTGCGACTTCGACTCGTAGGCGAGGAGCATGGCGACGTCCTCGCTGGTGCCTTCGGCGACGAACTCGTGGTAGTCGACGCCCCACGCAAGCAGGTTCTCGCGGCCG
>CAYQFJ010000205.1:0-4729 GCA_964416715.1 uncultured Actinotalea sp. | reverse complement strand
GCCCCGCCAGCTCCTCGGCCCGCAGGGTGTTCGGCTCGACCAGACCCGCGACCTGGTGATCAAGGAGGTCCCACTCGTCGATCAAGTCGTCCGACTCCAGCTCGACCGTCCCGGCGGACGCCACGGAGGGCACGTACGCGTCGCCCGCGGAATCCAGGGGCCACGACGGCATGGTGGGATCCGGGCTCGGCTCCCACCCCGGCGCGTTGCCGACATCCACGATCTCGAACATGTGTTCGATGCTACCCATGAGCACTGACACTGACGGAAATGACGCGACTGCCGTGGCCGCGACCCCGTGCGCTGAGAGCATGCGGACGAGTGCGAGTCGACCGTGTCGGGTCGCGGCCGAGCACCTGCCGGCCGGCGCCCAGGTAGCCAGCCACCCCGAACCAGCCGCCCCCATCGCAGGCTCACCCCCGCGTCGCCCAGAAGGCCACGGCCGACGCCGCCGCCACGTTCAACGAGTCGACCCCGCCCGACATCGGGATGCGCACCACCAGGTCCGCGGCCTCGACGGCACCGCGGGACAGCCCGTCCCCTTCCGTCCCGAGCACCAGCGCCAACCGCTGCGGTGGTGACGCGGCCAGCCGGTCGAGACCGACGGCGTCTTCCCTCAGCGCCAGGGCCGCGACGACGAAGCCCGCGGCTCGCAGCTCCGCCAAACCTTCGGGCCACGGGTCGACACGCGTCCACGGCACCTGGAAGACGGTTCCCATCGAGACCCGCACCGAGCGTCGGTACAGCGGGTCCGCACAACGGGGGGTGACCAGGACGGCATCCACCCCGAGCCCGGCGGCACTGCGGAACACCGCGCCGACATTGGTGTGGTCCACGACGTCCTCCAGCACCGCGACCCGCCGCGCACCCGCCCCGTTCCGCGCGGCGGCCAGCACCTCCGGCACCGGCTCCAGGACCGGACGGTGCATCGCCGCGAGCGCGCCCCGGTGCAGGTGGAAGCCGGTGATCGCCTCGAGCACCTCGGGCTCGCCCACGTACACCGGCCCCGGGCCGTCCGGGCCGGCCCCGACGGCGTCGAGCACCTCGGCCATCCCCGCCAACCAGCGCCCGGCCATCAGGAAGGACCTCGGCCGGTGCCCCGCGGCCACCGCGCGCCGGATGACGGTCGAGCTCTCCGCGATGTACAGCCCCTTCGCCGGCTCGCTGCGGGACCGCAGGGCCACGTCGGTGAGCCGCGTGTAGTCGGACAGTCGCTCGTCGTCCGGGTCGGTCAGGTGGATCAGCACAGCGCGATCCTCCCAGCACCCGAGCGTCGGTATGGAGGACGACGCCGCGCACCACGCGCCGACCGTGCCGACTGGGAGGCGATGGCCCGACCCTCAGCCGCGGGGACCGATCAGCTCGTCCACCCGCCGTCGGGCGATCTTACGGGCGGTCGACGGGTCGATCCCCGAACGTTCGGCGACGACGGACACCGCGAGACCGTCCAGGAGCGCGAGGAGCTCGACGGAATCCTCCTGCGCCGTCTGCGGGCTTGCTCCTGCCGCCACCAGGAGCAGCCGGAGGTTCGCACGCAAGCGGGCCCAGAGGTCGGCGTACTCGGCCCGGGTCTGCTCGTCCACCGCGGCGCGCGCGACGAAGGCCAGCCAGACCCGGGCTACCGGGCTCGCGGCGTCGGCCGGGACGAGAGCCTCGCTGACGGCGTGCAGCCGCTCGACGGGATCCGCTACGGCGTCGAGCGTCCCGTACCGCTCACGCACCGCAGCGCTGATCGCGGTCATCGCGGCGTGCAGCATCCCCGCCTTGGTCGGGAAGTGGTGCTGCACCGCACCCAGGGAGACCTCGGCACGGGACGCCACGGCCCGTACGCTCAGCCCGTCGAACCCGGCCTCCCCGATGATCGCGATCACCGCGCCGACGACCCGCTCGCGCACGGGCACCGCGCTCATCGGTACGTGCCCGTTCCGCGGTCGGCATAGAACCGCCACGCGGCCGTGCCCATCCGCCGAGCCAGGTCCGTGGGCTCCGGCAGGTCGTCCGCAGCCGGGCGGCGTGCGACCGCGGCGACGGCGAGCACGAGCACCCCGCCCCCCAGCAGCCCCACCTCCACCGCCTCCAGGACGAACACCAGGATGCGTCCGAGCCGCTCGTGGTCGAACCGGAGCGCCGGATCCGCACCGTGGAGCGCGATGCTCCCGGCCACCAGGACGAGGCCCGCGAGGAGCCACCCGCCGGGCGCACGCCGGTCACCTCGGTCGACCACCGCGGCGATCACGAGCAGCGCGCAGGCCACCAGCAGCAGCACGAATCGCACCAGCGCCCAGGTGTCGATGCGCTCGAGGATGCCGCTCGTCCCCTCGTCCGCCACGAGGGCGCCGACGACGCTCGCTCGGGACGACACGAGTCCGAGGGCGGAGGCGGCGACGCCGAGCACACAGCCGGCGATCCCCCAGACGAATGCCTGCCGCGACCGGTCGCGGTACCTGATCAGGAGCGCGGCGGCAGCCAGGGGGGCGAGAAGTGCGAGCAGCTCGAGGATGCGAATCATGAGACACCAATACGATCGACTTGGTTCGAGCATACGTCTGTATGGGAGTATCCGTCCATCCAGCGCCAGGCCGGTACGCCCACGGCACCCGGTCCATCACGGCCGACGCCGCACCCACCGACCGCTGGAGGCATTCCTGTGACCTTCCCCCACCGCTCCCCTAGGCTCAGGCGGGTGCGCACGAGTCTGGCCGGACGGGCCGCAGCCGCCGTCGCGAGCCTCGCACCGGGCTACTTCGCCCTGGTGATGGCCAGCGGCATCATCTCGGTCGGGATGCTGCTCGAGGGATTCAACGTCCTGTCGACGATCCTGCTGATCGTGTGCATCGCCTCCTTCGTGATCCTGCTGGGACTCACCGGCCTGCGCGCGATCACCCACCGGGCCGCCCTCGCCGAGGACTTCCTCGACCCACGCCGCGGGTTCGGCTTCTACACCTTTGTCGCCGGGACCAACGTGCTGGGGGTGCGGCTCGGGATGGAGGGCGACTACGCCATCACCGCCGGGCTCCTGGCCCTGTCCGGAACCGCCTGGTTCATCCTGGGCTACGTCGTCCCGTGGACCGCCGTGCTGGGTCGGTCCGAGCGGCCGGTCGTCGCCACCGCCAACGGCACCTGGTTCATCTGGGTCGTGGCGAGCCAGTCGGTGGCGGTCGCCGCCGCGACGATCGAGCCGGTGTACGAGACGGGGCGTAGCCAGCTCGCCCTGCTCGCGGTGGTCTCGTGGTCGGTCGGGGTGTTCCTGTACGCAGCGGCCGGCGTCATCGTCGCCCTGCGGCTCATGCTCTACCCGTTCGGTCCGCAGGACCTCACCCCGCCGTACTGGGTGTCGATGGGAGCGCTCGCGATCACCGTCCTGGCGGGGGCCAGGATCGTGGAGATGGCCGAGGCACCGATGGTCGACGTGACCCGTGACCTCATCGCCGGTCTGGCGGTCGTGTTCTGGGCCTTCGCCACCTGGCTGATGCCGGTCCTGTTCGCCGCCGGCTGGTGGCGGCACTGGCGGCACCGGGTTCCCCTGAAGTACGACGCGACCATGTGGAGCATCATCTTCCCGCTGGGGATGTACGCGGTCGCGGGCATCTACCTCGGCGAGGCGAACCGGCTGCCCATCGTCGGCGCCATCGGCGCCGCAGAGCTGTGGTTCGCCTTCGCCGCGTTCGCGGTCGTCCTGGTCGCCATGGTGCGAAACGTCCTGGTCACCGTCGTCCTGCCACCCGGCCCTGCCGACGTCGTCACGGCGCACACAGAAGCCGCGCCCCCCGGCAGAGGCGGTTGAGCACCCCGCGGGCGCGCCTCACTCCACCGGCGCGGGCGCCTCGGCGAACTGGCTGGCGTACAGCGCCGCGTAGGCACCGCCGGCGGCGAGCAGCTCCTCGTGATCGCCCTGCTCGACGATCGAACCGTTCTCCATGACCAGGATCACGTCCGCGTCCCGGATGGTCGACAGCCGGTGCGCGATCACGAACGACGTCCGCCCGGTGCGCAGCGCCCCCATGGCCTGCTGGACGAGCACCTCCGTACGGGTGTCCACCGACGACGTCGCCTCGTCGAGGATGAGGATGGCCGGGTCCGCGAGGAAGGCCCGCGCGATGGTCAGGAGCTGCCGCTCCCCAGCGCTGACGTTGTCCCCCTCCTCGTCGATCACCGTGTCGTAGCCGTCCGGGAGCGTCCGTACGAACCGGTCGACGTGCGTGGCGACGGCGGCCTCGACCACCTGCTCACGGGTCGCGCCCAGCCGGCCGTAGGCGACGTTGTCCGCGATCGTGCCGCCGAACAGCCAGGTGTCCTGCAGCACCATCCCGATGCCGCGGCGCAGGTCCTCCCGGTCCATCGTGGCGATGTCCACGCCGTCGAGCAGGATCCGCCCCGAGTCGACCTCGTAGAACCGCATGATCAGGTTGACCAGGGTGGTCTTGCCCGCGCCCGTGGGGCCGACCACCGCCACCGTCTGACCGGGCTCGACCGCCAGGTCGAGGTGCTCGATCAGCGGGGTGTCGGGGTCGTACCGGAAGGACACGTCCTCGAAGCGCACCCGTCCGGCGACCTTCTCCGGGCGTTCCGGACGGTCGGCGACGGCCGGCTCGGGCGACTGCTCCTGCGCGTCCAGCAGCTCGAAGACGCGCTCCGCCGAGGCGACCCCCGACTGCATCAGGTTCATCATCGAGGCGACCTGCGTGATCGGCTGGGTGAACTGCCGCGAGTACTGGATGAACGCCTGCAC
>CAYQFJ010000204.1:0-4750 GCA_964416715.1 uncultured Actinotalea sp. | reverse complement strand
CCGCAGCGCCCGAGGGGGTGAATCGCAGCTCCGGGTCACCGGTGAGGTTCCCGATCACCGTGATGACGGTGTCTCCGGCCATGTCAGCTCCTCGTTCGGGTCGTGGTGGTCGCTCGTAATGGTCGTGGTGCGCCGGCTCGGTACCGGCGACGACGGGTCGGTCAGTGCGCGTCCGGCCGGATGACCTTGGTGCGCAGCACGGCCTCGTTCAGCCCGAGCTGGCGGTCCAGCTCCTTGGCGGTGTCCGGCTCGGCGGTGAAGTCCACGACGGCGTAGATGCCCTCGGACTTCTTCGCGATCTCGTAGGCCAGGCGGCGGCGGCCCCAGATGTCGACCTTGTCGATGGTGCCGCCCGCGGTGGTCACCACGGACAGGTACTTGTCGAGGGACGGGGCGACGGTCCGCTCCTCGACGTCGGGGTCGAGGATGACCATCAGCTCGTAATGACGCACGTCAGTACCCACCTCCTGTGGACTCAGCGGTCACGGTCTCTCCGTGACAGGAGGGCATTGCGTCGGTCGTCCGGCGCCGGCGGTGATGGCACCGAGGATCCGGACGGCAAGGGGCCATGCTACCGGGTCGCCGCAGCGGTCACGACAGTCGTCCACAGACCTGCCCGACGCCGCTCACGTCAGGGCAGCAGACCGCCCTCGTCACCCGTGCCGCCACCGCCGCCGGTACCGCCGCCACCCGTGCCACCGCCGCCGTCACCGCCATCACCCGTGCCGCCGCCGCCGTCACCGCCACCGGTGCCACCGTCACCGCCGTCGTCGGGCGGCGGCGGGGGCGGCTCGGTCTCGCCCGACCCGGTCGAGACCACGATCGTCACCCGGCTGCCCGGAGCCGCGTCCTGACCGGCGCCCGGGCTGGTGCTGATCACCGTGCCCGCTGCGGCGTCGTCCTCCCGCTCCTCCACCGCGACCGCGAACCCGGCCGCCTGGAGCTCGGCCCGCGCGTCGGACTCGCTCATCCCCACGACCCCGGGGACGGCGACGGTCCCCGGCCCGGAGGACATCACCAGGTTCACCGTGCTGCCCTGCTCGCGCTCGCGGCCCACACCCGGGTCGGTGCCGATCGCCTGCCCCTCGGGGACGTTCGGGTCGTTCGCGGTGATCACGTTGACCGCGAAGCCGGCCTCCTCGAGGGTGGCGGTCGCCGCGGCCTCGTCCATGCCCCGGACGTCCGGGATCGCCACGATCGGCGGTGTGTTCGGCTCGCCGACGTCCGCCCGCGGCGGGAACTGGACGACCTCGCGTCCTTGCATCGCCGTCGTCATGTAGGAGGTCCACAGATCCAGCGGGACGGTGCCACCGGTGATCTGGGAGTAGCCGCCGAACGGCGTGATCGGGGTGGAGCTCACGCCGTCGTCCGCCACCTGGTACATCGCGACGGCGGTGGTGAGCTGCGCGGTGAAGCCGACGAACCAGGCGGACATGTTGTCGCTCGAGCTGCCGGTCTTGCCCGCGACCGGGTGGCCGACGGCGCGCGCCTTGGTCCCGGTCCCGCCGGACGACTCGACCACCTGGGTCATCGCGTAGACGGTGTCCGCCATCACGTCGGGCTCGAACTCACGCTCGGGGGTCTGCGCGCCCTCGTACGCGACGCCGCCGCTGAGGTACTCCACCGAGCGGACGATGAACGGCTCGGTGCGCATGCCCTGGGCGGCGAACGTGTTGTACGCCTGCGCCATGTCCAGGGGGTGCGGGGACGCGGTGCCGAGCACGTTGGACGGCACGTCCTGGCCCTCCAGCGGGGCGTCGGGCAGGCCGGCACGCCGCGCGACGTCGAGCGTGACCGACGGGCCGACCTCGACGTTCATCTGGGCGTAGACGGTGTTGATCGAGCTCGCCGTGGCCCGGACCACGTCCACGGTGCCGAAGCTCTGGTTGCCGAAGTTCTGCACCCCGTCGGGGAACTCCGGGCTGACGTACGGGGAGCCGCCGTCGTACCTCGACTTCAGCGACCCACCGTTCTCCAGGTAGGCGACCAGGGTGAACGGCTTGAACGTCGAGCCCGCCTGGGCGATGCCCTGGGTGACGTTGTTGTACGCCTGGGTGATGAAGTCCGGCCCGCCGTACAGCGCGAGGATCGCGCCGTCGGTCGGGTCGAGCGTGACCAGCCCGGTCCGCAGGCTGGGCGCGTGGTCGTCGGGCACCTGGGCGACGGCGTCGACCGCGGCGTCCTGCAGCGGCTTGGCGATGGTCGTCACGATGCGGTAGCCGACGTGGTCGAGCTCGTCGTCGCTGATCTCCGAGCGGTCGACCAGCTCACGGCGCACCATGTCGAGCAGGTAGCCCGTGGGGCCGGCGAAGGTGTCGCTGCGCGAGTACTTGATCGTCTCGGGGAAGGTCTGCGCGTCCCGCTCGGCCTGGGTGAGCGCACCGGTGGCGACCATCCCGTCGAGCACGTAGTTCCAGCGCCGCTCCGCCTGCTCCTGGCTGACCCGCGGGTCGAAGTTGTTGGGCGAGGGGATGACGCCGGCCAGCAGCGCCGCCTGGGACACGTCCAGGTCCGCCGCGTCGACGCCGAAGTACGACTGCGCCGCCGTCTGCACGCCGTAGGAGTCCCGGCCGAAGTAGATCGTGTTCAGGTAGTTGGCGAGGATCTCGTCCTTGTCCTGCGCGCGGTCGAGCTTGATCGCCAGCATCGCCTCGCGCACCTTGCCGGCGTAGTCGTCCACGGTCTGGCCGATGTAGTACCGCTCGGCGTACTGCTGGGTGATCGACGACCCGCCCTGGCGGTCGCCGCCGCGCAGGTTGTTCCACAGCGCTCGGGCCAAGCCGGTCGGGTTGATCCCCGGGTTCTCGTAGAAGCTGCGGTCCTCGGCGGCCACTGCGGCCTGCCGCATGACCTCGGGGATCTGGTCGGGGTCGATGATGACCCGGTTCTGCTCGGCGAAGGTACCCATCACGGTCTCGCCGTCGGCGTAGTAGACCGTCGTGGTCTGGGCCTCGGCGAAGTCCCCCGGGTCGGGGATGTCGACCATCGCGTAGGCGACCGCGAACGCGCCGACGCCGAGCACCAGGAAGGTCGCGACCGCGCCGAGGATCAGCCGCCACGAGGGGATCCAGCGGGCGAAGCCGGTCTTGTCCCGGCGTGGGTAGTCGATCAGCCGACGACGTCCCTTCGCGTTCCGCGTGCCGGTGGCGCCGCCCTTGCCGCCCGAGCCTCTGCGGCCCCCGGTGCCGGGCGGGTCGGACCGACCGCCGTGGCCCCCGGTGCCGCCGCCGGAGCCCGACCCGCTCCCGGCGCCGGTCTGCGGCCAGGTGGGACGGGAGGGTTGCTGTCCCTGTCCCATCACGCTGCGGCGCTGAGGACGGGACCCGCCGCTGCGGCCAGGGCCGCGAGAGGGGGGCGGGTTGCCGGGTGCCACGCGTTGCCTTCCGGTCGACTGCTGGGGACGAGTGCGCCCTCAAGTATGACCGCCGACCCGTGAAGGCGCTGTGCAGAGCCGTGCACGGAACGTGCAGAACCGGGAGCTCTCCCGGGCGGGTGACCACGCGGCGAGGTGCGCGCGTTTGCCAGGCGGGCAGGCGGCGTCGTACGCTGTGGATGTATCAGTTCGATATATCGCGCAGATGCATCGGTCGACGCGCCGACTCGAAGCATCCGCGCGAGACATCCGTACGAGCCATCGCGAGCCGTCGGCCAGCCTAGCGCGCCGCCGTCGTCCCGCGTCCTGGCGCGTCCTCGACGAGCAGCCGGAGGTGAACCGTGCGAGCACGTTCCGACGTCCTCGAGCTGGCGATCCTCGGTCTGCTGCACGAGGCGCCGATGCACGGGTACGAGCTCCGCAAGCAGCTCAACACGGTGCTCGGCTCGTTCCGCGCGCTGTCCTACGGTTCCCTGTACCCCGCGCTGAAGGGGCTCGCCGCGCGCGGGCTCATCGTGGGGTCGCAGACGCCCCCGACTCCACCGCCCCATGCGCTGAGCGGCAAGCGGGCCCGGATCGTGTACCAGCTCACGGCCGAGGGCAAGGAGCGGCTGGCCGAGTCACTGGCCAGCTCCGGCCCGACGACGTGGGAGGACGAACACTTCGACGTCCGGTTCGCGCTGTTCTCCCAGACCGACGCCGAGACCCGGCTGCGGATCCTGGAGGGACGCCGGACCCGGCTCGCCGAACGCGTGGAGCAGGTGCGCCAGTCGGCTGCCCGCACCCGTGAGCGCCTCGACGAGTACACCCTGGAGCTGCAGCGGCACGGCCTCGAGCAGGTCGAGCGCGAGATGCTCTGGCTCGACGGGCTGATCGACAACGAGCGCGGCAATCGTCGCGCGAGCACCGAGGGCACCGGCCTGCGAGCCGCCCCTGCCGAAGCTGCCGACGCGGACGCGTCGCAGCACCGAGATATCTGAAGGAGCCGAGGATGAGTTCGATCCGCGTTGCCATCGTGGGCGTCGGGAACTGCGCCGCGTCGCTGGTCCAGGGCGTCCACTTCTACGCGGACGCCGACCCGCAGAGCAAGGTGCCCGGACTGATGCACGTCCGGTTCGGGGAGTACCACGTCTCTGACATCGAGTTCGTGGCGGCGTTCGACGTCGATGCGAAGAAGGTCGGGTTCGACCTGTCCGAGGCGATCGGCGCCAGTGAGAACAACACGATCAAGATCGCCGACGTCCCGCCGCTGGGCGTGACCGTCCAGCGCGGTCACACGCTGGACGGCATCGGCAAGTACTACGCCGAGACCATCGAGGAGTCCGACACCGCGCCGGTCGACGTGGTCGCGGCGCTGCGCGAGGCACGGGCCGACGT
>CAYQFJ010000203.1:0-4777 GCA_964416715.1 uncultured Actinotalea sp. | reverse complement strand
CAGGCCCCGCCCCGCCCCGCTCCCGCCGCTCCGCCCCCCGCTGGCGCGCCCACCAGAGCGTGGAGGTATACCAGCGCCCCGTGCGGCGAATCCTCCACGTCGCGGCGAGGGCCAGCAGCGGGCGGGAGGTGGAAGGCGGACTGTGGAGGTATACCGGCGCTACGTGCGGGGAATCCTCCACGCTGCGGAGCGGCCCGGGCGGGTGGCGGTGTGGGGCACGGGTGGGAATCGTGTGGTTCACCGGGTGAGATGACCTCACGTTGACCAAACCCTGGTCTCGCTCTGACGAGTGGCCGAACCCTCGTTACGCTGAGCGCGTGGCCACGACCCGCCGGCGCCGGACCCCGGACCGCGGGACCGCTGTGACCAGGACCACCCAACGGGTCGCCGTCGTGGTCCCGGCCAAGGACGAGTCGCGCCGCATCGCCGGGACCGTGCGAGCGGCGCGCGCGATCCCGCACGTCGATCTCGTCCTCGTGGTGGACGACGGCAGCGAGGACGCCACCCAGCACGTCGCGCGCGAGGCGGGTGCCGTCGTCGTGCGGCACTCCCACAACCGCGGCAAGGCCAGCGCGATGGAGACCGGTGCCGCCGTGGTCGCGATGCGGGACACCGACGACCGCCCCCCGCGGCTGCTGCTCTTCCTCGACGGGGACCTCGGTGAGTCCGCGGTCAACGCCGCCCCGCTGATCGACCCGGTGCTCGAGGGTTCGGCCGACATGTCCATCGCGCTGCTGCCGCCACAGCCGGGGGCGGGGGGTCGGGGGATCGTCGTCGGCCTCGCGCGTCGCTCGATCGCCGCGATGACCGGCTGGACGCCGACGCAGCCGCTGTCCGGGATCCGCTGCCTGACCCGTGAGGCCTTCGAGGCGGCGACACCGCTGGCCCGCGGGTGGGGCGTGGAGACCGGGATGTCGATCGACCTGGTGAGCAAGGGCTTCGTCGCCGTCGAGGTGCCCTGCGACCTGCGGCACCGGCCGTCCGGCACCGACCTGCGCGGTCAGATGCACCGCGCCGCGCAGTACCGGGACGTGCTGCTGGCGGTCAACGCCCGTCGGGTCCGTGGGGTGGCCGGGAGGGTCGGTCGTCGCCTAGGCCCGCGGTCGAGGCGCGACTGAGCCGGTCCTCGCGCCCTTCTGCCGGCCCGTCGCGCTCGACGGCGCCGTCGCCGAGCGCGTGCGCCGGTAACCCGTCGTGCGCGAGCCGCCACCCGGCGGCCGCCGCGACCAGGCACGGCACCGCCAGCGCGATGCCCGTGGCGGGCACGACGATCCCCGAGTCGTTCACCGCGAACCCGATCGCCAGCCCGACGCCGATCGCCGCCACCGCGGGGCGCAGCAGCGGCAGGGCCCTCTCCAGCCCCTCCAGCGGTGCGGGCCGGCGTGGCCGTCCGCCTCGCGGCCGCAGCCGACGGCGTATCGAGGGCCCGGCGACGACCAGCGCGGTGAGCAGCGCCCCGCCGACGGCGAGCAGCAGGTAGCGCCATGAGGTCAGCACCCGGAGGTTGACCGCGAGCTTGCGGTGCACGACCTCCCACAGCCCGCCATCCAGCGCCGTCGCCAGGAACCGCCCGAGGTGGGTGCGCTCCGCGGGCGGGCGCGACCAGTCCAGGACGAGGAACCCGGCGGCGACCACGACGACGACACCGGCCACGATCAGCACCGCGCGCCAGCTCACCCTCCGTCCGCTGACGGCCAGCGCGAGCATGGTGAAGGCGATGATCAGCGCCGGCGGTCCACCGAAGTCGCTGCCCAGGCCCGGGGCGCCGTCCACCACTGTGATGACCAGGCCGATCGCCGCGACCGCCGTCACCGCGGCCACCCGCCGACCGCGCCGCAGCAGCCGGTCGGCGACGACCACGGCGACCAGCAGCCCGCCGGCGGTGAGCAGCGCGAAGGCCTGGTTGCTCAGGCCGTAGAACCGCGCGGCCATGATGCTGTGCGCCCCCATCGGGGAGTCCACCACCAACGTCGAGCCGGTCATCGCGTCCACCACCAGCACCAGGACGGTCGTCGCGGCGACCACCCCGGCCGGGCCGAGGACGTGCCGGCGCCACGGCCCGGCCAGCGCGACGGTGGTGATCAGGGCGACCCACCCGCCGATGGTCAACCAGAAGCCGGTGCCCGGGTCGGCACCGCGCCACCACGGGACGACGCCGGACAGGAACGAGGCCACCGGGGCGGCGGCCAGGGCCAGCGAGGCCACCTGCAGCGCCCGCAGCACAGGGCGCATCGTCGCCCGGTCACCACGGCCGATCCGGGTCAGCACGAACGCCGCCACGCCGAAGAGGAGCGCGTCCCCGAGCACCAGCCGCGTGGTGAAGCCGCCGCTGACCCGGGTCGCCTGGTAGGCCTCCTGCGCGGTGTCCAGCAGGGACTCCATCCGGCCCGTCGCGCTGGACGGGCCGGGGTGGGAGGTGATCGGTGCGCCGGACAGCGACGGCGAGGTCCGGTCGAGGCCCAGCAGGTGCAGGACCGTGGGTGTGACGTCGACCGACTGCACCAGCCCGCCCCGGCGCGTCGAGCCCGAGGTCACCAGGCTCTCGCCGAAGGTGCCCCCGCTGCCGTCGGGTCCGACCGCGGCCACGGCCTGCAACGTGGGGCGCCCCGAGTCCGCGATCGACACCAGCAGCACCGTCGCCGGCCGGTCCCCGAGCCCGGTCAGGATCGCGTCCAGCCGACCGTCGATGGTACGGACCTGGGACGCGCGGGTCGGCTCGATGATCGCCACGTCGGCCGGCGGGTCCTCGACCGGCGGGTCGAGCTCCTCCGGGTCGGTCGGGAAGGGCTCGTCCGTGGTCGAGAAGCGGGGGGCCGTCGCGTGCCCGGGCTCCCGGATCTGCCCGGCGTCGATCACCACGAGGTCCGCCGAGCCGAGCGCGTCCCGGACGACGGTCCGCCACCCCGCGGCATCCACCGGCCGCCTCACGTGGGGGCCGACGACCTGCCCGGAGCCGTCCGCCAGCGCGACCGCGGCACCCGGGCCGATGCCGACGACACCGCTGCCCGCTTCTGCGAGGGCGTCACCGAGCAGTCCGGGCCGCGCACCGTACTGCTGCTGCCCGACCGCGGTCACGTAGTCCGACCAACCGGGGACTGCGCCGTGGGGCCCGGGCTCCCGGAGGGTGCGGCACGTCCGGTCGGGCACCCGCGCGTCGGCGGCCCGGGCTCCGGCCGAGACCGTCAGCCAGGCGTCGGCGGGGCAGGCCGAGGTGGTCACCCCGCGGGCGGCGACCAGTCCGACCGCTGCCTCCCGGGACAGCGTCCACATGGCGGGCGTGCCCAGCAGGGAGACGTCGTCCCAGCGCAGGCCGGTGACGCCGACGAGGACGACGGGTGCCTCGGGTCCGGGGGAGGCCGCCCCGTCGGTCGCCGCGCTGTTGGTCCCTGTGCTGTCGGTGAAGGTGCTCTCGGTGCTCGGGTCGGCGCTCGTGCTTGCCGGTGCGGCCGTGGCCGAGGTGCCGAGCAGGGGTGTCAGGAGCGCGGCCACGAGCAACCCGAGCAGCCGGCGCCGCCCGGTCCGGGTGCGCGCCCGGGGCGGGGCGCCCTCGGGTGGGTTCGGCTCGGCGGTGGGCACCGCCTCAGACTACGGCCGTTCCACTACGCTCGGCCGGGGCGACGGGATGGTCGCCTCGTCCGCCGTCTTCTGGGAGGGCCAGTGTCAGAACCGGCCGATTCTGCGCCCCGCTACGCCTACCTGGGCCCCGCCGGCACCTTCACCGAGGCAGCGCTGCGGCAGGTCGCGAGCCCGGACGAGGCGCGGTACCTGCCTCAGCTCGACGTCATCTCGGCGATCGAGGCGGTGCGGCTCGGCGAGGCCGACTACGCGGTCGTGGCGATCGAGAACTCGGTCGAGGGCGGCGTCACCGAGGTGCTGGACGCGCTGGCGACCGGCGACCCGCTGATGCTGCTGCGCGAGGTGCTGGTCCCGGTGGGGTTCTCGCTGGCCGCGCGCGAGGGCGTGGCGCTGGGCGACGTCCGTCGGATCGCGGCGCACCCGCACGCCTGGGCGCAGTGCCGTCGCTGGCTGTCGGCGAACCTCCCGGGCGCCGTGCACGTGCCCGCCACGTCCAACACCGCGCCGGCGGTGCAGATGGCCGAGGTCCACGAACCGTTGAGCTTCGACGCCGCCCTGGTCCCCCCGCCCGCCGTCGAGCACTACGGCCTGAACGTGCTGGCGCCGGACGTGGCGGACAACGAGCACGCGGTGACCCGCTTCGTCGTCGTCGGGCCTCCGGGGGAGCTGCCGGCGCCGACGGGCTCGGACAAGACGACCCTGGTGGTGCACCTGCCCACGAACCGGGCCGGGGCGCTGCTGGAGATGCTCGAGCAACTGGCAACCCGCGGGGTCAACCTGTCCCGGATCGAGTCGCGCCCGATCGGTGACTCGCTGGGCCGCTACTCGTTCTCGATGGACGCCGAGGGGCACGTCGCCGACGAGCGGATGGCCGAGGCACTCATGGGTCTGCACCGGGTGTGCCCGCAGGTCCGGTTCCTGGGCTCCTACCCCCGGGCCGACGGCGTCGCCCCCGACCTCCGGCCCGGCACCACCGACGCCGACTACGCCGCCGCCCGCCGCTGGCTCGCCACCCTCCGCGGAACCTGACCCTCGCTCCGCCCCCTCGCTCGGCCCCTCCCCCTTTCCCCCTCTCTCCGCCCCTCCTCTCTCCGCCCCTCCTCTCTCCGCCCCTCCTCCGTCCGCCCCCTCCAGCTCCGGACGGAGGTTTGGTCGGGATCTGTCGCTCTCCACGCCCAATGCCGACCAAACCTGGGTGGAG
>CAYQFJ010000202.1:0-4806 GCA_964416715.1 uncultured Actinotalea sp. | reverse complement strand
GCCTCGACCCCGGCGAGCTCGGCCTGGCGGGCGGCCAGCTCCGTGCCGACGTCCTGGCCGGCCGCGAGGTAGGCCTCGGCCCGCTCCTGCCAGGCCTGCGAGGTGCGGTACAGGTAGACCGCGACCCCGGCGGTGGCCAGCAACAGGATCACCAGGAAGGCGGTCAGCACCCGCCGCCCGCGGCCGGTCCGCCGTCGGTGGGCGGCGCCGACCGGTGCCTCTGCGGAGTCGGCCGGAGCAGGTTCCCCGGGGTGGGCGCCCTGAGCGCCCTGAGCGTCCTGGTGGCCGACGGGCGTGTCCGCGGCCGGTGCGTCCTCCGCGGTGCCGGGGCCGGTCGCCGGGCGGATGGTGCCGATGACCGTGCCCGCGTCGGAACCGCCCCGTGGTGCGGGCACGTCCCCCGGGTGGCTCTCGGTGTCGGTCTCGGCGTGTGCCCCCCTGGGCACGTCGGCGGAGACCGTCGACGGGTCGGTCACCCGACCAGGATAGGAGACGCACCCGCAACCGGCACCGTCAGTCCGGGGGTGAGACGGGCCTGCTATCCTGGGAGACGACCGATCGACGGTCGCGCGTGCTCGTCGCGGGCGGCCGTCGATGCACAAGTGGAGTCCATCCCACCCAGGCGCCGACCGCTCGCGACAGCGACGACAGGTTCCGGGTCCGGTCCGAACGATCGTCGCCCGTGGCGCGATCGGGTGCCCGTGCACTGGTGCGGCACCACCGGACAGGCCTCCGCGCGTGCTCGATCGCGGAGGCCTTCTTCGTGCTCGACGGCATCGACGACGAGAACGAGGAGCAGCACATCAGCGAGCCCCGCATCAACGATCGGATCCGTGTCGCCGAGGTCCGTCTGGTCGGACCCAGCGGCGAGCAGGTCGGCATCGTCCGGGTGGAGGACGCCCTGCGCCTGGCGCAGGAGGCCGACCTCGACCTGGTGGAGGTCGCGCCCGACGCGCGCCCACCGGTCTGCAAGCTCATGGACTACGGCAAGTACAAGTACGAGGCCGACATGAAGGCCCGTGAGGCCCGGCGCAACCAGGCCAACACGGTGCTCAAGGAGATCCGCTTCCGTCTGAAGATCGACCCGCACGACTACGGCACCAAGAAGGGCCACGTCGAGCGGTTCCTCAAGGGCGGGGACAAGGTGAAGGTGATGATCATGTTCCGCGGTCGCGAGCAGTCGCGCCCGGAGATGGGCGTCCGCCTGCTCCAGCGACTGGCCGACGACGTGGCGGAGCTCGGTTACGTCGAGAGCATGCCCAAGCAGGACGGGCGCAACATGACCATGGTGCTCGGCCCGGTCAAGAAGAAGGCCGAGGCCAAGGTCGAGCAGCGCCGTCGCAACGAGGAGGCCGCCTCGGCCCGAGCCGCCTCGGCGAAGTCCGCCAAGCAGCCTTCGTCGGCACCGGAGTCCGGCGCCGAGGCCGAGCCGACCGCTCAGGCGCCGGCGGCCGAGGCCGCCGCCGCGAAGGACGCCCCGGCCGACGAGAACGCGACCCCGAAGCCGACGGCCACGAAGCCGGCCGCGAAGCCCGCGGTCACCAGGTCCACCGCCGCCAAGCCGGTGTCGGCCAAGCCGGCCGGGAAGCCCACGGCGGCCGAGCCGGCCGCGAAGCCCGCGGCGGCGAAGGCTGCCGCGAAGCCCAAGCCGGCACCCGCCAAGCCCAAGGACTCCTAGTCCGACGACAGGTGCGGACCTCTCGGTCCGCACGCAGCGTGCCGCCCACCGGGCGGCCTGATGGAAGAGAGCACACCGGTGCCGAAGAACAAGACGCACAGTGGTGCGAAGAAGCGATTCCGGGTGACCGGGTCGGGCAAGCTCATGCGTGAGCAGGCCGGAGCCCGTCACCTCTTCGAGCACAAGTCGAGCCGGCGGACCCGCCGTCTCGCCTCCGACCAGCCCGTCGCGGCCGCAGACGTCCCCAAGATCAAGAAGCTGCTCGGCAAGTGAGCCCCCGGCGCGCCCGGTGCGCGCCCGGACTCACCTGTGAGCCCCGAACCCCAAGGAGCATCACGTGGCACGCGTGAAGCGGGCGGTCAACGCCCAGAAGAAGCGCCGGTCGACCCTCGAGCGGGCCAGCGGCTACCGCGGTCAGCGCTCGCGCCTGTACCGGAAGGCCAAGGAGCAGGTCACCCACTCCATGGTGTACGCCTACCGCGACCGCAAGGCGCGCAAGGGCGACTTCCGTCGGCTGTGGATCCAGCGGATCAACGCGGCGTCGCGCTCGCACGGTCTGACCTACAACCGGCTGATCCAGGGCCTGCGTCTGGCCGGCGTCGAGGTCGACCGCCGCGTGCTCGCCGAGCTCGCGGTCAACGACGCCTCCGCCTTCGCCGCACTCGTCCAGCTCGCCAAGGACGCGCTGCCGGCCGACGTCAACGCCCCCTCGGCGGCTTGACGTCCTGACCCCTCGACCGGACGCCCGGCAGGTGCCCGAGCTGACCAACCCCCGCGCCGAGCGGGTGCGGTCGGTTCGTGCCCTCGCCGGGCGTTCGGTGCGTCGGCGCCGCGGCGAGTTCCTCGCCGAGGGACCGCAGGTGGTCCGTGAGGCGGTGCGCTTCGCGGCCTCCCGCGTCCGGCGGGTGTACCTGACGAGGGCCGCCGAGCGGCGGTACCCCGAGATCGTCGAGGCGTGCCGCGCGAGCCGGGTACCGGTGTACCGGGGGTCACCGGAGGTGCTCGAGGCGATGAGCCCGGACGCCCAGCACGTGCTGGCCGTCGTCGGCGTGCCGGAGCACGGGCTGGCCGCCACCGTGACACCTTCCGCCCGCCTGGTCGCCGTCCTCGCCCACGTCCGGGACCCGGGCAACGCGGGCACCGTGATCCGTGCGGCCGACGCGGCGGGCGCCGACGCCGTGGTCCTCACCATCGAGAGCGTGGACCCGCACAACCCGAAGGTGGTCCGGTCCACCGCCGGTTCGCTGTTCCACCTGCCCGTGGTCACCGGCGTCACGCTCGACGAGTCGCTCGAAGCCGTGCGCGCGGCGGGACTGGCCGTGCTCGCGGCCGACGGCGCGGGCGTGCACGACCTGGACCGGTTGCAGGACGTCGCCACCCGCGACGTCCGGACCGCCGACACCTCGACCCGGGCCCCGGAGTCGCCCCCCGGTGACCGCCCGCCCGACCTGACCGCCCCGACGGCGTGGGTCTTCGGGAACGAGGCATGGGGCCTGCGGGAGGGCGATCGCGAGCTGGCCGACGCCGTCGTGCGGGTGCCGATCCACGGCCACGCCGAGTCGCTCAACCTCGCCGCCGCCGCGACGCTGTGCCTGTTCGCCAGCGCCCGCGCGCAGCGGCGGGACGGACCCTGAGCGGCCGTGCGACTGTTCGCCGCGATCCGGCCGCCGGAGCACGTGCTGGACCACCTCGAGTCGGCGCTGACCGTGCTCTCGGCCGACCCGGCGGCCCGGGTGGGTGGCCACCGCGACCCGGTGCGCTGGACCGCCCGGGAGAACTGGCACGTGACCGTGGCCTTCTACGGCGACGTGCCCGAGGGTGCCACCGGTGAGCTCAGCGAACGGTTGGGCGCCCTGGTGGCCGACGTGGAGCCGTTCGACCTCGTCCTGCGCGGGTCCGGGGTGTTCGCGGCGAGGACCCTGTGGATCGGCGTGGGGGGCGACGTGTCCCGAGGCGTCGCGCTCGCCACCGCGGCGACGGAGCTCGGCGCCGAGGTCACCGGATGGCAGGACCAGCGGGTGCGGTCCAGGTTGCACCTGACGTTCGGGCGGGTGACCGACCGGTCACCGGGGTCCCGTTCCGGTCGTGCGCGTCCCGGTCGCGGTCGCGGTACGGGGACGCCGAGCGTCGCCGACCGGCTGGTGCACGCGCTCTCGGTGTACACCGGGCCGTCCTGGCGCGTCGAGGAGCTGCTGCTGGTCTCCTCGCGTCCCGGCGAGGGTCGCTCCGGCGGCCCGTTGTACTCCGACGTCGCGACGTTGCCGTTCGGTGGGCACGGGTGAGGTGTGGCGTCCGCCCGCCACCGGCCTGTGGCAGGATTCCGACGGCGGGCGCCGTCGGGAACCCGGACCGCCGGTACCCAGACGTGACCACCCGCGCCCGGCATCGTCGTACTGGAAGGCTCGTATGTCCCCGACCCCCGGAC
The DNA here is from genome assembly GCA_964416715.1 of uncultured Actinotalea sp. Lineage (GTDB taxonomy): Bacteria > Actinomycetota > Actinomycetes > Actinomycetales > Cellulomonadaceae > Actinotalea. The sequence continues at coordinate 703 of CAYQFJ010000202.1, read as the reverse complement.
CCTCGCCCGACGACGGCACCGTCGACCCGCTCGACGCCGCCGCGGTCGACGCGGCCGTCGACGCGGCGCTGGCCGCCTTCGCCGCTGCGACGGACCTGGCCGAGCTCAAGGAGGCTCGGCTGGCGCACGTGGGCGACCGCAGCCCGCTCGCCCTGGCGAACCGCGCGATCGGGGGGCTGGCCCCGCAGGACAAGGCGACGGCCGGGCGCTCCCTGGGGGCGGCGCGCGGACGCGTCTCGACCGCCCTCGCCGAGCGTCAGGCCGAGCTCGAGGCCGAGCACGAGGCGCGCGTGCTGGTCGAGGAGACCGTCGACGTCACGCTGCCGGTCGACCGGGCGCCCCGTGGCGCACGCCATCCGCTGGAGACGCTGCAGGAGCGGATCGGCGACTTCTTCGTCGCCATGGGCTGGGAGATCGCCGAGGGCCCGGAGCTCGAGGCGGAGTGGTTCAACTTCGACGCGCTGAACTTCGGCGTCGACCACCCGGCCCGGCAGATGCAGGACACGTTCTTCGTCGAGGGCCCGGAGGGTGACCCGGCGCAGCCGTCCGGGCTGGTGCTGCGGACGCACACCTCCCCGGTGCAGGCCCGTGCGCTGCTCGAGCGGGCGCTGCCGGTCTACATCGCCTGCCCGGGCAAGACGTTCCGCACCGAGGAGCTCGACGCGACCCACACACCTGTGTTCCACCAGGTCGAGGGGCTCGC
>CAYQFJ010000201.1:0-4826 GCA_964416715.1 uncultured Actinotalea sp. | reverse complement strand
GTCTCCCTCACACCCGGGGAAGGTGAAGTGCGCGTTGGCGGGCAGTCGTGCGTCGTCGGACACGGGCCCGGTCAGTCGGGCCTCGGGCACCGCGGTCCGTACCCGGGTGACCAGCTCGTCGCGCAACCCGGCGAGCCGGAGCGACTCGGTCGGCTGCTCGCGGACCGCGACGTCGACCGCCACCGCGAAGGCGCGCACCCCGGCGGTGTCCAGCGTCCCCGAGCGCACCCCACGCTCCTGGCCACCGCCGTGCAGCACCGGCGTGAGCTCCAGCCCTCGACGCGCCAGCAGCGCACCGACGCCGACCGGACCACCCACCTTGTGCGCAGTGACCGTCATCGCGTCCAGCCCGCTCGCGGCGAAGTCCACCGGGACCTGCCCGACGGCCTGGACCGCGTCGGAGTGCACCGGGATCCCGTGCTGCCGAGCCAGGCGTACCACCTCGGCGACCGGCTGGACCGTGCCGATCTCGTTGTTCGCCCACATCACGCTGATCAGCGCGACCTCCTCGCCGTGCGCGGCCAGCTCCGCCCGCAGCGCCTCCAGGTCGAGCCGCCCCCACCGGTCCACCGGCAACCGGACGACGTCGGCCCTCGGCCCGGGGGTCCCGTGGGCCAGCCAGGCGGCCGGGTCGAGCACCGCGTGGTGCTCGATCGCTGAGACCAGCACCCGACGTCGGGCCGGCTCCTGCGACACGCGCGCCCGGTACAGGCCCTTGATCGCGAGGTTGTCGGCCTCGGTGCCGCCAGCGGTCCAGATCACCTCGCTGGGCCGGGCGCCCAGCCGCTCGGCGAGCAGCTCGCGGGACTCCTCGACCACCCGTCGCGCGTCACGCCCCGCACCGTGCAGCGACGAGGGGTTCCCCGTCCGCCCGAGCTGGTCGACCATCGCGGCGAGCGCCGACGGGTGCATCGGGGTGGTCGCCGCGTGGTCCAGGTAAGCCGTCACGGGCCGAGTCTACGAAGGCCCCGCGTGCCTGGGCGCAACCGGGGAGATCACCCCCGTGGCAGAATTCCTTCCCGTGACGAACCCGTCGAGGACGCCGATGTCCCCGCCGCTCGCCTTCAGTGGTTCACGGCTGAGCTGGGCGGACCTCCCGCGGGCCGTCCGCGCCCGGATCGGCGAGCTCGCCGGCGCCGCGGTGGTCACCGAGGCGAGCGCGACCAGCGGGTTCAGCCCCGGTTACGCGGCAGTCCTGGAGCTCGGCGACGGGACCCGGATCTTCGTCAAGGCCGTCTCGCCCGAGCAGAACCCGGGCTCCCCCGACCTGGCCCGGGCGGAGATCGAGGTCGCCCGTCACCTGCCCCCCGCCGTCCCGGCACCCCGGTTGCTGTGGTCCGACGACGACGGCACCTGGGTGCTGACCGGGTTCGCGGCGGTCCGGGGTCGGGAGCCGCAGCAGCCGTGGCGCACCGACGAGCTGGCGGTCGTGCTCGGTGCGCTGAGCGACCTGGTCGCCGCCGGCACGCCCGCACCACCGGGCCTGCGTCCGCTGCACGAGGTGGTCGCGGAGTACGCGCTCGGCTGGGGGCGGATCGTGGAGGAAGGCGCCGTCGACCGGGCCGCCGCCGTCGTCGGGCCGCACGGCGAGTGGCTGCGCGAGCACGTGGACGACCTCGCCGGCTGGGTCCAGGACGCCGCCGAGGCGGGCTCCGGCGAGAGCCTGGTGCACGGGGACCTGCGCGCCGACAACGTGCTGATCGACGACGAGCAGCCGAGCCGGGTCTGGCTGATCGACTGGCCGCACGCACGGTCCGGCGGAGCGCCGTGGTTCGACCTCGTGGCGATGCTGCCCAGCGTCGCCATGCAGGGCGGCGGCGACCCCGAGGAGATCTTCCGGGCGCACCCGAACACCGTCGGCGCCGACCGCGGTGCCGTCCGGGCCGTGCTCGCCGCGCTGGCCGGTCACTTCACCCACGCCGCGATCCAGCCGACACCGCAGGGCCTGACCAACCTGCGTCCGTTCCAGGCGGCACAGGCCGTCGCGGCGCTGGAGTGGCTACGCCGCTTCTGAGCCCTGCTCAACCCTTCAGGCGGCGCAGCTCCGCGGTGGCCTGCGGTACGACCGTGAACAGATCACCGACGATCCCGAGGTCCGCGATCTCGAAGATCGGCGCCTCCGGGTCGGAGTTCACCGCGACGATCGTTCCGGCGGACTGCATGCCACCGCGGTGGTGCACCGCCCCGGAGATGCCCACGCCGACGTAGAGCCGCGGCGAGACCGTCACGCCGGTCTGCCCGATCTGGGCGTCGTGCCCGATCCAGCCCTCGTCGGTCGCCACCCGGGTCGCGCCCACGGCCGCCCCGAGCACGTCCGCCAGCTCCTCGACGACGGAGAAGTCGCCCTCGGTCCCCCGGCCACCGGCCACCACGGTCTGCGCCTCGGTCAGGGACGGACGGCCCGACTCCGGCCGCTCGACCTGCTCGACGACCGTCTCGCGTCGGCCCGCCGGGGAGATGGCGACCTCGTGCTCGATGACCACGCCGGCAGCAGGACCCGGCGCCGGGGCCGCCTGGACCGATCCGGCCTTCAGCGCCACGACGGCCAGCGGCGTGCGCACCGCGCAGCGCGTGGTCCAGGTCCCGGCCAGGACCGTCTTGTCCGCGACCACCCGCCCGTCGAGGACGCTCACCCCGGAGGCGTCGACGATGACGCCTGCCCCGGTCGCCACCCCGACGCGAGCGGCGATCTCCTTGTTCTCGATGGAGGACGCGAGCAGCACGGCCGACGCCGACAGCTCGGTCACCAGCGCCGCGACCACCTCCGCGGCGGCGGGGGTCGAGCGCAGGTCCGTGTCGGCAGCCACGGCTCGGTGCACGGTGGTCACGCCGAAGCCGGCTGCGGCGGACGTGGCGACGTCGGGCAGGTCCGCGCCGAGCCAGACGCCGTGCACCTCGCCCAGCTCACGCGCCACGGTGACCAGCTCGAGCACCGCGGGCCGCAGCGCGCCGTCGGCGGCGTGGTCGAGGAGCACCAGGACGGGGCCGGTGAGTCGTGAGTCGGTCATCGTCGGCGCTCCCCTCAGACGAGGTTCTGCTCGACGAGGTACGCGGCCAGCCGGGTCCCGGCCGTGCCGTCGTCGGTCCACAGCAGGCGGTCGTCACGGGCCGGCCGCTCGGCCGCCTCGAGCACCTCGGTCCGCGCACCCGCCGTCCCGACCGTGGCGCGGTCCACACCCAGGTCCGCCAGGGACACGGTCTGCACCTTTCTCTTGCGGGCGGCCATGATCCCCTTGAAGCTCGGGTAGCGCGGGTCGTTGGCCTGGTCGGTGACCGAGACCAGGGCCGGCAGCCCGGCGGTGAGCACCTGGGTCGAGCGCTCCAGCTCCCGCCGGACGCGCACCGTGCCGGTCGACGCACCCGCGGGCCCTTCCGTGATGCCGTCCACGGTGAGCTCCGCGGCGAGCGCGAGCTGCGGGAGGTCGAGCTCGGCGGCCAGCGCGGCCGGCAGCAGCGAGGTGAGCGAGTCCACCGCACCCATCCCGAGCACCACCAGGTCCACCGGGCCGTCCGCACCGATCCGCCGGATCGCGGCGGCGAGCACGGCGACGGTGCCGAACACGTCGGAGCCAGCGATCGCGTCGTCGGACACGTGCACGGCCGAGTGCGCACCCATCTGCAGCGCCCGACGGACGGCGTCGACGGCGTCGTCGGGCCCCACCGTGAGCGCGACCACCTCGCCGCCGTGCTGCTCGACCAGGCTCACCGCCGCCTCGACGGCGTTCTCGTCCAGCTCGTTGATCGTGCCGTCCTGCTGGCTGCGGTCCAGCAGACCCTCGTCGGTGAGCCGACGCTCGGACTGCACGTCCGGGACGTGCTTGACACAGACCACGATCCGCATGGGACCCGCCCTCGACTCGGTGACACGACAGCAGTCGTCGGGCTGCTCCCGCGACGACTGCACGAACCTCCGGAAGGCTACCCCGCACACCGCGAGCGCTTCACGACGGAGGGTGATGCGGACGTGCGGTTCGGACGCCCGGCGGAACTGGTCCACACTGGTGTCCCGTGAGTGTCACCCTGCCCGCCGGACGCCCGCACCGGCTCGGTGCGCACCTGGTGGACGGTGGCGTCGACTTCGCCGTGCTCGCCTCGCACGCGACCGCGGTCGACGTCTGTCTGCTCGACCCGGACCCGGACTCCCCCGACGGCTGGGCGGAGCGCCGCGTCCCGCTGACCGGGCCCAGCTACGGCGTCTGGCACGCCCACCTGCCCGGCCTGCGCGCAGGGCAGCGCTACGGGTTCCGCGCCCACGGTGCCTGGGACCCCGAGACGGGGACCAGGTACAACCCGGCCAAGCTGCTCGTCGACCCCTACGCCCGTGGGCTCAGCGGCGAGGTGCGGCTGGGCCCGTCGGTGTACGGCCACCGCGTGGACGAGGACGGCCGTACCGTCGGCGGGCGGCCGGAGGCGGACCCCACCGACTCCCGTGCCGACGTGCCGCACGCGGTCGTCATCGACGACGAGTTCGACGGGCCGCCGGTCGAGCGGCCACGCGTCCCGTGGACCGACACGGTGATCTACGAGGCGCACGTGCGCGGGCTGACCCGGCTGCTGCCCGGCGTCCCACCGGAACTGCGGGGCACGTACGCCGGCCTGGCCCACCCGGTCACCATCGAGCACCTGCGCTCCCTGGGGGTGACCAGCCTCGAGCTGCTGCCGATCCACGCCCCGGTCGACGAGCCCGCGCTGACCCGGCGCGGGCTGACCAACTACTGGGGCTACAACACCCTCGGCTTCTTCGCGCCGAACCCCGACTACGCCACCGAGTCGGCCCGACGCGCTGGCCCCCAGGCGGTGCTCGCCGAGGTCAAGGGAATGGTCCG
>CAYQFJ010000200.1:0-4841 GCA_964416715.1 uncultured Actinotalea sp. | reverse complement strand
ACGGTGTGGCCGGCGTTGTTGCCCCCGTTGAACTTCACGACGTAGTCGACCCGCGAGCCGAGCTGGTCGGTGGCCTTGCCCTTGCCCTCGTCACCCCACTGGGCTCCGAGCACGACGACGGCTGGCATACGGCGGTTCCTTCGGTCCGGGAAGGCACGACGCCGAACGTGCGCCAGGTGCCGGACCGAGGCTACCGGAGTGGCCCGTCAGCGCAGCGCCGCGACCGCCTCGGCGCTCGTGCCGGAGTCTGCGAGGAAGGTGCGGCACCGCTCGGCCTCCGGCAGCTCGCCGATGGCGTCGGCCGCCTCGGCCAGGGCCAGCAGCGCGCGCAGGAAGCCCTGGTTGGGCACGTGGTCGACCGGGACCGGCCCGGTGCCCCGCCACCCCGCGCGGCGCAGCGCGTCGAGCCCCCGGTGGTAGCCGGTGCGCGCGTAGGCGTACGCCGCGACCGGGTCCGGCCCCTGCGAACCGCCGCCGGCCAGCGACTCCTCGGCGAGCAGTGCCCACAGGTAGGAGGAGGCGGGCTCGGCGCGGACGGCCTCGCGCACGGACGCGCCGGCGGCGAGGGTCGCACGGGCGGCGGCGTCGGGGTGGTCATCGGGCAGCAGCGTGGGAGCGGGTTCACCCAACAGGTTCTGGCGACTCATGCCCCCATCGTCTCCCATGAGTGTCCGGCGTGCGGACTCGCCGGTCGATGGATACAGTCGACCGCGGACGTCCCCCCCACGCGTCCGGGAGACTTTGAATGCGTATCCGTGATGCTTGAGATCGCCACCTCATCCGTGACGACGATCCTCACCGTCTCCGGGGACCTGGACCTCGCAGAGCGCAACCGGTTCCCCGAGGTGGCAGCCCGGGTGGCGGGCCTGCGTCGTCAGCTCCTCGTGATCGACATGTGCCGGGTGACCTTCATGGACTCCACCGGTGCCGCCTTCCTCATCTCGCTGGCGGACGCCGGCCGCAAGAGCGGCGGGGCGACCGTCCTGCGCGGGATCCACGACCGTGAGCTGTTCGTGCTCGAGGTGTGCGGGGCCCTGGAGATGTTCCGCATCGACGCGGACCACGCGTGCGGCCCGTCGGAGCCGCTCCTGGGGGCGATCTCCTCCGAGCGGGGCTGAGCCCCCGGCGTCGGTCGGTCGCGTCAGCGCGGCGCCGCACCGCCTGCTCCGCTGCCGCCGAAGGGCCCCCCGCGCGCGGCTCCCGGCCGCATCCTGGCCCACACGAGCTTGCCGGCACCCGCCGGGCGCCATCCCCACTCGGCGAGCCGCTCGATGATCTGCATCCCGTAACCGCCCACGCGGCCGGGATGGCCGTCGGCGGTGACCGGCGGGGCCGGGTTCGAGTCCTCGACCTCGATCCGCAGACCGGCGCCGGTGTCGAAGAGCCGAAGGACGACGTGCCCCCACCCGTGCAGCACCGCGTTCGCGACCAGCTCGGAGACCACCAGCTCCGCCGCGGGGACCTCTTCGATCCCCCACGCCGTGCTGGTGCGCCGGACCGCCTGGCGGGCGCGCGCGATCGACCCCGGCTCGCTGGGCAGGGACCAGCGCCGGCGTCGCGGGCTCGATGCTCCCGCTGCGTCCAGGCCCGGGTCGGGCACCCGCACCACCACCAGGGCGATGTCGTCCTCCGGGTCGTCGGCCAGGCGGGCGAGCAGGTCCTCACCGACCCCGGCGGCGTCCGTCGCCTCCACCTGGGCGGTGGCCTCCACCAGCGCACCCAGCCCGGTGCGCAGCGTGCGGTCGCGCCGCTCGATCAGGCCGTCGGTGTAGAGCACGAGCAGGTCACCGGGTGCCAGCTCGTGCCGGGCCTCGTCCCGCTCGCGGGCGCCGTAACCGATCATCGGCCCACCGGCGTCGTCCAGCGGCACCACCTCCCCCCCGCGACCGGCCACCGGCGGCAGGTGCCCGGCCCTGGAGTACTCAACGGTCCAGCCGGAGGCGGTACGGCTCATCACCGCCAGCACCAGGCTGGCCGAGCGGGGCAGCGGCATCCCCGCCACCAGGTGGTCCACCCGGTCGAGCACCTGCCCCGGGCGGATCGTCTCGTGCACGTAGGCGCGCACCACCGAGCGGAGCTGGCCCATCGCGGCCGCCGCCTCGACGTCGTGCCCGACGACGTCACCGATCACCAAGGCGACGACGCCCGGCGAGACCTCGAGCACGTCGTACCAGTCCCCGCCCACCTGGGCGTGACCGGAGCTGGGTGCGTAGTAGGTCCACACGTCCAGCCCGCGCACGTCGGCCTGCTCGGGCAGCATGGCGCGCTGCAGGGTCTCCGCGAGCTCGTGCTCCCGCACGTACAGCCGCTGGTTCTCCACCTCCGAGCCGACGCGCCGCACCACCAGCTGGACCACCGACTGGTCGCTCACGCCCATGCCCGCACCGGGCACGGCCTCCCGGGGAACCGTGACCAGCAGGGCGGCCGGACGGCGTCGGCCCGGGACCGGGAACACCACCAGGGACCGCGGCGTCCCGGGCAGCCGCGCCAGTGCCGGCTCGAGGTGCTCCACGAGCCAGGACGTCATCGGACCGGCCGCCGGCTCGTCGACCTCGATCCGCAACGGCCCGTCGAGCACCCCGGTCAGTACGTCGCGCACCGGGTCGGCGCCCTCCGTGGCGGTGGCCCTCCGGTGTGCCGGCGCCGGACGGCCCCGCAGCGCCGCCTCCATGCTGCCGACCGGGTGCAGACCGTCCGCGTCGATGAAGAAGCCGGCCCACGCGACGACGTCGTCGACCAGCAGGCCGGTGATCTTGCGCAGCACGTACGGGTCGTCGCGGTCCAGGAGCAGGTCGGAGACGCGTCGGACCAGCGAGAGGTCGCTGCGGGCCCGCCGCTCGGCCTCCAGCGAGGCGCGCTCGGCCGCCGCCGCCTCGACGTGCGTGGTCACGTCCGTCCGGAAGGCGACCCAGTGCCGGACGGCGCCGTCACGGTCCGGGACCGGTGTCACCGAGACCTGGCTCCAGAAGGACGTACCGTCCCGGCGGTAGGTCAGCAGGGTGCCCGTCGCCGACCGCCCCTCCCGGACCTCGTCCCGCAGCCGGTCCAGCTCCCCGCGGTCGGTGTCCGGCCCGTACATCAGCTCCGGGGCCCGGCCGCGCACCTCCGCGAGCGGGTAGCCGGTGGTGGTGGTGAACGCGTCGTTGACCCACGCGATCGTCCGGCCGGACGCGTTCTCCTCGATGACGACGACGGTCAGGTCCGTGGCGTGCAGGGCCGCGTCACGGATCAGCGCCAACGCGTCGGGATACCCTTCGGGCGAGGAGCGTGACGGCATGGAGTTGACCATCACCGTCTCCGATCGTCTAGCGTTCGATCGGGCGCCCACGAGGGGTTTCGCCCGTCGGTGGGACGTCCAGTGCCCATCGAGTGGTCGAGGGGAGCGACATGCGGGACGTTAACAGCCCCACGCCGGACCGGCCCGTCGGTGTGTCCCCGGCCGACGCCCCGCCGGGAACGACCGATGTGACGGCCGACCATGCCGAACCTGCCTCGGTGCACGTGATCGTCGAGAAGGACCGCACCTGCATCGTGCTGTCCGGCGAGGTGGACGCCGATCTCACGGCGGAGCTGCGCAGTGCCACCGCGGACGCCGAGGCGGCGCGGCTGCCGATCGAGGTCGATGCCCAGCACGTCACCTTCATGGACTCCTCCGGCGTCGCCTTCCTCGCCCGGCTCGCCACGCGCAGCCCGCAGCCCGTGCGCGTCGTCCGGGTGCCGGAGAACGTGCGCTTCCTGCTCGAGGTCACACGGATCGGCGAGCTGCTCGAGATCGACGGCACCCCGCCGTCCGGGCGCTCCTGACCGGGAGCGGTCCGGCAGCGGGGCGCCGGCGTCCGGGCGCCGCTCAGCCGATCTTGGTGCCGGCGGACCGCAGCTGCCGGCAGGCCTCGACGACCCGCTGTGCCATCCCGGCCTCGGCGAGCTTGCCCCAGGCGCGCGGGTCGTAGGCCTTCTTGTTGCCCACGTCGCCGTCGACCTTCAGGACGCCGTCGTAGTTGGTGAACATGTGGGTCACCACCGGACGGGTGAACGCGTACTGGGTGTCGGTGTCGACGTTCATCTTGATGACGCCGTTGTCGACCGCCTCGGCGATCTCTTCGGCGCTGGAGCCCGAGCCGCCGTGGAAGACGAGGTCGAACGGCTTCTCCTTGCCGACCTCCTTGCCGACGGCCTCCTGGATCTCGGCCAGCAGCGACGGGCGCAGCTTGACCGCTCCGGGCTTGTAGACGCCGTGCACGTTGCCGAAGGTCAGCGCGGTCAGGTAGCGGCCCTTCTCACCTGTACCGAGCGCCTTGACCGTGGCCAGCCCGTCCTCGACGGTCGTGTACAACTTCTCGTTGATCTCGGCCTCGTGGCCGTCCTCCTCGCCACCGACGACGCCGACCTCGATCTCAAGGATCGTGCGCGCGGCGTTGGACAGCTCCAGCAGCTCCTCGGCGATGGCGAGGTTCTCGTCGAGCGGGACCGACGAGCCGTCCCACATGTGCGACTGGAAGGTCGGGAGCTTGCCGGCCTTGACCTGCTCGGCCTCCAGGGCCAGCAGCGGCCGGACCCAGGAGTCGAGGTTCTGCTTGGCGCAATGGTCGGTGTGCAGGGCGATGGTGACCGGGTAGTTCTTGGCGACCTCGGTCGCGTACGCGGCCAGCGCGAGCGAGCCGGAGACGCGGTCCTTGACCGTCGAGCCGGACGCGTACTCCGCGCCACCGACCGAGACCTGGATGATGCCGTCGGACTCCGCCTCGGCGAAGCCCTGGATGGCGGCGGTGACCGTCTGGGACGAGGTGACGTTGATCGCCGGGTAGGCGAACGTGCCGGACTTGGCCCGGTCGATCATCTCG
>CAYQFJ010000199.1:0-4855 GCA_964416715.1 uncultured Actinotalea sp. | reverse complement strand
TGCGCTGACCCAGGCGCGCGACGCCCGCCTGCACATCCTGGACGTGATGAACGAGGCGATCGACGTCCCGGACGAGATGTCGCCGTACGCACCGCGGGTGATCAGCGTCCAGGTCCCGGTCGACAAGATCGGCGAGGTCATCGGCCCGAAGGGTAAGATGATTAAGGAGATCCAGGAGCAGACCGGCGCGGACATCTCGATCGAGGACGACGGCACCGTCTACATCGGTGCGGTCGACGGGCCGTCCGCCGAGGCCGCGCGGACGATGATCAACGCGATCGCCAACCCGCAGATGCCGGAGGTCGGCGAGCGCTACGTCGGCACCGTGGTCAAGACCACGAGTTTCGGGGCGTTCATCTCGCTCACACCGGGCAAGGACGGTCTGCTGCACATCTCGCAGATCCGCAAGCTCGTCGGCGGCAAGCGCGTGGAGAACGTCGAGGACGTGCTCGGGGTGGGCCAGAAGGTCCAGGTCGAGATCGCCGAGATCGACCCGCGCGGCAAGCTGTCGCTGCACGCCGTGGTCGAGGAGTCCGGCGAGGGCGAGCGGGCCGAGCAGCCCCAGGACGTCCAGGCCTGAGGTGCCCCTCGAGCTGCCGCTGAGTGGCCCGGGGCGACCGGGCAGCGACCTGACCGCCGGACAGGACGGGGGCGCCGTCGTGCGCCGCACCGTCCTGCCCGGCGGTACCCGGGTGCTCAGCGAGTCCATGCCAGGGCTGCGCTCGGCGACCATCGGTGCGTGGGTCGGCGTGGGTTCGCGCGACGAGAGCGACGGCCACCACGGGTCCACGCACTTCCTGGAGCACCTGCTCTTCAAGGGCACGCAGCGGCGCTCCGCGATGGACATCGCCGAGGCGTTCGACGCCGTCGGAGGTGAGGCGAACGCGGCCACCGGCAAGGAGCACACCTGCTACTTCGCGCGGGTGCTGGACACCGACCTGCCGATGGCCGTGGACGTCATCGGTGACATGGTCACCTCCGCGCGCCTGGACCCCGACGAGCTGGAGCTCGAGCGCGGGGTGATCCTCGAAGAGATCGCCATGACCGACGACGACCCGGCGGACGTCGTCCACGAGCAGTTCGCCGCCGCGGTGCTCGGTGACCATCCGCTCGGACGGCCGATCGGCGGCACCCCGGACACGATCCGTTCGGTGCCGCGGGACGCCGTCTGGGAGCACTACGCCGAGCACTACCGGCCCGAGACGCTCGTGGTGACCGCGGCCGGCGGTGTCGATCACGACGCGCTGTGCTCGCAGGTCGTCGACGCGCTGCGCTCCGGTGGCTGGGACCTGGACGGGGCCACGGCCCCGACCCGTCGGCCGGTCGGAGGCCCTCCGGGTACCCGGCTCCCGGACGGTGTGGAGCTGGCGGTGCGGCGCAGCACCGAGCAGGCGAACGTCATCGTCGGCGGTCCCGGTCTGACGGCAGTCGACGACCGGCGCTTCGCGCTGACGGTCCTGACCGCCGTGCTCGGGGGAGGGATGTCCTCGCGGCTGTTCCAGGAGATCCGCGAGAAGCGTGGCCTGGCGTACTCGGTCTACTGCTTCGCCTCGGGCCACGCGGACACGGGTGTGTTCGGACTGTACGCCGGGTGCACCCCGGCGAAGGTCGATCAGGTGGTCGAGCTGCTCGCCGACGAGCTCGATCGGCTCGCCGCGGACGGGATCACCGACGCGGAGCTCACTCGGGGGATCGGTCAGCTCGCCGGCGGGCTGGTGCTGGGTCTGGAGGACACCGGCTCGCGGATGAGCCGGCTCGGCAAGGCCGAGCTCGTGCACGGTGAGCTGCTCTCCCAGGAGGAGTCGCTCGAGCGGATCCGCGCCGTCACCGCCGAAGAGGTGCGCGACCTCGCCGCTGAGCTCGCCGCGCAGCCCCGTTCGATCGTGAAGGTCGGTCCCTTCGGGGACTGAGGCTCAGGCAGTCGGTGGTCGTTGCTCAGCGAGCGCGTCCTGGAGATGGCGCGCCACCGGCCGCCACGACCAGGCCAGCGCGACGGCGGCCAGCACGGCGGACGCGCCGAGAAGCAGTCCGTCATCTCCGCCGGCGTACCACTGCGACAGCACCGGCACGAACGTGATCGCCCAGCCGAACGCCAGGGGGAGCGCGGTGGCTCGGCCGTCCCCGGAGACCACCGCCGCAACGACCACCAGCAGGACGGCCATGGTGGGCGGCAGCACGACATCGCCCCAGGGCAGAATCTCGACCAGGCGCCAGCCACCAGGCCCGGTCGTGTAGATCCGGAGGTACGCGGCCAGCCCGCCGGCCAGTGCCACCAGTGCCGGGACGCCGACGAGTCCGACGGCGATCAGGGTTCCGGCCCGGCTGGTCACGCGCCGCTCGACCCCAGGTACGGCACGGCCGAGACGGGTGGCGACCCAAGCCACACCGACGCTGGACAGCCCGAGGGCGAGCGGCGACAACACCGCCGGGTGGGCGACCGTCCTCGTCGCGTAGTACTCACTGGGGAAGACCGGTGGCCGCACCCCCGGCCAGGGCAGCACGACGTTGTCGACGGTGCTGGGGGCGAAGGCCGAGGCGGTCCACACCGCCAGCAGGGCAAGGGCGATCCCGGCGGCGAGCCAGGGCCGCCCCCGGCGGGCACAGCGCACCGAGGCGAGCCAGAGGGCCGATGCCGCGGTGAGCGCCTGCACCGCCCAGCCGACGGCCGGCCGCAGCCGATCGACCGGTGACGGCCCGGCCCTCCCGGTCATCGCCTCGTCCGCGACGTCACCGAGGACGAGGATTCCCCACGTCATGAGCGTGAGCCCGACGGCGGTACCGAGCATGGTCGCGCCGTACACCGAGAGGTAGGACCGCATGCACGTGCCATCGGCAGCGCGCAGGGTGCACGTGAGCCGCACCGGACGACGGACGCGTCCCGGCGCGCGTGCCGCGGCTAGGCTGGTCCACCGTGGGTGACACGATCAAGGTGGCGGTGCTGGGAGCTGCGGGGCGGATGGGCCGCACGGTCTGCGAGGCGGTCGAGGCCGCCGACGGGCTGGAGCTGGTCGCCGCGCTCGACGCGCAGGACGACGTCGCCGACGCCGCTCGCGCCGAGGCTCAGGTCGCCGTCGACTTCACCGTCCCGTCGGTCACCGAGGCGAACGTGCACGCGCTCGTCGACGCCGGGATGCACGCCGTCGTCGGCACGACCGGCTGGGACGACGCCGCGCTGACCCGCGTCCGTGAGCACCTGGCGCGGGCACCGCAGGTCGGGGTGCTCGTCGCGCCGAACTTCGCGCTCGGCGCCGTCCTGGCGATGGACTTCGCGGCCCGTGCCGCGCGCTGGTTCGAGTCGGTCGAGGTCATCGAGCTGCACCACCCGGACAAGGTCGACGCGCCCAGCGGCACGGCCCGGCACACCGCCGAGGGCATCGCTGCCGCCCGCCGAGACGCCGGCCTCGGCCCGGTGCCGGACGCGACCATCCAGGAGCTTCCCGGTGCGCGAGGAGCCGACGTCGACGGCGTACGGGTGCACGCGGTGCGGCTGCGAGGCCTGGTCGCGCACGAGGAGATCCTGCTCGGCAACGCCGGGGAGCAGCTGACCATCCGGCACGACTCCTTCGACCGGACGTCGTTCATGCCGGGGGTGCTCCACGCCGTGCGCCAGGTGGCCGGACGACCGGGGCTGACGGTCGGCCTCGAGAACTACCTCGACCTCGGCCGGCGCTGACGCGCGTCGTCCCCTGACCGACGGGGCCGCGCTACCCTCGGACCGTGCGACGACGCGGCGGCACCGGGTGGCTGCTCGCTGCCGTCGGGGTCGTGGTGGCGATCCTTCTCCTCTGGAGCGTCCAGCACGGCAGCTGTCCGTCCTCCGGCGGCGGCCTCGACCACCTCGCGTGCACGTCGGGTCCGGTGACCGGCGTCGTGGGGGCGTGGGTGCTGACGGTCCTCGGTGGGCTGCTCGTCGTCTTCTGCCTGCGGCGCTACCGGCTCAGACGGTAGCGACCCAGCGACGCTCGGTGACCGCCTGGGTCAGTCCCGCCGGGGTGACGCCCAGACCCAGCTCGCGGCGACCGCCGTCGGCCCCGAGCCCGGCTCCGGTCAGGAACTGCTCGCGCGCCGTGTCCCCGTCGAGCACCCAGGTCTGCACGTGCTCGGCCCCGGAGTCGCGGGCCAGGTCGACGCAGGCGGCGAGCAGCCGGGAGCCGTGCCCGCTGCGCTCGTGGTCCGGGTCCACCTCGAGGGCGACGATCTCGGCCCCGTCGGGCACCGGGACCGAGGCGGCGAAGCCGACCACCCGGGCACCGGTGCAGGCGACCAGCACGTGGTGGTCGCGCGACGGGGGAGCGGTGATCGCGCGGGTCCACTGCTCGCGGACGGCCAGCACGTCGAGCCGCTCCAGCACCGCGTCGCCGAGCACGTCGGCGTGGTGCGCCCGCCACGCACGGAGCTGGACCCGCGCGATCGGCGCCTCGTCCTCTGGGGTCGCCGGACGGACCGAGACGTCCGCCTGCTCACGGAACAGCGCCATCAGGCCGGTCCCGGCTCGCGTGGGGCGTCCGATCGGGGGCTCAGGGGAAGGTCGCGCACCCGGCAAGCATGAACTGCGTGCGTCGCACTTGTCGATCCGGCACCCGCGAGCCACCTCCCGCCCTCCACCGCACGGAGCCTACGATGACGGGCATGACCCCGGTGAACCGTCAGTACGAGGACCTGCTGCGGACCGTGCTGGAGACCGGGACCGCGAAGTCGGACCGGACCGGGACCGGCACGCGCAGCGTCTTCGGTCACCAGCTCCGGTACGACCTGCGCGCCGGCTTCCCCCTGGTCACGACCAAGCGGGTGCACCTGCGGTCGATCGTCTACGAGCTGCTGTGGTTCCTGCGCGGGGACTCCAACGCCCGCTGGT